>CAYPQJ010000262.1:1929-4879 GCA_964412835.1 uncultured Desulfobacteraceae bacterium | reverse complement strand
AAGATGCCAAACCCGAATGAAACAATGAACCAAACGATTAAACAGCCTATCATAAGCTTTAGATTTTTATTCCAGTAAGCTTCGCCGTTAGTCATAATCTATCCTCCTAATTAAAAGTTTTTTTTAATTGGATTTCTTTGGACACCCTGTCGCTCTATGTTCCTTTACATCCCCCCTTTCCATGGTTATGGGTTAACTTAAAATTAAGGTTCCGACTACGTCACGCACATCCCAGATCTTCAACAGGTTGCAGCGGAACCGGGAGGCAGATTTCGATGAAATCATCAAAGACGTCAGGTTTCAGGTGCTCGGAGCCAGAAAGTTCGCTCCGCTCTTCGCAGGACCGAACATCTGAAATCCGGCGCCTGGTGACCCAACGTCGGTTGAATTGAAAGAAAAAGGTGTGTATACATCTCCATATCATGCATATTTAAGAAAAGCCCTCAGCCTGAAACTATTTTTACGAATCCTTTTTTGCTCCTGCGAACCCTTTATGAACAAGCGCATTTTCGATTTCCTTCAAAATGGTCGGGTCATCAATGGTTGCCGGTATCTTGAAATCTTCATTGTCTGCGATCTTGCGCATGGTTCCCCGTAATATTTTCCCGGATCTGGTTTTGGGCAGACGTTTCACAACGGTGGCGATTTTAAAGGAAGCCACGGGACCGATGCGTTTCCGGACCATCTGAACCACTTCCTTTTCGATTTCCTGAACATCGCGTGTTACACCGGCATTCAGAACCAAAAACCCGATGGGGATCTGCCCTTTGAGTTTGTCTTCAACGCCCAGCACCGCACATTCAGCCACATCCGGGTGATCCGCCAGGACCTCCTCCATACCGCCGGTGGACAAACGATGGCCGGCCACGTTGATGATGTCATCGGTCCGGCTCATGACAAACACGTAGCCATCGTCGTCGATATATCCGGCATCGGCTGTTTTATAAAACCCTGGAAATTCTTCAAGATAGGACTTAATGAAGCCTTCATCATTGTTCCAGAGGGTGGGGAGCGTCCCCGGAGGAAGCGGCAGTTTTACCACCAGGGCGCCGATTTCCCCAGGCTTCACCTGTTTACAGTCGGGATCAACCGCTTGAACGTTCCAGCCGGGAGCCGCTTTTGTGGGGGATCCCTGCTTTACGGGAAACTGCTCAATGCCCAGGCAGTTGGCCGCGATGGCCCACCCGGTTTCCGTTTGCCACCAGTGATCAATGACCGGCACCTTCAGCTTTTTTTCAGCCCACACCAGCGTATCGGGGTCAAGCCTTTCCCCTGCCAGGAACAGGGCCTTGAAGTTGCTCAAATCATAATTTTCAATAAGCTTCCCTTCGGGGTCTTCGCGCTTGATGGCACGAAATGCGGTGGGAGCCGTGAACATGGCCTTTACCTTGTGTTCGTGTATCACACGCCAGAACACCCCCGCATCGGGAGTACCCACCGGTTTTCCTTCAAAAAGAATGGTGGTGCACCCTTTGAGCAGTGGACCGTAAACGATATAGGAGTGCCCCACGACCCAGCCCACATCCGACGCGGTCCACCACACGTCGCCCTGCTGCAGATTGTAAACGGCGCTCATGGTCCATTTGAGAGCAACCATGTGACCGCCATTGTCCCGAACGACGCCCTTTGGAATACCCGTTGTTCCCGATGTGTACAGGATGTACAGGGGATCCGTGGCGGCAACCGGAACACAGTCCGCCGGAACGGCATTTTTCATCTCCTCATGCCAGTCGTAGTCAAATCCCGGTGTCATGGGCGCTGTTTCCTGCGGCCTCTGAAGGATGATACAGGCATCCGGTTTTGCTTCCGCAATTTCTATGGCTTCTTCGAGGAGTGGTTTGTACGGGATAACCCTTGCCACTTCAATTCCGCATGACGCGGAAACAATCACTTTCGGTTTCGCGTCATCTATTCTAATGGCAAGTTCCTTTGAGGCAAACCCGCCGAACACAACGGAATGGACCGCGCCAAGTCGGGCACAGGCCAGCATGGCAATGGCCGCCTCCGCAACCATGGGCATATACAACAGGACGCGATCTCCTTTTTGAACCCCTTTTGATGCCAGAACCCCGGCAAAGCGGGCGACTTCGTCCCGAAGCTCAAGGTAGGTGAATTTTTTTATGGTGTCGGTAACCGGGCTGTCATAAATGAGAGCTACCTGATCGCCGATACCGTTTTCCACATGGAGGTCCAAGGCATTGTAACAGGTATTGACCATGCCGCCTGTAAACCACCTGTAAAACGGCTTGTTTGAATCGTCTAATACCCTGTCCCATTTTTTATACCAATGGCAATCCTCCGCCGGTACGCTCCAGAAACCATTGGGATCTTCAATTGACTGATTATAATACGCAAGATATCCGTCGGTCATAGGCCCCTTCCTTTGTAACCCTTGTCCGGTTTTTAACGTACTCCCGATTGTGATGGCTCAGCCTGCCGGTCCCGGACGGGACGGCAGGCTGAAACCACGGGTTTCACGAAAAGATTACTTTTTTTTCATCATCTCCTGGATTTCGGTGACAATCTCCGGATTTGCAAGGGTGGTGACATCGCCCACATCCCTGTCGTTTGAGATGGACGCCAGAACCCGCCGCATGATCTTTCCGGAACGGGTCTTGGGCATATCCGCCACCAGCCATACACCCTTCGGCTTTGCGATCTTTCCGATTTGCTCACAAATGGTATCGGAAATTTTCTTGGCCAATTCATCGGATGCTTCAATGCCGGGTTTTAAGGCGATATACAGATCCGGTTCCTTCCCCTTGATTTCATGGTTCACGGGAACCACGGCGGCTTCCGCCACTTCAGAGCAAACCATTGCGGCGGATTCAATCTCTTTTGTGCCGAGCCTGTGACCGGACACATTGATCACGTCATCGATTCTTCCTAAGATCCGGTAATACCCATCCTCGGCCTGTACGGCTGCGTCTCCGGTCAGATAAGGCCAGTC
>CAYPQJ010000262.1:0-1829 GCA_964412835.1 uncultured Desulfobacteraceae bacterium | reverse complement strand
GGCCGGCATGGTGCTGCAGAGAAACCCGCCGGTTTCCGTTTGCCACCAGGTATCCACGATGATCGCCTCTCCTTTGCCAACCTCTTTGTGGTACCATTTCCACACTTCCGGTTCGATGGGTTCTCCCACGGTGGTCATGTGTTTAAAGTGATAATTATATTTGGCCGGTTCATCGGGTCCGAGTTTTCGAAGCGCCCGAATGGCGGTGGGCGCCGTGTGGAAGATGTTGATATCCAGATCCTGCGCAATCCGCCATGATCTGCCGGCATCGGGGTAGGTGGGAACACCCTCGTAGATAACGGTTGAAGCACCGAGGGAAAGGGGCCCATAGACGATATAGGAGTGACCGGTAATCCAGCCGATATCGGCCATGCACCAGTAAACGTCCTCAGGGTGGATATCCAGGATGTATTTGGAGGTTCCGGTGGCGTACGCGAGATACCCACCCGTACTGTGCTGACACCCCTTCGGCTTCCCCGTGGTGCCACTGGTATACATCAAAAACAACGGATCTTCCGCCGGGATGGGTACGGGAGCGACCCTGGCGCCATAATAATCCTTCAGCAGGTCATTGACAAAATAGTCACGGTTTTCAACCATGGGTGTCGGGCTTGAATATTTCCCGGGGTAGCGTTGCCACACCAGGACCTTATCCACCACCTGGCCGTCCTCTTTGGCCAGTTTCAAGGCGATGTCGGCATTCTGTTTATGATCCAGAAGCTTGCCGCTGCGGTAATAGGCATCAACGGTGATCAGAACCCTGCTCTGGGAATCCACAATCCTGTCGGCGCAGGCGCGGCCGCTGAAGCCACCAAACACTTCCGAATGAATAACGCCCAGCCTGGCGCATGCCAACATGGTGATGGGAAGCTCGGCACACATGGGCATGTGTAGGGTTACACGGTCTCCTTTTTTCAGGCCTGCAAAGTCTCTGAGAATAGCGGCGAACTCATTAACGCGAACATAGAGTTCCTGGTAGGTAATGTGTTCGGTTTTTTCATTCTCCAGTTCCGGAACGTAGTGGATGGCCGTTTTGTTTTTATGGTCTTTGAGATGTCGGTCAATGCAGTTGTAACTCGCATTAATCTTACCGCCTACAAACCATTTCCAACAAGGAGCGTCACTGGTATCCAGGATGGTATCCCAGTATTCGTACCATTCCAGAAGGTCCGCATATTCTTTGTAGCAATTGGGGAAATTCTCCAGACTGAACCGTTCGTAGATCGTCTCGTCCGTCATATTGGCTTGGGCAATGAATTTCGCCGAAGGATAATAATAATCCTCTTCTTGCCAGTGAACAGCAATCTGCGCTTCAGAAGTTTCCACACTTTCTTTTTCCGCCATGCTTGCACCCTCCTTGTTCAAATTTAAACAGGTTTAGTTGCAAAAAAAACAGTCGTTTTTCAAAGAGTAAAAACCAGTAGAAACGGCCGTTTTTTCCCACAACACTTCTCAGATACTTCTCTAGGCCGTTTACGTTTTAAATTGAATGTATTCAATTTGTCAATCAAAATTTTGGACAATTTTCTCATAAATTTTGTGAAAAAAATCACATGGATGCTCTATGTTTGACGCAATGACGCGCGCTTTGGCGCTTTTGGAAATGGTGTGTCATCTTTGAAGCGGCAGAGGGAGTGAAAGGATGAAACTTCTAATGCGGGTCATTAAAACGGCAGCTCAATACGACCATATCGTCTTCAAACACGCTCTTGATTTTGTAAGACAGGGTTTTGAACAATCGAATCATTCCGAGATTGCTCGGGGAAGTAATGGCAAACAAACCGGAAATACCGTTTTCAAGTGCGGCCTGGGCCAGCTTGAGCAGGAGT
>CAYPQJ010000261.1:1239-4908 GCA_964412835.1 uncultured Desulfobacteraceae bacterium | reverse complement strand
CCGCAGCTTGAAGCCAGTTCGGATTTGTATTCCGTATGGGCCAGGGACCACCAGAGTTCGTTGATAGGTGCGTCTTCATCTATTTTGGCGATTGCCATCTTATCGGATGCATGAAAATGACCGCAGGGGAACGCCCGATCTAAAAGGATCTCAACTTGACCCTCCTCTGACGACTGCTCCACCATGTCCAATTCATTTATATCTATGGTATGACCGAAGTGGTCTTGGTGTGCAAAAAAAACGGATGCAGCCAATTGATGCGTATCCGACGTATCCACGCACTCAAATAGTTGGTCACCGGTATGGACGTATTCGAATCCCGGAGAACGTGTTATGCGCAGCCGAACCGGTGTGGCTTTGCTGTAAAAGGCATACATGGATAAAAGCCGGTCAAAAACAGGGTACCCCAGTTTCCAGCCGGGCACCGATCGACCGGCTTCACCTTTCTTGTAGCGCCGACTTTTATGGATGAGATCAAAGTCCAGTACCGTTTCCTCGGGATAGACCGAGCGCATGGTATCCAGGCTTTCCAGCGTAAAACACGCCAGGGTATCATCCTGATTCACCGTGTATTCCATGGCGGCCACGTTGAACAGGGAATCGGGGATTTTTTCCTTCTCTTCAAACCGGGGCGTATGGGTATCATCGAAAAAACGGCTCCGGCTTAAGGTTTGTTCTTCATGGGAGAAGGTGTCAAAAACGGTTGCGTTAGGGAATGGATAGCACTTTATGGAAAAGAACGCCTGCTTGTTTGCCGGATTATTCTCATCAACCGCGGCGTCTACCAGCTGGAGCTGGTAGGCGCCTGATGCATCCGAAAGCCACATATACCAGGCCGGAAAGTCTCCCCAGATCTGACTGACCGCCTCCATTTTCAACAGATCCTTCAGGTTGTCGACCCATGATGTGGTCACCAACATGCCGTTGATTTTATTTTGAAAGAAACTCTCGCACTCAGTGATTGTATCCACCATGCTTTTCAAACAGCTCCTTTACAATTTCATTTTTCTCCCGCCCTTCGGTGTCGATGCCGTGTTGCTGGGCGGTCGCCATTAAAATATCATCCGGATAGGCAAGGGTCAGGGCGTAGCTTGAGTCATAAGAGTCAAAAAACTCATCGAATGCCCGGTTCTCCTGCGCTTCTTTAACGCCCTCCCCAAAGCCTTCAACGACCTTCCCGACCTGCTCGATAAAGTACTTTCTACAGAATGCTCTTTTACTTTTATCCACCATTTTCCTTCCGCCCTGTTTTTTTGAGAGGCCACCCCTCGAAAAAATCCGCCTGAACCATGACAATGCTCAAAAAAAGAAGTGTCCACACAAGCGGTTTGTCATCGGGCTGGGCGATGCCGGGTACCTTGGCCAGGAAAAAAGTCGACAACGGAGAATAGTAAAACCAGTAAAACAACATGCCGCCGCCCACGGCGATAAGGGTCCGTATAACGGCACTCAGCCCGAGGCTTTTCATATTGGGGAAATTGTTGAAATATTTTTTCAGAATAAACGACGCCAGGATAAAGAATCCACATATTTCCCCGGCATGGATGAAACGGAAATCCGGGCCGTCGGTGTACTGCCCTCCCATAAACGGTTCATCCCAGAAATAGTTCATAATATTCATCAGGACATAGAGAATGATGATACCCAGCACAGCGGTTACGATAAAGGCCACCAGACCTTTTGCCCAGGTGGATTCCCCGTCCTTTTCCAGAAATTTCCATGGATACCCTTCCCACAATAGATCCGAGACGATGATCCAGAACAGGACGCAAAGGACAAGACCAAGCCCGAAAAAGGCGCTGCCGGTACCGGCAAGGTCCGCCCACCAGGATGCTACGCCGGCCTTGTCCTGGGCCGGGTAGAAAAGATAGCAGACATGGGGATGAAACAGGAGGGTATAGACGATGCCGGTGAAAAAGGAGACGGTAAAGAATTTGGACCATGCCGTAACAGCCCGACTGACCGTGTGCCAGGGCCATCTACCGAAACCGGTGCTCCAGAAAAGCGCTACAAACAAAAATGCGGCGCAATAATAAAGGATGGCGGTGGAGGCGTTTTCCCGAGCATTCCATATTTCAGCACCCTGACCCCCCGAAGCAATGATCGCTTGCGGGCTAAAATAAGCGATGCCGAATTTGCCGATAAATCCCCAGAAAACAACGTAAACCAGGAAAAGCATCAGTAAAAAGGCCACAGCGGTCATCAGTATTCCCCGCAGGACCGGCCCGAATGTTTTGGTTGCGGTTTCCGGAAACGGATAGCTGTCGGTAACGTTATTCAAAAACACGATGGCCGCAAGGAACGCAACGACCAGCGAAAAACCATACATGGGGGTATACAGTTTCATGACGGCGTCCGGGTTCATAAAAATATACCACAGTAGCCATACGATACAAAAAACCGCCACCAGATTGATCAACCCAAAAAGATAATTGAATTTCTGTCCTGTTTCCGCATCAGTATTCATCTGTTCGACCCTCCATCAGTGGAATGGAGGGGGGGAGCGATTTTGAGATCCGCTCCTCTCCCCATTAGCACTGCCTATTCAGGAACCGGTAAAAATGACGGTTAAAAAACAATGTGGTCGCCGTTGGTCAGAAAGGCGTTACTCCCAGTGGCCACTGAGGACTGTTTTGCGTATGTCTTATATTTATTAGTTCCTTTGACGACGGGAACACCGGCGGCGGCGGCCTTTTCAGCCCAGATCCATCCTGTGCAGTGGTTGCAGGCGAGCCTTTGGATTTTGAATGCCTTCACGCCTTTGATGATATCATCAAATTTGGGGTCCCATGTCTCAAAGAGCGTAATGTGTAAACCGCCGTAGCACCCGTAGGGTTTGTATCCGGCGAAATTTTTCCGTGCGTAAGAGAACAGAGAAAGGATTCCCGGATGGCAACAGCCGGTTACTGTGACGATCCCCTTGTCCTTAACATTGAAATAAAGGATATTCTCTCCCCGTACCCGCAGCAGAATGGGAACATCGAATTCTTTTATGGCCACGCCCGGCATGGGGTTGTAGATGCCATCTTTCTTGCCTTTCGGACTGCACAAAACCAGTTTTCCGGTATGGGGGACATCATTTTTGCAGATTTGGATCTCTTTGCCCTCCTTGTTTTTGGCCTTCAGATGCGCTCCCTTGAGCAGTTTCATATCTTCCGGATAATAGGTTTCCGGCGCATAAATGGTGATATTGGGGTTGTGTTTCAGGGTTGACTCAATTCCCCAGTAATGGTCCAGATGCCAGTGGGAAAGGACCATGAACTCGATTTCACCGCTCTTCAACATCTCTGGAATGTGGTTCATCTCGTAGATATAGTCCACCCAGTCGTTGTTCCATCCGGAGTCCAGGAGAATTTTTCTTTTTTTACCATCCAGTTGGGTCACCGTTATCAGAGCCATATAGCCACCGGCATTGTCCCAGTCCCACGGAATGGTGTACTGATTGGTCATGGCGCCGCCATAATCCACGATATCCTTTTTAAATTTGTCATTGTCGAACCAACTGGTTTCACTGAGCACATCAATGCGCACGTCTTTTACCTGGCCGAAGTCAACCTTTTTCCGTGCATGGGCCTCACGGGTCAGTGCCCCGGGGCCGGTCAAAGAAGCCGCAACGCCCGTGGCCGCCAAGGATTTTAAAAATGTTCTTCTTTCCATTGTTTTCCCTCC
>CAYPQJ010000261.1:0-1139 GCA_964412835.1 uncultured Desulfobacteraceae bacterium | reverse complement strand
AGCAAAAAACATACCGAAATAATGTTATATAAAACTATGTATCCTATCTATTTGGAATTAAAAGAAATTTAAATAAATGCTTGATTTTGGATTCTAAATGATAGACACTCAGGGAACATTTTGTGGCATTAGCTTCCTTGCAGAGGGAACAAAATCAACCCAAAGAATCCACATCCTCACCGATGTGTTGAAAGAACTCTTTCCATGCCGAAGATTCAAAAACAGGATTTTAAGGAGGAGGTCTCGTCTGGTAAATGCCTCGAAGATCAGTATCGGATCATACTGGACAACATCACGGATGGTGTGTACGCGTTGGATTTGAGCTGGCGTATTACCTACTTTAATCGCGCAGCCGAAAAAATTACCGGAATTCCCATAAATGAGGCGATCGGCAGGCCGTGCTTTGAAGTCTTCCGCAGCAGTGTTTGCGAAAGTAATTGTGTTCTCCGCGAAACCATGGACACCGGTTCCCCAATACTGAACAGACCCATCTATATTATTCGTGCCGACAAAAAACGTATCCCCGTCAGTTCCACAACAACCCTTTTGAGGGACCGCAATAAAAAAACCATCGGAGGTGTGGTGACCTTCAGAGATTTAAGTGATATCAGCGAACTGAGAAGAGCGCTGTTCAAGCAACACTCCTATGAGGACATCGTGAGTAAGAGCGCTCGCATGCACAAGATTTTTTCAATCCTGCCTCAGATATCTCAAAGTCACAGCACGGTATTGATAGAAGGTGCCAGCGGTACGGGGAAGGAACTCGTCGCCCGAGCGATTCACAGCGATAGCCTAACTAAAAAAGGTCCTTTCGTGGCCGTCAACTGCGGGGCATTGCCGGATACCCTGGTGGAATCCGAGCTTTTTGGTTACAAGGCGGGCGCTTTCACCGATGCTAAAACGGACAAGCCCGGAAGGTTTGAACAAGCCCGGGACGGTACCCTTCTGCTGGACGAGATCGGAGATATATCGTCATCCATGCAGGTCCGTCTTCTGCGGGTTCTTGAAAATAAAACTTATGAACCCCTGGGCTCCAACGAACCGATAAGTACCAACGCCAGAATCATTGCCGCTACCCATAGCAATCTGGAAGAGCTGGTTAGAGACGGGGCATTCAGGAAGGATTTATACTACCGGAT
>CAYPQJ010000260.1:0-4923 GCA_964412835.1 uncultured Desulfobacteraceae bacterium | reverse complement strand
TAACGCTTCAGGTTAAGCATATCGAATTCAAAAGAGAAAGAAAATAGAAAAGATGGTGGGACTCTCAGACTTTGCATCACTCGGGATTTCTTGGAAGTTTTATGCGAAAACAGCTTCCCCGGTTTTCAGCAGAATCCACCGAAATGGAACCCTTGTGCTTTTCCGTAATAATTTGATAGGCCAGACTCAACCCCAGGCCCGTGCCGCTGCCAACAGGTTTGGTGGTAAAGAAGGGGTCGAAAATTTTATTACGAATATCTTCGGGAATGCCCGGACCCGTATCCTCAAATTCCAGGAGAACCCATTTTGCATCCTGCCGTGCGCGAATAATCAAATCCCCGCCGGACGTCATGGCCTGGGCCGCATTGATAATCAAGTTCATGAACACCTGGTTCAAATCGGCTGGATAACAGTCTAGGGGATCCGGAACATCCAGTTCCAATTGAACCCGGATATCGCGTTTCCGAAGTTCCGAATCTGCCAGGGAAAGGGTGGAAGAGAGGTTTTCACCAATGTCCACCGTCTTTCGTTTGGCCTCATCCAGACGCGAAAAGGTCCGCAGATTCTTCACAATCTCTTTGACCCGCACAGCCCCATCCAGCGAGCTTTTGATCAAGTCGGGAAAATCCTCGAAGATGAATTCCAGATCATGTTCCTCCCTCAAAGCCTCAAGCGCCTGTGCACTTCCATCCGACGTCCCTTTCAGGTAAAGAGATTCCAAGACACCATAGGCCGTGGAGAGATCGGAAAACGATTCCTTCAGGCTGTACAGGTTACTGATCACAAACCCCATGGGGTTGTTCACCTCATGGGCCACCCCCGCCACCAGTTGACCCAGGGCCGTCATTTTCTCCGCATGGATCAACATGGCTTGGGTTTCCCGCAACTCACGAAGGGTCTGTTCCAGCAGGGTTTTTTCCTTGATTAACTGCCGCTGAAGCGTGTTGATTTCCCGGTTCATAGATGTCATCCGGGTGTTGATCGTATCCAGCTCGGCCACGTCATATTCCGTGGCAACCAGAAGCTGATCTTCACGGCGGTACACCCTTGCCCGTGTGCTTCGAGATTGTTCCAGGCCGTCCCCCGTGGTGAGAAACCCTTCAAAAACGGGCGCATCCCCCGGAGGTTCCGAGACCAGTTTTTCAAAAGACGGGTTCACCAGGAATTGGGAGGGAACCCCTTTACCCCCTTCAAATGACAGAAGTGTGGTCATCCCATCGTTGGCGTAAAGAAGCTCCCCTTTCAGGTCAAAAAGCCCAAGCGCCAGGGACGTTGTTTTCTGAAGCAGTTCAATAACCAGTTCAGACCAGGGTTGGGGCAATTCCGTCAGGGAATAAGGCATGACATACCCTCTTCGGTTTAGAACTCGTGGGACACATCCATCTCATCCATCTGCGCGTCCGAAAGTGCCGTAAAATCGGGTATATGAACAACAAACCAGTGGTAAAGGGGGTAGACCTCCTCCGCAGCGGAAGGATTGAGGGTCTCCTTTACAATAGCCACCCAATTATTAAGCTGGGCGGACCAGTAGTTGCTGTGAAACCCCCGGGATCGATAGGCCCGAAATACCCACAGGCACGTCTCCACCAGGGTATCCGCATCCGGTTTTCTCAAAATGGACTCCACGAATCGTGCGTGGTTGGCATGGTTGTCCTTCATAATATCCAGGTTGTTTTCACCCACCAAATCACTCACATCCGGACGCGCCAGCATGGTTTCGTTCATCATGCCCACCATCTGTTCCCGCCTGGCCGCATATTCATCCAGGGCTTCCGAAGAAACCTTTGGAATTTCTCTGGCCGTTTCCAACAGTTGTTCCTTTGTCATACCTGTTACCTCCTCAAAAAAAGTTCATCACAGATCCGAGTCTACCCCATCAATTTCCTCAATGAAACGCTTCAACGCGCTCAACGATGAAATATAGTTCACACCCAGATAAGGGTCTACCACATTTTCGCCCCCATGGCGAAAGGCCTGCCCCCCGATCAGCAACGGAAGGTCTGGAAAACGTTTCTGCAGCACATTCAGCATCCCTTCCAAATCCCCCATGTGAAAATACACGCTCAGGGAGATACCCACCAGGTCCGGTTCCGTTTCATCAATAAACCGTACCAGCTCAAAGGTCGGCGTGTTGGCGCCCAGATAAAGACTGTCCCAGCCATGCATCTCGAACACATCAGCCGCCATCTTGGCGCCCACCTGATGCATTTCATTTTCCGCTGACGCCACAATCACCTTTTTCCCCCTGCGATGGGGTGAAATCACCCGACTGTAAAACTGATTCATGAACCCCTCGGTGATGGAGGTCGCCATATGCTCGGTGGCCACGGAAATCCGGTTCATTTCCCAAAGTTCTCCCACCCGGTAAAGAGAGCGCTGAAACAGCCCTTCATAAAGGGGAATAATGGGGCTGTTTTCCCGGTTTTCCCCATCCAGAACCTGCGCACATTCCCCCCGGTCTCCACTGAGCAGCGCCGAGAGATAACGCTGGTAATCTTCATCCGAAACAAACCTTTCCTGATTCATCCTTCACACCTCACTTTCCAATCCGTTTCTTCCGTCACCCCTTCCCGGTTTCATCAAACACCCACTTCTCCAGCATCTCGTAAACCAGTTCCCGTTTCACCGGTTTGGCCATGTAATCATTCATACCCGCCTCGATACACCGATTGCGATCCCCTTCCATGGCCCCGGCGGTCATGGCGATAATGGGAAGACCATGAAATCCGGCCCCACGGATGGCCCGCGTGGCGTCCAACCCGTCCATTTCAGGCATCATCACATCCATGAGAACCAAATCAAAAGCGTTGGGTTGTTCCACCACCTTTTTCACCGCTTCTTTTCCGTTTTCAACGATGGTGACCTGGTAACCGGCCTTTGTCAGCATTATTTTTGCCAGCTTCTGGTTCACTGGGTTGTCCTCGGCCAGAAGAATCCTTGCAGCGCGCTTTGCATCTTCGCGAACGGAGTACTGGGTCATGATGGTGTGGGATCGGGAACAGGTCTTTTCATCTTTTGGATGTTTCCGCTTTTCGCCAAAAATGCGCTGCAGCATCTGGAACAATTTCTTGCGCTGAAGGGGTTTACTGAGAAAACCGTCAAAGCCGGAGGCTTCGCACCGTACCGCATCCCGTCGCATGATGGAGGAAAGGGCTATGAGCGGCAGGTCCGTGAATTCTTTTGTGCTTCGAATCCCTTCGGCCACCGCGTAGCCGCTCATCTCGGGCATTTGAATATCCAGGATGCAGAAATCATAAGGTGTTTTTCTTTCTTTTCCCGCCTTAAGGGTGGCAATCACACCTGTGCTTTGATCCAGAGCTGTCACAGGGAGCATTCGCATTTTCTGACAAAATAGCCGAGAAAAAATGAACACATTCGTTGGGATGACATAAAGCCTTGCAATTACTATAAAAGAAAAAGCTGGACAAAACAACTCACGTTAACTATGCTCTTTTTGGGAAGAAAACCCTAATCAAGAAGGAGCATGCCATGCGAGCGCAAACGGTACCTCTTTTTTTCTCTGAGAACCCGGATAATACGTGGCGCAATGAGATCCTTGAATTTCTTAACAGAAAATTGGATGAAATCATCCTGCAAAACGATATGAAAAAAATCGAGGACATCAGCGGCGCGATTTTTCAAAACAAATCTGACATCCTTGGACAGCTGGTTCACGGCCTTATCAAAAAAAATCACAGTGATTTATTGGATCAGGAGTATTACCAGTGCCCAAAGTGCAACAAACTGATAAAGGCCTGGAACAAAAAGGTAAAGCGGACAATTGAATCTCTTGGTGGATGTTTTGATTTGTATCGTCCCTATTTCTACTGCAGAGATTGTAACGTTGGATACTATCCATTGGATGAGGCATTGGGACTAAGTTCATCATCAAAGCAGTATGACATTCAAGATTTAGAAGCATGGTTATCCAGTGAGCTGCCGTTTGAAACGGCCGCTGAAACGTTTAATCGATGCACAAATGATACCTTGAGTGTAGGCCATATGTTTGAAACGGCCAACCGAATTGCTAACCATTTTGATATTTTAGATGTTTGTCCTTCCAAAGATGAAATAGAGGTAAGGATAGCCAAGCTTTCAAAGGGCAAATTTCGTCGTCCTGTAATGATGCTGGCCATAGATGGGGCTCATGCCCCCACGAGGCCGGAACCCTCGCCTTGGAAAGGCAAAAGAGGAAAAGGTGCTTGGAAAGAGGCAAAAGGATTCCGATTGTATTTAGTTGATAAAGACAGGATTATCCATCTCATCAGCTGGCACCAGGTTCAAGATGACAAGAAGCTGGCTGAAGCTTTACTGACCATAAAAGAGGCGGGTTTGGTTCCTGAAGAAAAGATACGACTCTGCGCCATAGGTGATGGAGCTTCCTGGATATGGAATCGGGTTCGGGAGATATTTCCCACCATCAAGGAAATATTGGATTTCTACCATTGCTCTGAATATATCCATGACTTGGCCAATGAACAATATGGCAAAGGAACGAGAAATGCTCAGGAGTGGGTTGAGGCAACATTTGCTCGTCTATTTCACAATATGGCGACTCAAGTCATAGCCGGTATCAAAAGGATGAAACCCCGGTCAAATGAAGCGAAGAAAAAAATCACTTCAGTAGTGCGGTATCTATCAAATCACAAGGAAAGGCTGAATTATGGAGCCGCTAGGCGGGCCGGTTATCACATTGGAAGCGGGGCAATTGAAAGTGCCAACAAATTCATTGGCCATGTAAGGCTGAAACGCTCTGGCGCATGGTGGTATGAAACGAATGCAAATAATATTTTGAAATTCAGATGCGCAAAATATAACGGCACGTATGACACCATCATGGAGCGATATAGAGAGATCAATAGAAAAGAAACTTATGCCAAATTTTACCCAGAGCAAGGTTAGTCAGAAAATGCGAATGCTCCC
>CAYPQJ010000259.1:0-4999 GCA_964412835.1 uncultured Desulfobacteraceae bacterium | reverse complement strand
ATAGGGCAGTTCAAATGAATGAGAAAGCCCCAGGTTGATATACCATCCCTGCAGTTTGCTGACCTCCCGATAGACTGTCAGGGTGGGTGATAGCAGGGTATCCACGCCGGCGCTGAGGTAGAATTCTTTGGAGTCGTCCAGTCCGTCCAGGGCGTAGTAAATAAACCCTGCTTCCAACCCTACGATACCGAAACTATGGCCGTAGGAAAAGGTTAAATCCGTCTCGTTCCATTTGGATCCATTGTAAGGTTCGTAGTCCGTATCCAGGTTCCCCCACAGGTTCAGGGCGAAGCCTTTAAAATCGGCGGTTATCGAAGGCTGAATCACGAGACTGTCTTTGCTCAGCCCGTAACCCCGCCAGACGTACTGGCTCAAAAATGCCACATCCGCTGAAAATTCAGGTTTTTCTTCATCCGCCACTTTGTCCAATTCGGCAGCCATTGTGCTTTCACCGGGAGCGAGTTTTCCTTGCTCGCCAAAGGCGTTCCAGGGAACAAAGGCGAGGGCCAGGAATAACAGGGCTGATAATAAGTTGGTCATTTTTCGTTTCATATCTCTCCTCCTCAAGTGCGGCTTATTCCAAGAATGGATTTTCCACTATTCCAGTTTTGATTCGGGCCTATATCAAAGCAAAGCCTATGCCATTCTGAAGGAATTACGCCGATATTAAAATGTAAATATATGAAATGTAAACAAAAAACTTGAATATTATTTTGGTCGGCGCTGAAGCCTGACGAATTTAAGATCCCATATGGAAATACAAAAACGTTTATGATAGTCTTTTCTTATACGTAATTGTATTTTCTTGATCGCCATGTCCGGGCAGCCGGAGAACAATCAAGATTCAAATGGCAGAATTTATTTGAAGGAGGGAGTTGTTTTTTACCGGAAATATGGTATCCTTTTTTACTGCGTGAACCATAAGGAGCGAAAAATGGGCGGCTGGATGGGCTTGTTCGGGACGTGGGTCGGGTTGTTGGGGAAGGTGCGGAAGCAGGTTTTGACCGGAAATCCGTGGGCAATTACAATTATCATGCTGATCTTTGTTTCGTCCGTGCATGTGGTTCATGCTCAGGGGGCGAAGGACCCATCCTTTCAAGAATGGCTCAAGGGAGTTCGCCAGGAAGCTCGGGCAGCGGGGGTTTCCTCCGAAGTTCTGGACCGGGCTTTTCGGCGTCTGAAGCCTATTCCCAGAGTGATCGAACTGGACCGCTCGCAACCGGAATTTAAACTGACCCTCAAACAGTACCTGGACCGTGTGGTTTCCAGGAAGACCGTCTGGGACGGTCGGCGTCTGTACCGGGAACACCGGGATCTTCTGAAAAAGATCGGGGACCGATACGGGGTTGAGCCGCAATACATTGTTGCCCTTTGGGGAATCGAAACCCGATATGGCCGGATTACGGGCGGATACCCGGTAATCGCCGCCCTGGCGACGTTGGCCTATGATGGTCGACGTAGCGCATTTTTCAGGAAAGAACTCTTAAGGGCCCTCAAAATTCTTGAGGAGGGTCATATTGCCGTGGAAAATATGGACGGGTCATGGGCCGGTGCCATGGGCCAGGTTCAGTTCATGCCGTCATCCTTTGTGACCTATGCCGTGGATTATGATGGTGATGGTCGAAGGGACATATGGGATAATGTGCCCGACGCGCTGGCGTCCGCCGCCAATTACCTGTCAAGATCGGGATGGAAGAAAAACCAGGGGTGGGGGGGCAAAGTTTCCCTGCCCGCGGGGTTCAGTAAAGATTTGGTGGGAGAAGGCATCAAGAAAACCATCAAAGAATGGCAGCAACTGGGTGTTACCGGGAAGGGCGTTGCGGGAAAGCCGGATCTGCCGGCATACCTGGTACAACCCAACAAAACCGGTGGGCCCGTATACCTGGCATATCCCAATTACCGCGTGATCCTGAAATGGAACCGCTCCAACTATTTTGCCATTGCGGTGGGCACCCTGGCGGATCGGATTGCAGCACCATAAAGGCGACCGCTTTTTAATTATATTCTCGCGTTTTCTTAAATTCCACTTCCGGCCATTGTTCCATCACATGCTCCAGCCGCCACTGGCTCGGGCCCAGGAAGGTCAATTCTTTTTCCGCATCCAGGGCTAGGTAGGCGTTATTTTCCTGCTGAAATTCCTTAAAGCGTTTTGGATTGTCGCAGCTCACCCAGCGTGCCACGGCCATGTCCATGGGTTCGTAAACCGTATCGGCCCCATATTCCTGTTTGAGGCGATTGGCCGTAACGTCAAACTGAAGGACCCCTACAGCCCCCAGAATGTAGTCGCTGGTGCCTAAAGGGCGAAATACCTGAGTGGCCCCCTCTTCCGCCAGTTGGTGCAGTCCCTTTTGCAATTGTTTGGTCTTCATGGGATTTTTAAGGCGTATCCGCCTGAAGTGTTCGGGGGCGAAGTTGGGGATTCCGGTAAACTTGAGGGGTTCTTTTTCCGTAAAGGTGTCCCCGATTTTGATGGTGCCGTGGTTGTGGATGCCGATGATGTCTCCGGGGTACGCTTCCTGAATATTTTCCCGGCTCTGGGCCATGAATATGGTGGCATTGGCAATGGCAATTTCCTTGCCGATGCGGTGATGAACCACCTTCATTCCCCGTCTGAATGTTCCGGAACAGACCCGCAGAAATGCGATGCGGTCCCGATGGGCCATGTCCATATTGGCCTGGATTTTAAAGACAAATCCTGAAAAAGTGGGTTCGTAGGGCGATACTTCCCGTGTCAAGGTGATGCGGGGCATGGGTGGCGGCGACATTTCAACAAACGCGTCCAGCAATTCCTTTACACCGAAGTTGTTAACGGCGCTGCCAAAGAAAACAGGTGTTTGATTTCCGTTCAGATAGTGCTTAAGGTCAAATGGATTGGCGGCGCCATCCAGCAATTCCACGTCTTCACGCAGATCATCGGCCTGGTGGCCGAGCAGTTCGTCGAGACGGGGATCGGTCAGATCCTCTATCATATGGCCTTCCCCGGAGACGGAAGATCGACCCGGCGTAAAAAGATGCAGGCCCCGGTGGTGCCGGTTGTATACCCCCTTAAAACGTTTTCCCATTCCGATGGGCCACGACAGGGGGACGCACTCGATTTGAAGCTTTTCCTCAATGTCGCTCAAGAGGTCCAGCGGTGGGAGTCCTTCCCGGTCCAGTTTGTTAATAAAGGTGATAATGGGTGTATTCCGCATCCGGCAGACTTCCATGAGTTTTTCGGTCTGGGGTTCTACGCCTTTAGCGCTGTCGATGACCATGAGGGCGCTGTCCACGGCGGTCAGTACGCGATAGGTATCCTCGGAAAAGTCCTGGTGCCCCGGTGTATCCAGCAGGTTTACCTCAAAATCCCGGTAATTGAATTTCATGGCGCTGGTGGTAACGGATATGCCCCTTTCCTGTTCGATGCGCATCCAGTCGCTGGTGGCATGGCGTGCGGCCTTTCGGGCTTTGATGGCGCCGGCCTGCTGAATGGCGCCGCCAAAAAGCAGCAGTTTTTCCGTAAGGGTTGTCTTGCCGGCGTCCGGATGGCTGATAATGCCGAAATTGCGCCGCCGATCCACTTCCTGTTTGTGCTGTTTGTTCATTTTCTGCCTCAATTACTAAAAAAAACGGGCTCTGGGAGAGCCCGGTTGGAGAACAATATAATGCGTTAACCCGAAAGGTCAATGGACATAATGGCCGATGTTTTCCCTCGTCCTTGACTCTTTTTCCCCAGCCTGCTATCGATAGCGCAATTCCAAGTTGACCGAAGGAGAGAATTACATGACGTTTGTATCCACTGCCAAACCACCCCTCACGCCACCTGAAAATGCCTTCTGGTTTTTGTTCCGAAAACAGCGTTTTGTGGTTATTTGCGAAGCTGAAAACACCCGTATTCCGCAAACACCGGATCTTGAAAAAGCCAACTTTTCTGCCAACGGGCAGCACTTTTTCGGTATGTTGAATGATCAGCCCTGCTATGTGGCGGAATTGGGAGACGACGAGGTTATTCCTGAAGCCTTCTCGGCCATGGAACTGCGCCAGGTGTTTAGGCGTTTCGAAACGGATGAGGTTCAGGCGGCAGGGCTGGCAGGTCACTTGCTGGCATGGCATCGAAACCATCAATATTGCAGCCGGTGCGGAAAGCCAAACGAAGACAAGGAAGACGAAAGGGCTAAAATATGTCCGGAATGTGGATTGATCAATTATCCCAGGCTTTCTCCGGCCATCATCGTTTCAGTGGTCAGGGATGGTAAAATCCTGCTGGCCCATTCAACCCGTTTCCCGGAAGATTTTTACAGCGTTCTGGCAGGATTCGTGGAGCCGGGCGAAACCCTTGAAGACTGTGTTAGAAGGGAAGTGTTTGAAGAGGTGAGTATATCGGTTAAAAACATATCCTATTTCGGAAGCCAGCCCTGGCCTTTTCCCGATTCTCTCATGGTGGGGTTCACTGCGGAATATGCCGGCGGTGAAATAAAAGAAGATGGTGTTGAAATCTCTCACGCCGACTGGTTTCCACCGGACCGCCTTCCACGAATTCCACCTAGAATCAGTATTGCCAGGAAGTTGATCGATGGGTTTGTAGAAAGGGTTTAAAGGGCATCAGGAAGTGGTAACGCGGGTCGTACTTTCAAGGTGATTTCTTTCCGGATTTGAACCAGACCCGGTTTGGCCCCTCTGGGTTTGGTAACATATCGGGCCTGAGTGCACGAAACCGGCACAACGCCGCCGTGTCGCGCCTTGCTGTAATAGGCGGCCACGGCGGCGGCTTGTTTGAGGGTATCCCGCGGCGCTTCTCTGGAACCGGTCCTCAGCACCACGTGGCTGCCGGGCATGCCCCGTACATGGAACCAGTAATCATTGGGCTTTGCCAGTTTGAGGCTGAGATAGTCGTTGTCCACGTCTGTTTTTCCCGCAATCACTTTCCAGCCGCCCGGCAGTTCATGTTCCATAATGTTATGCTGAGCGGTCAAGAAATCTACCTGCCGGGGGTAATAATCCGGGATTCATTCTCTTTTTGGGC
>CAYPQJ010000258.1:0-5030 GCA_964412835.1 uncultured Desulfobacteraceae bacterium | reverse complement strand
CGAGCTCCTCAAAGGAAAGGAAGATCTGCTTGCGTGACCGATTCTTTTAAAATCCTGTTTGAAATAACGTTTCATCTCAATGGCCACCCTGTCCTTAAGCAGATCTTCCTTTCCTTTGAGGAGCTCGGGAGGGAGATTCCCGATGCATTGCTCCGCATGCGGGCAATAGGATGCACACCCGAAATCCAGATCCGGGTTCAAAAAGCGGTGTCCGCATTTGGTGCATTTCCTTGTGGGATCGTCTTTAAAAAACTCAACTTCGTTTCCGCATTCCGGACATTTGACATCAAAGACCGCCCCCGGTTTCCAATACTGACTGTCCTGTCCCGGGCATTTCATGATATCCCCCTTTTTGAATTTTTACTTGTTCGTTTTTTGTTTAAATTTAGACACATTTTGCTGAATGGCAAACTTAATTGTATGGATATTTGCCCCCATTATGACCCGAAAAAAGGAAAACACCTTGATCTAGGTCAAGAAAAAAGAAATACTTTCCTAAAATCTGACGTCTTATTCTCGATGCATGAGGGGAATTGTCTCAGGTGAGTCCAAAATCTCTCGAATCTTTTTTGAAAGCTGCTCTATTTTGAATGGCTTCTGGATAAACCCGTTGCACCCACGGTCCAATATCTTGCTCGCCTGGCCGTCTATGCTGTAACCACTGGATAAAAGAACTTTTACGGCTGGATTCAAATCTTTCAGCTTATCAAAACACTCCCCCCCTGTCATATCCGGCATGACCATATCAAGGACCACCAGAGCAATTTCATCACTCTTCTCCTGATACAACTGAAGCGCCTGTGTCCCGTTTTCCGCTGTCAGAACATGGTATCCTATTAATTTCATTAACTCCTTGCCGATATCAATAATCATCTCTTCATCATCCACCAGAAGTACCGTCTCATCACCCTTATGAATCTGCTCACTCTTCAGCACCGCCGTTTCACTCTCCACGTCGGTGGCAACGGCGGGCAGTAAGAAATTTATGCTGGTCCACATACCCGCCTCACTTTCCACATTGATGACACCGCCATGATTCTGAATGATGCCGTACGCTGAAGCCAGCCCGAGACCGGTACCTTCACCCACTGCCCTTGTTGTAAAAAACGGGTCAAAAATCCTTTTTCGGGTCGCATCGTCCATACCCACTCCTGCGTCGGCTACTGAAACCTTGACATATGGACCCGGTTCGAGATCAGGTGCTTTCATTTGGTCCCGGGACAAGAATAGGTTCTCTGTATGGACAACCATCTCTCCCCCTCCGGGCATTGCCTGCGCTGCGTTTACATAAAGATTCAGCAGCACCTGATCAATCTGGCCCCGGTCCACCGCCACCATCCAGATATGCTCTTGCAATTCCATATGGATGGTGAACTCTTTCTTTGCCTGGGTAAACATGGCGACACCATTTCTGACCAGATCATTCAAGTCTGAGGGCTTTACCTCATATTTCCCTCCCCTCGCAAACCCCAGCAGCTGTTTTGTAAGATGTGCGCCTTTTTGTACATATCGCTCGATGTTCTTTATTCTTTCAGATTCCCCATGATCCAGGCCCTGGTTCAAGAGGATCATTGAAACATTTCCCTGGATTGCCATGAGCAGATTGTTGAAATCATGAGCGATACCCCCTGCCAGAGTGCCGACGGATTCCATTTTCTGAGCTTCATAAAACTGCGTCTCAAGGGCTTTTTTCTCAGAAATATCGCGAAGGATCACAAACAATCCAGATGCTTTACCCTCATACGTCTCAAATCGGGAGGCACTGATGCTCACATCCAGCAAACGACCATCTTTAGTGAGACGTTTGGTGATGTAGTTGTGGCAGGGCGTTCCATTGGTTACAATACCGCTGATAACCGCCATTGCCTTTTCCCTTTCCGATTCAGGCAAAAATGGAACCTTTTTATTAAGCACTTCCTCCTCAGTCCAGCCGAATATTTCCGTAAACGCCCGATTGACATATTGAGCCCTTCCCGCCATATCGTAAAGAACGATTGCGTCCGCTGAGGAGAGAAGAAAGGAACGATATATTTCCAGAGCCTTTCTGGATTCATCGTAGAGGCTCATAAATTTTTCTTCGCTCTCCCTGAGCGCCGATTCCATTCTGGATTCTTCGGTAATATCCTGATAGGTCAGAAATTGTTTTCCTTCTTTTAACGGAACGACGCCGAAACGAACTATCTTTTCCTCTCCATTTTTGCACCGGACTGTAAAAACCCGGGCAATACTTTTTTTTACCATTAAACTTTTGTTTTCGTCGCGCTGGTCGTTCTCCCAGGTTGACCGGACCTCATCCCTGTAGTCTTCTTGGGGATAAGCCTTCATGAACCAGGTTTCTTTATCGGGAATGTCCGTTTTGGTGTAACCGAGAAGGTCAATGAACTTTGGATTCAGATATTCGAAATGATGATCCGAGCCTGTGATGGAAATACCGAAGGGCGCTTCCTCACACAATGCTCGAAACATTTTTTCACTCTCATGAAGATTCTCGTCGACCTCAATCCTTTTACGTTCGCTTTTGGTACTCTCCAATATGATGTAAAGTGCGAACAGAAGAGCCAAAATCAAAATCCCTGACGAAACATACACCATCCGCCGGGTGAAAGACGCTATCTCCTCTCGGACGTCCTCCACATAGATACCGGTCCCCACAATCCAGTCCCATGGTTTGAAGGCCCTCACATAGGAAATCTTGGGTGCAATTCGATCCGGGTCGTCTTTCCATTGCCATGCGTAGTCCACATACCCGGCAGTATGGTTTTTTACGGTGTTGACAAATTCAACAAAGAGCCGTGTACCATTGGGGTCCGTGTAATTGGAC
Source organism: uncultured Desulfobacteraceae bacterium (assembly GCA_964412835.1). Lineage (GTDB taxonomy): Bacteria > Desulfobacterota > DSM-4660 > Desulfatiglandales > Desulfatiglandaceae > NaphS2. Next base: position 2,209 of record CAYPQJ010000258.1, on the reverse strand, counting down.
AGATCCTGACCTTCCAGATCAGTTCGGTAGGGATGCATCACCATTTTCGGCTGCATATCGTTGATCCAGAAGTAATCTTTGCCTTCAGAACCATAGCGCAGTTTACGGATACGGTTCATGGCCCTTTTCTGGGCCTCTTTGAGGGATAAATCTCCACTTTGAACTTCCGATTCATATTGAACCAGAAGGCTCCAGGCATTGTCCGTCAGATCCCGGATCATCTGGCGTTTCTGCCCCATCAATTGCTCTTCCATAAAGGGGATGAAAAGCAGAAAAACGCCCAGGACAAACAGGATAAACGTCAACCCCACAGGAATAATAATCCTCAGGGATGTTGCCCTGAAAACCCTGTCAGTGGATAATCCGAATATTCCGTGTTGTTTTATGCGCCTATTCTTCATCCGATTTTAGCCTGGGATAAACCGTTCATCAGGAAGTCATTAAATCCGGCCGGTCGGCCAAAAATCGATAGAGGGTAGCACGACCCACACCCAGAATTCTGGCGGCCTTGGCTTTGTTACCGCCGCTTTGGATAAGTGCCCTGCTTACGATAGGCCCATTTAGCTTTCGCTTGGGGCCACGGGAGAGATTCCTGTTTTCGCTCGCTTTCAGCTCGAAGGGTAGATGCTCAGGCTGTATCATCCGCCCGCGTGATTTTACAATGGCAAAACGGATTGCGCTCTGTAGCTCACGGACATTTCCAGGCCAGGCATAATCGATCATAATGGCCATGGCATCTCTGGAAATCCCGCCGTTTTTCTGTCCTTCGTCCCCGGCTGTTTTTAAGAAATGATCCGTCAGCAATGGAATATCCTGTTTTCTCTCCCTTAACGGTGGCAAAAAAACCGGAACCACATTAACACGGTAATAAAGGTCATCACGAAAATTACCATTGCCCACTGCGCGTTTCAAATCGCGGTTCGCGGCGCTGATCAGGCGCACATCGGCAGACAGGGTTCGCTCGCCTCCAACGCGTTCGAATGTTCCTTCCTGAAGCACCCGCAACAACTTAACCTGCACGGATTTGGGCATATCGCCGATCTCATCCAGGAAAAGCGTCCCCCGGTGCGCCAGTTCGAAGCGGCCTTTTTTATCCTTTACAGCGCCCGTAAAAGCGCCCTTCACATGGCCGAACAACTCACTCTCCAGAAGCCCTTCCGGTAAAGCCCCGCAATTAACCGGCACGAAGGGTTCCGAAGATCTCTGCCCTTCATTATGGATTGCTGAAGCCACCAGCTCTTTACCGGTTCCGCTCTCCCCCTGTATCAAAACCGGGATATTCACATCCGCGATCTCTCTTATGGTTTCAAACAGTTCGAGCATTCGGTCATCCTGGCTGATGATGCCTGCAAAAGAGTGCTCAGTTTTCAAGCGCGCACGAAGGGTTGAAAGCTCAGTAATGTCTTCCATGACCACCACCGCCAACCGCTCTCCTTCGTGATCAAAAGGCGCTGCGCTGACCAGAAGCGTCAGATTTCGAGGTTTCCCCTTGACCAGCAATTCCATATCCGCCCGATTCCGGTTAATCTGTTTCCCGCCGATGGCGTCAAGGGCTGTTTTTCGCACCAGGCAGGTCCGACAATGATCGCCAAAGCCGCAGCCGTCCGGACTGTCATCAACATGGACACACCGGAGTACCTCCCCACCCCTCTTACCCGTCACATCGGCATCAGACACCCCAAAAACACGTTCAATGACACTGTTGACGATCAGAACCTTCCGCTCACGATCAACAATCAGCACCCCGCATGGTATCGCTGAAAATAAACCCTTCAAGAATTCATTCTGGTTCATCAGTTCCCGAACAGGTTTCATTTCGTCTCCTTTTCATTCAACGAACGATTTTCTTACAAATCTGAGCCGCCAAAATGGAAAGTATCATCATAGAATTCTTCAAACAATTAAATATTGATGCCAAGAACTACCATTTTGATACACAGGAATCAATTAAATTTGAGACACTTTTTGAAATTTTGATGCTATTCTTCTCTACGATCCTATATTAGAGTTTCTTTTTCCTTGACGCCCAAGTATCATTTCAGTATGGTTTTTTCCTTAGAAAACAAATTCTTACCAAAAAAAGAGGGTAAGATGATTGATGATGTGGTACGAAAAAGCAGAAGTTACAGAAGATTTTTTCAGGAAACCGCCATCGGAATGGATACGCTGAGAGAACTTGTGGACCTTGCGAGATACTCTCCGTCAGGGG
>CAYPQJ010000257.1:0-5049 GCA_964412835.1 uncultured Desulfobacteraceae bacterium | reverse complement strand
GGGAACCGTGTCCAGATGACCGGTGAAAACCAGCGGCAACTTCGAAGATTCCCCGGGCACAACGGCGATGAGCCCCGTGCTGTTTTCACCCAGCCGGGGATAGGAGACCTGAAGTCCTGCGCCTTTCAGAAGTTCGCCCAGATAGCGAGCGGCAGGCTCCTCATTACCGGGAGGGTTGATGGTATCCATTCGGATAAGGGTTTGGGTCAGTTCAACGGGGTTGGGTATGCTTGGCATGTTTTTTACCTCTTCTGATGTCTATCCGAAATAGGCCGCCTGGACCTCTTTGTTGTCGCGCAGGTGTTGGGCTTTTCCTTCAGCCACGACCCCGCCCTTGGAGAGCACGTATCCGTAATCTGAAATGGCAAGGGTCTGTCGAACGTTCTGTTCCACCAGAAAAACCGTAATATTCTGTTGCCTGATGTCCTGAATGATACGAAAGTTCTCCTTCACCAACAGGGGCGAGAGTCCCAGGGAGGGCTCATCGACAATCAATAATTTCGGTGCCCCCATCAAACCGCGACCGATGGAAACCATGGCCTGTTCACCCCCCGACATGGTACCGGCCAGTTGAGAGACACGCTCCTCGAGACGGGGGAAAATCCGGTAGACTTTTTTCATGCGCGCACGCAAAACCAGTTTATCATCTTCCTGATACCCCCCCAATAGAAGATTTTCTTCAACGGTAAGACCGGGAAAGACCTTACGTCCTTCGGGAATGGAAGCGAGCCCCCGACGTATAATTTTGTGGGTGGGAAGGTGTGTAATATCGGTGTCCTCGAAAACAATACGCCCGGTTCTGGGAGGGGTCAAACCCAGGATGGAACGGATGACGGTGGTCTTTCCCGAGCCATTGTTCCCCAAAAGGCACGTTATGGTGCCCTCAACAACTTCCAGAGAAAGATCCTCCAATACATCGGCCCGATCATAAGCGGTATAAATGCCCTGAACACTCAATGATGAAATATCTTTTTCCATCAGTCCACCCCCAGATAGGCCTGTTGAACCTCTTCGTCGGAAGCAATCTCCCGGTAGGTTCCCTCACATATTTTCTGGCCGAAATTGAGCACAGCACAATAATCGGTAATGCGCTCCATAACAGACATCTCATGTTCAATGATGATGACGGTCAGGTCCTCAATTTTATCCTTGATGTGAAGGATATCATCAATCAGACGGAAGGTTTCCTCATGGGTCATGCCCGCTGACGGTTCATCTAAAAGCAGAAGTTTTGGATTGGAGATCAGGGCCCTGCAAATCTCGATACGACGACGGGAAATCATGGGCAGGTTAACCACGGGCTCGAAGAGCCTGTCCGCCAGATCAGGGTCGAAGATGGTAATGAGATCCCGGGATTTGTCCCGGATCTCCCGGTACTGGGCAGCCAGCGCCCGCCTTCTGAAAAGGTTGAAAAAGAGGCCGTTATTGAGTTGGCTGTGGTCGCCCAGGGTGATGTTGTCCATGATGCTCAAGGGCAGAAAAAGGCGGGATCGTTGGAAGGTGCGTGCGACGCCTGCTCTATAAACTTTCTGGGGAGAAAAGTTGGTGATGTCTTCACCCTCAAAGGCCACCTTCCCGGACGTGGTCGGATAGATGCCGGTGACCACATTGAAAAAAGTGGTTTTACCGGAGCCGTTGGGCCCAATGAGGCCGAGAATCCGATTTCGCGCCACATCCAGGTCCAGATCCACCAGAGCCGTTACGCCGCCAAAGTTTTTTCCGAGTTTTGAAATACTCAGCAATACGTTCTGCAATGCGAATCCTTCTTTTCAACGATTTGACGATGATTTCAGTGTAATATAGCTGCGCAGGGGGCGCGGCAACAGACCCTGGGGCCGAAACAGCAGGATGGCAATCACCAGGGCGGAAAACAATAGAAAACGATACTCCTGGAGGACCTGGAACTTTTCCGGAATGAGGATCACAATGATTGTCGCGACCACTGTCCCCCACATGGAACCCAGTCCCCCCAGGATCACAATGGACAAAAGAATCAGTGAGTCACCAAAGGTGAAGTTCGTTGGCGCAATATACCCCAGCATCATGGCGTAAAAAGCACCCGCCACCCCGCAATAGAAATTTCCAATGGTAAAGGCCGTAATCTTCCACCTAGGGATGGATTGCCCGAAACAGGCGCTCACCGTTTCATCCAGACGTACCGCGTCCATGTTGAGCCCTACCCAGGAATCCTCCATGCGGCGCGCCATAATAAAGCCTAAAATGAGCAGCAGCAGGATGACGGCGATATATCCCAGATAGAAGCATCCCTCGAAGGAACCGATCACAATATCCCGGTTGAAATCCCAGCCGAACAGGTTCAACGCGCCGCATTTCAACCCCTGAGGGCCGCCAAGAGTATCGTTCACTTCCAGAAAGGTTTTGAACAAGAGGGCAAAGGCGATGGTCACAAGAGCCGCGTAGTGCCCCCTGGTCTTTAAAACCGGAATCAAAATGAGAAAGCCTAAGAGCGCCGCCATCAAGCCACCCAGAAAAATGATAACCAGGTGTGGCACCGCCGTGTTCTTGGTCAAGACGGCCGCCGTATAACACCCGACCCCGAAAAAGCTGGCGCCTGCGAAGTTCAATACCCCTACAAATCCGAATTGAATATTCAGGCCCAGACAGGTGAGGACATAGACCAGGACCGTTCCCACTAAAAAGAGTACAAAAGGATCATCGTAAAAATAGAGGCTTACGGCCAGGACCCCCATAACCACGGCGATGGAAAAAGCACGTTGGTTATCCTTTGCACTTTCTCCCACAACATCCAGGACCCGCAGATACTTGAACGCGGTCACGACGAGTCCCGCTCCCAGAAGGAGCCCGAAGATCACCATCTGCGACTCGCCTGCCAGGAAAAACACCATATAGACGACGCCCGCCAGCACCGCAAGGAGAGAGGGTAAAAAAGAAGAACGTTTCCTTGATGACTCAGACATACGTTTAGACTCTTTCCGTTTCCTTTTCGCCCAGAAGGCCGGTGGGTTTAATGGCGATCAGGACGATGACCACACCAAAGGCAAAAACATCCTTGTATGCACTGGCAAAAGGCAATGCCGCAGCACCTACGGTCTGCAGCAGGGCGAAAAGGAATCCGCCTACAATGGCGCCGTAAATGTTTCCAAAACCCCCAACGGCGGCAGCGGAAAAACCGATGGCCCCCAGAAGCAATCCCATATTAAAACTCAATTCGTTATAATACAGGCCATAGATAACACCGGCAAAGGCGGCGAGGCCGCTCCCGATGGCAAAGGTAACATACACCACCATGTTAAAGTTGATCCCCATGATTCGAGCCGTTTCTTCGTCCTGACTCACGGCGCGAATGGCCATCCCCAGCTTGGTGCGCTTGATAATGATTTGCACCAGTATGATCATCAAAATGCCGACAATGAGCATGGCAGTGTTGTCAAAGCGCAGTGTAAAATGTCCCCACGAATGACTCCAGTCAGGCAGGAGAGCCGGGAAGTGTTTGGGATTTGCCCCATCCGGATAGAACAGGCGGATAGACTCCCTGAGTACAGTCCCCAGCATCAGGGTAATCAACAGGGTGTTGAGAGGTGGCGCCCCTTTCAAGGGAATGATCAATACTTTGGCGATGACCGCTCCGAGAAAACCGATGGCCGCCATGGCGATCAGGGCCACGACCACCAGCGTGAAAGAGGGAGAGGTCAGGCCCACCAGCGCCAGACCGAGATAGACTGAAAATGCCGTAAAAACACCCCAGGTCAGCATATCTCCGTGAGAAAACTTGATGACGTTCAGCACACCGAAAAAGAGGGTGAACCCCACCGCTACCAAAGAGTATATCAACCCCAGCATGAGTCCGTTTACAGTATGCTGGGCTATCAGTCCAATGTCCATCAGGGATTTGTCCGTGTGTCAGATAGGAAACCGGCAAGTGGAGCGGGTTGATTTTCCCGCTCCACCTGTTCGGTTAGCGTCTTTTCAGCTTGCGCTTGCCGGAAGCGTATTCGGAATTCTTCCACGGCACCCACTTCCCGTCCTGGACCACATATTTGGTAATGGCCGGCGAAGTGTTCTGACCGTGTTCGTCAAAGGTCACGGAACCCACGATGGCTTCATAACCCTTGATATTTTCCATTCGCTTCACCACCGCTTTTCGGTTAGGGCCGACCTCTTCAATAACATCCAGAATCAGGTTCATGGCTGCAAAAGCGAATGGGCCAAATGCGTCCGGTGCTTCCTTGTATCCCACCTTGTTGTATTCCTTCAGAAACCATATGCCCCCGGGGAGATTTTCTACAGGCTCACCTTCTCTGAACGCTATGGTCCCTTCAGCAAAATCACCCGATCCCGTAATAAAGGCGTCGGAAATGATGCCTGAGCAACTCTGAAACTGGCTGGTGAGACCCAGTTTTTCCATCTGCAGTCGGATGCGTACTCCCAGTGGCGTCAGACCACCGAACCAGATAACGTCCGGGTTAAGTTTCTTCGCCTGGGTAAGCTCAGCGGTAAAGTCCTGTTGATCAGACGTAACACCGAAGCTTCCAAGAATTTTTCCCCCGTTCTCTGTGAGATACTTGGAGAAATATTCGTTCATACCCTTGCCGTAATCCGTTGTGTCATAGAGATTCACCCAGGTTTTGTACCCCAGGCCCGTGATGAATTTTGCGGCAATTTCATTCTGATTAATCATCGTACCGTTGATTCGGTGGATTTCTTTGTATTTGTTTCCGTAGGTAATGTCCGGATGGACTGCTCCCCAAACCACAACCGGCAGACCGAATTTGTGGTAAACATCCACTGAGGCCAGAGCCACCACGGAGCAATATTGGGCAACCGCAGCAATGATCTTCTTGTTTGCAGCCGCCTTTGTGGCCACCTGAACACCTGCGTTAGGCTTACACTCATCATCCAGGACCATCAGCTCATAATGATACTTGGCTTTGGGATCCGCGTTCCTCAGCTTTACCGCAAGGTCAGCCGAGTTCCTTCCCCCCACACCAATGGCGGAGACACCCCCGGTCAGGGGGCCGATGAAGGCCACTTCAACCGTGTCCTTTGCCATGACCGGCCCTGACGCCA
>CAYPQJ010000256.1:0-5057 GCA_964412835.1 uncultured Desulfobacteraceae bacterium | reverse complement strand
CGGGCAAGGCGTGCCTGGAACCGGTAAAACGCATCCGGGGTCATATCAGGAGACATCTTCATGACTTCTTTCATGTCCAGGCCGGCACAAAATCCCCGGTTGCCGTTCCCTTTTAACACCATCACGTGGGTTTCAAGGTCATAAAGACGCTCTTTCCAGAAAGCCTCCAGCTCTTCCATCATCCGGATGCTCACGGCATTATATTTTCGCGGCCGGTTCAGGGATAACATCCCGATGCCCGGTTCAACAATCTCGTATTCGATGGTTCCGTAAAGCATAAAATTAGGTATCCTCAAAAAAATTCAGGTTTGATCACAACTTAATGGACAAATCCGTTTCAGTCAAGACCGCTATGCAGTGGGAAACATCCTTTGACTTTAATCGATTCTTAAAATAGGATTTGTATTTCAGAGTGAAGACAATACAAAGAAATCAGCGAGGGGAACCAAAAGGAGACAGGAGAAAAAATTATGCTGGACACGCAACTTTTGATGGATGATGTGAGTTTAGCCAGTGGACTGCTTGAAAATGCTGCATCAAACGGCGATAAATTGAGCCCTTCGGACATGGTTTTCGGCCTTCGGAATCTTCTCAAAATGAAATATTATCCCGTGGCGGTGAAATTCTTTTTTGATGAAGCGGAGCTGGCTGATTTCAAGGCCAATACCGATTATCAGGTGGGATTCAGGCCTTATACGTTTTGTCACTATGTGGCCGCATCCAGGCAACGGGGAGATGTATTACTGGGAACAAAGGATAAGGTAGGGTGTTCCAACGCAAAATACGTGCTCGGCTGGAAAGAGTTGGATGAAGGGGAAATAAAGAGCCACTTGAAATATACTAAAAGCCGGGAACAAGCCGAAAAATTCATTAAAACCAAAAAGCGCATGCCGCCGGGATTGCTGGCATTTGCCACGGCCCCCCTTCACGCGTCGCCCTTTGAGCTCGATCTGATTCATGGCATGTGCGACCCGCTCCAATCGTATCATCTGGCCAACGACTGGTGTGCGGCCCATGATAGCCACCCATTCGAAACCGTCATGACCATGAACTCATCCATTTGTCATGGATGCGTCCAATGTTATTTAACCCAAAAGCCGAATGTCACCCAGATGTGCAGCAGCAGCAAAACAGCCGGAAAAACCGAACAGGGTGAGGTAAACTACATATGGCCCTATGAGCAGTTTGAGGAGACGATTCACTGGACTCTGGAGCGGACGGTTCGGGACGGCGGGGTGTCTTTTCCACGCACGGGCGAAACCTATCCGGGCTTCGATATCTGCAAGCTGTGCAGTTTCTTGGTTTTCAAAAAGCCCAAGGAAGGGGAGTAAGGGATCACGTATCTTTTCCGGCCTACGTAATTTTTTTCATATATTCGCTGAGCGCCTCCTGGAGGGTCTCCCCTGCCAGGAAAGCGCAATGTTGTTCTTTTTCAGGTGCCCCCCCCATTTTTTCAAGAATCCGGTCGCCGGTCACATCAAGAAGTTCATCCGGGGTCTTTCCAAAGGCCATCTCCGCTGCAAAGGATCCACAAACGGCGCTGGATCCACACCCATCCGTCTCAAACGCCGCTTCTTTGATCCGATTGTTATCAAACCGTAGAAAAATTTCCATGGTATCACCGCAGGGGCCGGTCACGCGAGCGTATCCGTCAGGATTCGAAAAGGCACCGCGGTAAAGGGGGGTAAGCATTCTGTCAAAGGCGGCAATCCCATAGCCGTCATTTTTCAGAAAAATCTCCTTCTGGAGGTTTTTCACATCATGATTCAGATTTTGATCCATTGCACTTATCCTGTATTACACCGGTGCTCCTTTCTGATGGGGCCACCTGATCTTAATGAAGGCTGTCTTCACGGTCATGGACATTCACAATTTCATCCGCCATTTTGTTAAATTCCCGGGTAAACGCAATGGCGTCATTTTCCAATATGGCCAACCCGCCGGCATCCCCCTGCATGACCACTTCCGGATCCAGGGGCAGGGTTCCCAGGAACCTCAAGCTTTCCTTCTTGGCAGTCAACATACCGCCATTGGTTTTGAACAGTTCAATACTTTTTCCACAGTGGGGGCAATCCAGGCCGCTCATGTTTTCCACGAGACCTAAGATCTTCATATTCACCTGGCGGCAAAAACTGATGGATTTCCGCACATCCGCCAGAGATACTTCCTGAGGGGTCGTCACAATCAGGGCTTCAGCACCGGGGATGGTCTGGGCCACAGTCAAGGGCTCATCCCCTGTTCCGGGAGGGGAATCAATGATCAGGTAGTCAAGATCGTTCCATTCAATATCGGAAATAAACTGTCGAATCACACCGATTTTGAGCGGCCCCCGCCAGATGGTGGCCGCGTCTTTGTTTTCGCCCAGAAGGGGTTCAACGGAGATGACCTGCAGGTTGGGAAGATACTCAATGGGTCTGGCCTTCTCACCACCGGCACCGCTCTCGATGTTTCCCTTTAGCCCGAGCATGCGGGGGATACTGGGGCCGTGAAGATCCACATCCATGAGCCCCACCTTTTTACCTTTTTTGGCAAGAGCGCCCGCAAGGTAGGTTGCCACACTGCTTTTGCCCACGCCGCCCTTGCCGCTCATCACCAGAATTTTATGTTTGATACGACTCAAGCTCTGCTCAATTTCCTTGTCCTGAGCCTTCTGCTGGTCGTTCTGGTTGCTCATGGCACAACCCTGCATGTTATCTGCCATTATAAACTTCCTCCATAACCGGAATAGACCGGATTTAAAAATTCTCACACAAAGGCGCAAAAGCGCCAAGGATTCTTACTAGATTCATCTCAGTGTATTATGGCGTGAGATATGTATTTTGAATAAACGCCGGAAAATCAGGGACCTGATCAAGTACGGCCGCAACAACTGCCGGGACCCGCACAGGTGGAAGGCGGCCCGCCTGATCCACAGCATCGATCCGCCGCATTCTCAGGGAACTTCCCGGTGGGGCTTACGGAGGCATGGGCCGACAGTAATTTTTTGAGGTTCTTACCGCCACAATTTCCACAGGCAACCAAGTCGGTTTCGCTGCCGGCGATTAATATTTCCGTATTCTGACCGCAGTCAAGGCACTCAAACTCAAAAATCGGCATGGTTTCTTCCTCCCTCTACCATTGACCCTCAACATTAGCATCTTCGGCCAGCGGCAGTTTCCCCGCCACATAATCAGCCACGGCTTCACGCACCGTACCCGTTGCATCATTGGCCACACCAACTTTGGCGGCGTCCATGGCTTTAAAGGCGTTGGGACCGCAATATCCGGTCAAAAGAACATCTGCGCCTGTCTCACTCACCATCTTGGCCGCCTGTATACCCGCACCTTTGAACGCGTTCACATTCTCTTTATTGTCCAACACTTCGAATGAAAGGTTCTCTGAATCAACCACCAGGATATAAGCGGCTCTGCCAAACCGGGGATCCACTTCGGAATCCAGATCAACCCCTTTTGCTGTAACTGCGATTTTCATGGAGCCTCCTACTGCCCACCTTTTAATTTTCGTTGACCACTTGGGTTGAATGTTCATCACGATACCGGGCCACGGCCTTTTGCAGGGTTTTGATGGCCAAACGGGCGCAATGGACTTTCTGTTCGGGCATTTTTTCCAGTTCACCATATAACTCATCCAGAGTCAGTGATTCAGCCTCTTCCAGGGTCTTTCCTTTGGCAAGCGCCATGGCGGCACTGCCAGACGCCACCGCTCCCGGACATCCCATGACCTGAATTTTGGCATCCTCTATTCGATCGCCCTTGACATTCATGGTAATCTTCATGGTATCACCGCAAGGCCCCGTGAGATCCGTACAGTGATCGGCGCCTTCAATGACGCCCAAATTATCCTGGTCCTGAAAGTATTTAATGGCCTTATCCGCATATCCGGATTCGGAAAGCATGTTGTAGACATCGTCTTTGGGTTTGTCATTCTCCATAAAAACGATCCTTTTCTCAGATTTTCCTAAAAATTTCGGGCAACAATCAATTTCCGCCGCCACCACCGCCACAAACCTGATCATCACCGATCATCTGAAGCTTCCCGGCAATCAGATCCTCAACCACCGGCCTGATCTGGGGCCGGCTGGCATCATAAAATACATCCACCCCGACCTCTTTAAAACCCATCAGGGGACGCATGCCGATACCGCCGACAATCAAAGCCTTCACATTGTGGCCGGCCAGCAAATTAACAGGAACCATACACCCGCCCTGCACATGGCTTTCGTTGGGAATGGTAGAAACCTGTTTCACCTCGCCCTCTTCAACATCTACAAAGGTAAACACATCGCAATGTCCAAAATGGCCTGATCTTTCTCCATCCAGGCCGCCGATCCCCATGCTCGGTATGGCAATTCTTCCATCTTTCATGGCTTAAAAATCCTCCCTAATCAAAACAATTGAAAACGCCTGTCATACCCGAAAACTTCCGAGTATCTCTCCATATGAAACAATACCCCGGGTGTCAAGCAGCTTTTGTGATAATTTTCACAAAAAATGTAGACATTGAAACGGGTTTCGTCAAGTCTCTTTTTGAGCGGATATAAAAAAGATACGGAGGGCGCTTGAGAGGTTTTGAATTGACATGGTGATATGGCTTACGCATACTGGTTGGTGTTGTGTGTGAGGTATTTTGAATCAGGAAGGCGCCATGAACATGTGGTTTTCTGACCATGAAACGGATTTGGCCGGCATTTACAAATCCTGCGAACTATGCCCGCGGGCCTGCAGGGTTGACCGTACCCGGGGAGTTCCCGGGAAAGGCCCCGGATTTTGCGGGGAAACCGACCAGCTTCGCGTGGCCCACGTGGGTCCGCACTTTGGAGAGGAGCCCCCTTTCTCGGGATCCCGGGGATCGGGCACCGTTTTCTTTTCAGGTTGCAGCCTGAAATGTAAATTCTGCCAGAATCACCAGATTTCCCTTGGTGGTATGGGAGAAACCCTTGATTTTCACGGACTGGTTGAAGAAATACGACGAATGATCCTTGAAAAAGGGGTCCACAATCTGAATTTTGTTACACCGGATCATTTCATTCCGCATACCGTACGGGTGGTCTCCCATTT
>CAYPQJ010000255.1:0-5183 GCA_964412835.1 uncultured Desulfobacteraceae bacterium | reverse complement strand
TCTTTGGGCTGGGGGCAGTCTGGAAGTCTACGCACTCTCTGCACCTACGTCCCCCCGTTCCTCGACCGTAACCTTTTTGAAAGGTTTGAGAAGCGCCTCATCCCAGAAGATCGCGGAGCGCCTCATGGATTCTGGAAAAGCGGAAGCGAAACCCGGCATCTAAAAGCTTTTTTGGCCGTATTCGCTGTCCCTTCAAAAGGACCGATCCAAATTTCCCTTTGATCAGTTTAATCATAAAACCAGGCACAGCAGGCATAAAAGTCGGCTTTCCCAACGCCTTGCCCAGGGCTTGAGTCAGATCTTTGTTTCTGACCGGCTCAGGGGCCGTACAGTTAATGGGTCCGGATAGGCCTTTTTTTCCCATCAAGAAAAGATAGATGCGGACCAGGTCTATCTCATGAATCCAGGAAAACCACTGTTTTCCGCTTCCCAGTGGACTCCCCAGGCCTTTGCGAAAGAGGGGAATCATTTCCCCCAATGCACCGCCGTTTTTCCCTAACACGATACCGAATCTGCAGATTAAGACCCTTGCGCCAAACGCCTTAGCCTGGATCGCTGCCGACTCCCATTCCCGGGTTACCGAGGCCAGAAAATCGTCTCCCGGTGGACTGTCTTCGTCCAATTCCTCGTCCCCATGGAAACCATAATACCCCACCGCAGAAGTGCTGATCAGGGTCGTTTCTTTTCCCACTCCGTCTGAGAGGGCCTCAACCAGGTTTGTCGTGGTTAAGACGCGGCTCTCCCGGATGATCTCTTTGGTCTTCTTATCCCATTTTCTGAAAACGGAGGCACCGGCCAGATTGACAATAATCTCATTTTGAGGCACGCTCCTTTGCCATTCACCCCGCTTCGTGGGATCTCCTTCCAAGAGGGATAACCCTTGGGACAGGGTACGATTTGCAGGTATTTTTCGAGTCAATACGGTTACCTGGTGACCCTGCTCGATCAAGTGTCGCGTCAGACTCTTCCCCACAAAGCCTGTACCGCCGGTCATAAAAACCTTCATCGATCGCCCCTCCTTTTCTAAAAACAAGATACGGTGGTCACCTTAATGATCCACCGGCGGCGGACATCCTTGGGGGATGCGTTCGAGTTTTTCCACATCGTAGCCCTTGGATCTGGCCGTCTCAACCAGCATGTCATAGGTTTTTTCATCCATGGCGGGTGTGCGGCTAAGGATCCAGAGATACTTTTTGCAGGGGTGTCCGACAATTGCGTACCGGTAGTCGTCATCCAGCGCGATAATCCAGTAATCCCCTTTGAAAGGCCAGAAGAACTGGACCTTGAGTTGGGAATTGCCCGTATCGGGAACGATAAAGGCCTTGGCAGTGCTGACTTTCATAGGGCCGTCCTGGGCCCCTTTAAGGCATGCATTGACCACTTTCACGTGGTCCTTCTCAAGGGAATACTCCGCCGTGACACAATAGCAGTTCTTCTGAAACCAGGCCGGCAGAGAAGCAATGGCATACCATTTGCCCATATATCGGGTCAAGTCGACCGATGCCACCGTCTGGTCGGTGTATTTCGTAGAAAGGGGGCAGGCGCAGCCGCCCAGGATAGATATGGCGCACACGATGAAAGTCAACATACATCTCGAATTGTTTTTCATGATTCACCTCACGTTTTCAGAGTCTCCCATTGCAGTTTTTCGTCACCCTGCGTTTGAACCGCTCAAAGGGGCCTATAATTTGCTCATTTTCGCCTTCCGCCAGTTTTCCAAACCGTGAAAAGCAGCCACATAAAAAATTAATCGGTTTCCCTCAATGGCCTTAAGCCGGGCCTCCACATGGACCTTTGAACCAAGCGGCGCTGCTGCAAAATGCCCAATATCAACACATGTCCCCAGGGTAATCTTTCCCTTCGGAATCCTGCCGGTGATGGCGTTGCGCGCCGATAATTCCATCAAGAGCACCACACGGTGCGTGGACAGCACATCCAAATTCAGATTGCCCATAAAACTGGCAAGATGTTTTTCCGAAACCACCAGTTCCTGGCGACCCTTTAGGCCGACTTCAAGTTCCTTCAAAATTTTTCCTCTATTCAACTTGTTGAAGACACAAATTAAGAAAGCTCCTATTTTACAGTTTAACGTTTAGCTTAAAGGTTCCGAAAAGCCCTGACAATGGAAAAACACCAAATGTCATGGCCCAAACGTGGATTTGGTCTTCACATTGTTTCAGAAAAAATCTGTGTTATCCATTCCTGAGCGATTGTATTGGTAGAAACGGCGCTGCCGTGGGCCATGCTGGCATCAATGATCTGTCCCCTGGTCATGGCCCCGACCGCATAGATTTTTTCCGACACGATCAAACCGCCATCAGGTCCGGTTCGCTGAATGCGATGGGTATGGGGATCAATCCAGACACTCCCTGTTCCACCGCCGAACGAGGGAGCCTCTGCACGGTGTTCCTTCTGCGGTGTGTCCTTCCCCTCCCTGACTTTCAGATCCAAAGGCTCTATTTCCACCGTGCCGGATTCAAGAAGATTGGCTGCCAGAATTTGAGGGTTGAGATGGTAGAATCGTCCCTGTCCTCTTGCGTCCACCACACATGAGTGTTTCGCTTCCCTTTTTTCACCGTCAGGGCCTTGAAAGGTAAAAGAAAAGGAATCCCCCTTTACCTTAAACGGGGGGCTTTCGACCAATCTCCTCATGACAACAATACCGGATTGCATGAGGGCCAGCAATTTCTCGGCGTTGATCATGGGCATGGGGGCCGCATAGCTGAAAAAGAGTGTGCTGAAATTTCTGTTGAGCCGCATCTTCTCTGTTGGGGCAAGAGCCAGATACGATTGGCGGACCATGGGGAAGATCTGTTGCAGGATCGTCTGTCGAATGATATCTCCATGGGGGCCATCCCCGTACCTGGCCTCCAAAATATGTTCATGAAGACGCTCCTTTGGCGTAAGTTTTGGATCCGTCAAATCTTTCCACGGAAATGGGCGGCCGTAGGCTTGTTTCAGGTCCCTGTCCAGAAGCTCAAACAGGTCTTCGAGCACCAGTTTTCCTTTTTGCTGGATGAGGGCCTGAATGTTCTCATGTGTCATGAACTGGTTTCTGTAGGGACCTGACCGGCCGCGAACCGTGGGGAGCAGGGCCCGTCTCGAATAAAGGGTGAGTTTCCTGGGTTGATCGGTCGGTCGGTAGACAAGTTTTCCCGTAGGTGCGCGTGAGAAGGTTCCATCAGCGGTGAGGGTGAGTACGGCGTCTATGGCACTGAGGCTCGAACCGATAATCGCCACGCTCGCGCCTTTTGGGATATGCTCCTGAAGATATGCTGCCGGCCAGGGAGAAGGAAAATACCCGGGCTGATTGCCTTCGGTAAACCAGTGGCCGGTGGCCAGAAGGACGCGATTCGCAAAAAGAAAAAATTCTTTCCCCGATTTCAGGTTCGTCAGGACAACCCGAACCCGATTAGTCATCGTTTCCGACAAATTTATGGCCTCATGACCGGGATAAAGCCGCACCCGGATCCCGATACTTTCCGCTTCAGATACTGCTTCCCGAAAACGGGCCTTCAAATATTCACCCATGACAGGGCGGGGATAATGGTGACAGTCCGGATCGGGATTTTCTCTTATGCGGGAACTATCCTGAACCATTTGGAATTTTTTCTCCATGCCAGAACTGTGCTGATCCACCCATGACTGAAAATCGTTTGTTTGACCCGAAAGGATACTCATATCCCGAGCGCACATGTTGATCAGATGAAAGGGCATGGCATTTTGATCGCTGTGGGGGAATCCAGGCCCAAAGACCTGGCTTTTTTCAATAATACTAATTTCGATGGGCGACAGGCGCTTCCTTCCTTGCAACAAAGCCGCCTGAAATCCCGCTACAAACTGGCAGAGCATGGATGTGCCGGTGAGACCGCCGCCAATAATAATGAAAGTAAAGGGTTTTTTTTCACGGGGTTTTTCGTTTTCATCAATTCCGTGTTTGATGACGATCCCCCTTTCACTGAGGACACGGGTCACTGAAAAGCGTGATCTTTTCCAGCAGCCCCACCTTCTCAGATATGGGTGCAGCATATCTCATCTGGGTCATTTATTCAGGTTCATAAAAAGCACCAGCAAAGGGATGAATCCAAACCATATGATATAGGAAAGTGCCATTTGCATCACCCCGTCGATTCTACAGTCAAAAAGGGTTTGGCTGCGGACTTTAGCGATAGCCTTTAATAGAATTAGCGCATGCGGAATGCAGACAATCATGAGCACAACGGCCGAGGCGGGGAGAATATTAAACAGCATTACCGCTCCGGCTGAAAAAGTGGCCATCAGGACGCAGAACATGGCTGTGAGTGTGGCTTTTTCAGGACCAAAAATAACGGCAAAAGTCTTCTTGGAAACAGCTATGTCTGCACCGTAATCGGGCAGGGCCGCCAGCAAAATGGCCGCCAGTATGGCGAAGAACAAAGGAACACTCAAAAGCCATGGCACAGGGCTATTTATTTTTCCGGTCTGGAGAAAAAAACCGGCCAACAATATATAAGGGCTGTGCGTCAATCCGACAACAAGTTCACCAAAGCCCCGGTAACAGAACTTCAGGGGAGGGACAGTGTAACCTACACCCAGCAATATGCCAACCAGCATTAAGGTGATAATCCCCAATGCCGGCACGTTCGGAGAAACGTGAATTAGGAGAGACATGCTCAGAAAAAGTATCAGAAATATGGAAACAATCCCAACCTTGACTTCAGAGAAAGACAGATAGAACTCAACAATAGCTCTGGAACCGCCGCTGTAGAGACTTCCATTCTGATTCAACTTATCCGTTTCGTAGTCAAAATAGTCATTTAGAAGAACCGTCAGCAGTTCCAGAAGAAAAAAACACAGGTACCCGGCAAGATAGGGTTTAATGTAAAAAACACCGTAAAGGTTGCCGGCACAGAGAGCGCCCAGGCTGTAGGCAATCCAAGACATGGGATAGAATTGAAGTCTGGCTACTATCAGCCAGGCTTTCAACTTCGATCCGGTTCTGTTTTCATCTGCAGTCTTCATTCGGCTGATTTAGCTACGGCTGAAAATGTTCTTGATGAACAGGATAAAGTCCGAATCAATTCATCCGGTAGGTCGGGGTCGGGCCGATCCAACCCTTGGAATGACTTTCCGTCGCCCTTTCTGTTTTAAACCTAGCGTGAGTTTATCACGACTTATGGTACAATTCCGCATAATCTCTGTAT
>CAYPQJ010000254.1:0-5197 GCA_964412835.1 uncultured Desulfobacteraceae bacterium | reverse complement strand
AATCTGGCCCAAATCTATGCGCCTTCTTGTGAAAGCTATTACGGCCACGTTCCTATCCAGGAAAATTGCGCCTGCAATCAGAAATCCCCAAAACAGCATCATGAACAGGGGGCCGAACCAACCCATGCCCCAACCGCCCATGAAACCTGCTCCAGAGCCCCACCAGCAGGATTCTCCCCGATAAGCGAGAGCAGCCTTTTCCGGGAAAACAATGGCGATGGTTCCCATACCGGCAAAAACCATAGAAAAAGTTCTTTTTATTTTCATATGAAGCTCCTATACGGTTGATCTCCCGCACAATTCATCACAAATCCGGATTGTGCGGGGAGGGAGTCTAGCTCCCTCCTAATGACATTTTTCTCATTATCAATTCCAGCAGCTTCCCGGCCCATAGCCGCCACCGCGTCTCCCGTTCCCCCCATAGGGAGTGGGCGCATTCGGGTTTACTCTCAGTTCAGCCCTTTTAGCCCAGAGCCTTTCTCTCTGCTGTGCCCTCTCCTGATATATTTTGTTCTTGTCTTGATCCGCTTTTGCCTGCTGTTCTTGATTGACCCTATCGTAACTTCGTGAATCCTGCCAACAGTCGCCCGGTCCGCCACCGCTCCGCATGGGTCCCCAAGCAAAAACCGAATAGGATGACATGACTACCAACATGATACTTCCTAACAGAAAAGCCAATCGTTTCATTGTAAGCCCTCCTTCTTTGATGAATGGATGATCGCTTCGTTGTAGAGATTTACTAAAGCAAAGAGCATGCCAGTTTTATATTGTAAGGCATAAAACGTTGGAATCATTTATAAATTAAGGAAATGTCGTGTTGTACATTTTCGGCATTGCAGAATTTCAATGTGCAACCGGGTATTATGTATCCAGATTCGATTGCCAACTGGGTCTTAAGTATCCGGGCGGTCTGCATGTGGATCTATTACAGAAAGGAAAGATGCCGTAGGATTGGGCTTTGTCTGAAAAATGACCGAAGATTCTTGCCAGCTTCAAATTGCCATAACAATGACAGAAGGTAGGAAAGTATTTGATCCCCTTTAGCTTCCCACCAGAAACATCAAAATCGGAACATAGATTACCCCGGGAAAATAGAGGCCGAAACAACCCTTGATGCGAACTCTTTGTCCATGCGAGCAATTGAAAAGAACGTCAGAACCAAAATTTCACGGTGGCTTTAACTTTTTGTCAATATTCAAATATCGTTTCCATCGGGGCAACCCCATATAGTTTTGCCTCGTCCTGAATTCCTTTCAGCATGATTTTGAATTTCCGATTCACCCTCACTTCTTTGCTTACGTGCTTGTAAACCGAATCGGAGATGACCACTTCCCCCTCTTCAGCCGTCGATTGGATCCTCTGTGTGAGATTCACGGGAGATCCCACAATGCCGTACTTGGCCCGGGTTTCCGAACCGATATTCCCCACCACCACAACGCCGGCATTGATGCCGATCCCCATCTCTAGCTGCGGCAGATTTTCAGAAAGCATCTCCCGGTTAAATTCCATCATGCCCTCTTGCATCTTAAAGGCGCATTGAAGGGCCTTCCTGATCATGGGCCTTACGGGCTCATCAAAAGGATCGAAAAAAACCAGTACGGCATCGCCAAAAAAATCAACGATGATCCCCTTGTGCTCTTGAATCACCTGGATAAGATGGGAAAAATATCGGTTTAAGAAACGGATAATGTCTTCAGGAGGCAAGGATTCAGATATGGGTGTAAACCCCCTGATATCGGACATCAAAATGGCCACTTCTCGTTTTTGCCCGCCCAGCCTTGAAGCTTCGGGGCGCTTCAACAACTGTTTTGCAATGCCCTGATCCACGTACCTGCCGAAGGTATTGGCAATAAAGTCCCTTTCTTTCAACCCTTCCACCATGGTGTTGAAACTCTGGGTCAACTGGGCGATTTCATCCCGGCCGCGAACCGGGATGGGTTTGTCGTAATTCCCCATCGCTACCTTTTCCGCGGTTTTCGAGATGGCTGTAAAGGAATGAACCATCCTGCCGACGACCGATCGAATAAAGAGGAGAATGATCAGTATGGCAAGCGCTCCTCCCGCAAAGTAATAGTTGCGGAAATGGATAATGGGCGCCAGGACCTCCTTTCCGCCAGCGAAGAGTACGATGGTCCATGGTGCATACCGCAACCGGTAAAAGCCGCCAACCGCATCGGGTGGGGCACCGGGTCCCAGAACCGTCCCGTAAGGTTTTTCTTTAATGGCCTTTAGCAGGGACCGTTCAAAGGGGTCATCGGTGCCTCCAAACAAGATGCCCTTTTTCATGATGGCTTTGGTATGGCAGAGGTATTTCCCGGCTTCGTCAATGAGACAGGCCTGATCCGTCTGCCACCAACCAAAATCCTTGACACCTTCCAGGAGGTAATCAAAGCGGACGGTTACAACGAGCGTTCCTACAACTTTGTCGGATTCATCCTTAAGCAGAGATATGAGGTTTACCGTTTCTTTTCCTGTTTGTGCATCGTAGAGAGGAGAAGTGACCTTAAAAGGTTTTGCCTTCTGGAAACGCATCATCCGCCTTCCGCCTGAAGAACGTCCTCCTTTACGCATCATCATCGACGGTTCGGGATCATGGCCGTCTTCCCACTTCAGTTCCGCCCTTTCAACCCCTTTCATGTTCCTTAACTGTTGGAGGATCCAATCCTGTATCAACAGGCCGCCCCTGCCTTCTGACGTATGATGGAACATCTGAAGCCAGTCCGTGATGCGCCCAAGCTTCATATCGATCTGATGGGCGGCCCTCTGAAGCTTCATGATGGACGATTCCTCCCATTCGGTAAAAAGGGCTCCTCTCACGTAAATAAAACCGAAAACGCCAATGAACAACAGAACCAGTGCGGCAGGAAGCAGCACCAGGAGCGTGAGGCGTTTTTGAAGGCTTTTAATTGCCATTGGCTTCAGTTATTTCACCTCGTAATTGAACCGGTCGAACATTTTTCTTTCCCCGAAAACCGCCTTTGTTTTGATGGTGTAAACACCCTTTTTCCCGAAATTCATATCTGCGCCGTAAGAGTCTTTCATGCCCATGGCCATTGCCTTTTGTTTGGTGCCATCAGGTCCCGTCACTAAAAAGCCCACCTTTCCCGGTTCCAGCTGTGTTCCCTCGGGACCTGTAACAGCAACCATCAGGTGCTGGGTCTTTCTTTCAGGGAAATGGTACAGAGAGTAATTGAATCCATACCCATCCACGGTGGATGTATGGATCTTGACCCCCTGGGTGTCGGGATGATCCCCGGCGACCCCTGAACATACCATCGAAAAAACAGATGTCGTTAACAGAAAAAAAGCAACTCTCAAAACCGGTGCAACAACAGATCTTTTCATTTTTCTTCTCCTTTTTTCAGGTTCCAGCCCTTCCATAGGAAATATATGGCCGGAATAATCACCAGTGTCAACACGGTGGATGAAATCAGCCCGCCCACCATGGGGGCCGCAATCCGTTTCATGACCTGTGACCCGGTTTCCATGCCCCACATAATGGGCAGAAGACCGATGAGGGTGGTGGATACGGTCATGAGCTTGGGCCGAACCCGTTCCACCGTCCCTTCCAGAATGGCATCCCGCAGCCTTCCAGGGGATGTCAGGGTCCCCTCACTACGCCTGCGATTAAATGCCTGGTCCAGATAGACCAACATGACCACCCCTGTTTCCGCAGCCAGGCCCGCCAGAGCAATAAAGCCCACCACTACCGCAACGGAAAGGTTGTAATCCAACAGATAAAGAAGCCACACCCCTCCCACAAGGGCGAAGGGGAGGCTTGCCATGACAATGAACGCCTCGCTGAAGCTTTTGAAATGCATATAGAGTAAAACAAAGATAATCGCCAGGGTCAACGGTACCACTAGATTGAGGGTCTTGCGGGCCTTTTCCATGTATTCATACTGCCCGGACCATACCAGGGAGTAACCCACAGGCAGTTTCACCTCCCGGTTTACAATGTCCTTGGCTTTCTCCACGTAGGTTCCCACATCCACGCCTTTGAGATCCACATAAATCCAGGCGCTGGGCCTCGAATTTTCCGTCTTGATGGCGGCTGGCCCTTTGTGGATGGAAATAGTGGCCAACTGCCCCAGCGGGATATGGGCGCCGGTCGGCGCAGTGACCAGAACGCCTTTCAGCAGATCGATGTTGTCCCGCAACTCCCGGCTGTAGCGAAGATTCACCGGATATCTCTCCAGCCCCTCCACCGTATAGGTGATGTTCTTTCCGCCGATGGCCGTGACAATAACATCCTGCACGTCGGCAACCGTAAGGCCGTACCGGGCAATCTGGTCTCGCCTGATGTTGAAATCCAGATAGTTCCCCCCTGTAATCCGCTCGGAATAGGCGGAAAGGGTCCCCGGAATCTGACCCACCACCGCTTCGATTTCCGCCCCCAAATCCGTTAGGACCTGAAGGTCGGGCCCCATGACCTTGATTCCCACCGGTGTCTTGATGCCGGTGGAAAGCATGTCGATGCGGGTTTTAATGGGCATGGTCCATGCGTTGGTGAGCCCGGGAAAACGAATCGCCCGGTCCAGCTCCGCCACCAGTTCATCCATGGTCAGATAGCGTTCTTCCGGCCATATCCATGAAAGGGGTGTTTTCAGCCATTCCGGCCAGGCGGTAAAAAATCGTTCAATCTTCTTTTTCCGCCATTGGTGAAGGATTTTTCCGTCCCGAACCTCGGGCCAGATCCAGGTTAAAGATCCTTTCAGCCACCCCGGCCAAGAGGAAAAGAACCGTTTGACGGGGACCTTTTCATGCACCTCCCTGGGCCAAAGGGTGATGGTGGTTTCGATCATGGAAAGGGGCGCCGGATCGGTGGCGGTCTCGGCCCGCCCTATTTTGCCCAGGGTATGCCGGACTTCCGGGAAACTCTGGATGATTTTATCCGTTTGCTGGAGCAGTTCCCTGGCCTTGGTGATGGAAATACCCGGAAGAGTGGTGGGCATGTAAAGAAGGCTTCCCTCGTTTAAAGGCGGCATGAACTCGCTGCCCAGACGGGAGAGGGGTAAAATGGAGATCCCTACGCATGCCAAGGAGATCAGAACCGTGATTTTGGGCCACTTCAGGACCCGGAGAATGATGGGCCGGTAAAGCCGGATAAAAAACCGGCTCAAGGGGTTTTTTGATTCCTCAATGATCCGCTGGGGCGCAAGACACACCAGTGCAAACAGGGAAATCACCAGGGCCA
>CAYPQJ010000253.1:0-5206 GCA_964412835.1 uncultured Desulfobacteraceae bacterium | reverse complement strand
GAGGGAAGATAATAAAACTTCAACAGCAACCCTGTCCCGAGCAGGAGCGTTACCAGGACAAAAGCCATGCCGCCAAGTCCCCAGGTCAGGGTGAATCGGAGGGTTCGTTCGGGGACGTTCCGGGGCCGGAAGTGAAGGATAAAGGTGTTCAGATAACGGCGATAACGTTCTTGGTCTTTTTCCCCCCACAATATTCCGTTCCGGCCCTTACCCATTCCATTTTCCCAAATAGTATCTCAAATTTTCTTTTTTTCATCCCAGTCATGACGGACTTCTTCTTTCTAAAATAAACTGAAACAGTTTTCAAGGCTTGGCGGAAATTTGAAGTTGGCGTCAGACAACATAAGCCGGTTACAGGGTTACTAGGGAAGGCCGTTTTTTGTATTCAGCAAGGCTTCGGTCCCGGCACCCCAGTTCAGGACACCACCGAGAGCAAACTGAGTTGACTAAGGGACATTCTTCTAAAAACTCCTCAGTTTATGCCTTCCACCCCCCGTTCCCACCGCCGGGTGAGCTTGTAGTAAAGCCCTTCCATGGCCATAAGCTCCTCGTGGGTTCCCTGCTCCCTGATCCGGCCGTGGTGCATCACCATGATCCGGTCCGCGTCCCTGACCGTAGAGAGGCGGTGCGCCACCACCAGGGTGGTCCTTTTGTGGGCCATTTTTGAGATGGCCGTTTGGATGAGGCGCTCGGTTTCCGGGTCCACGCTGCTGGTGGCTTCATCCAGGATCAACAGGCGGGGATCACTGGCCAGAGCTCGGGAAAAAGAGAGCAGTTGGCGCTGGCCGCCCGAAAGGGTGGCGCCCTGCTCACCCAATTCCTGTTGTAATCCATTTTCCAGCGCTTCGATGAACCCCAGGGCGTTGGCGGTTTCCGCCGCACGACGCACCGCTTCCGGTTTCAGGTTTTCCCGACCCAGGGAGATGTTTTCCCACACGGTTCCGGCAAAGATGAACACGTCCTGCATGCAGAGGCTCACGGCATTTCGGAGACTTTCATTGGACCACTCCCTCAAATCAATGCCGTCCAGGATAATACTCCCCCGGTCCGGGTCGTAAAACCGCTCCACCAGGCTCACCACCGTCGTCTTTCCGGAGCCTGTAGCGCCCACGATGGCAACGGTTTCCCCCGGTTTCACCTCGAAAGAAACGTCATGAAGGACCCTTTTTTCCGGATCATAGCCGAAAGAGACGTGATCAAACACCAGATGACCCCGGACATGGGACGGATTCCGGGGGGATGCGGGTTGGGACAGTATCTCCTTTTTGTCCATGAATTCAAAAATCCGTTCCATGGAGGCCATGGCCATCTGCATGATATTGTATTTTTCGGAAATGTCCCGGATGGGCTTGAAGAACATCTGGATATAACCGATAAAGGCCACCAGGACCCCCAGTGTCATCTCTTCCTGCACCACCTGGCCCCCTCCCCACCAGATCAAAAAGGCAATGGCCAGGGCCGATAAAAGCTCCATCAGGGGCATGAACAACGCAAAAATCCGGATCTGCTTCATGCCCGCCTGATAATTCTCCCGGTTGAGGTCGGCAAAAAGCCTCATTTGAGAGGCTTCCCTGACGAACAACTGGATGATGCGCATGCCACTGATCCGCTCCTGCAGAAAAGCGTTTATTCTGGAAACCGTGCTGCGAAGTTCCCGGAACGCTTCACGGGCCATGAAACTGAAAATGAAGGTCAGACCGAAAATAATGGGGAGCAGGATGAAACAGAGTAGTGCCAGGCGCCAGTTGAGGTAAAGCAGCACCGCCAGAATACCCACGATCATGAACAGGTCTTTGAAAACGGTAATCAGGACGGATTTGAACATTTCATTGAGATTGCCGATATCATTGGTGACCCGGGTGACCAAAGTTCCCACCGGGTAGCGATCGAAAAACCGCAATGTCTGGGCCTGCATCCGGTCAAAGAGTTTCATGCGTATATCCTGCATGATCCGCTGGCCCGTTAACTCCATGATATAATATTCCACATAACTGAACCCCAGGGAGAACAGGAGCAGAATAAAGAATACCCCTGCCACCCATGTCACCCCGCTGATATCGCCGGCCCTGATTTGGAGGAGCTCTTTTTTGGGCAGGCGCTCCAGTTGTTCATAGGGAACCATTGTTGCGCCGTCCGCCATTTTCGTAAGGGCACGGCGCGCCGTGCCCCTACCATGCTCATCCGAAAACCATCGGGCGATGTCCCTCTCCGGTCCAATCCGGTAAAACCGTTTGGAACCGAGCAGCCCCTGATCTTTGAGAAGGTGTATATCCGCAGGATCGATCTTTTTCAGGTTCAGGTTGGAGATGTAGTATACGGAAGGAACAGCGCTTTTCTCCATGAGTGACCCATAGTGTATTTTTAAATCCCCATAGGCATTTTCCGACAGCGTTTTTCCGCTTATTTCATACCAGGACACCAGGATATACCGATCAATGGCAATCTTGGTCAGATATGGCACACATAGATCAAACAGGGCCACCAGGATCGACAGCAGGAGCCCTGCCACGACCTTTTTTGTGTAGGGACGCGCAAAATAAGCCAGCCTTTTCATCAACTTGAGATTGTAGGGCTTACCCAGCTTGCCTTCCTCGGCGTACCCGTATTCCCCCATCATAACGAGCTCACGCCTCCGTTTTCAAGGGCTTCCCCCAGGAGCTGTTCTTCGTACAGGGCGGCATAGATCCCCTTCAGAAGGATCAGGCTCTCGTGGGTCCCTTCCTCTTTCAAGGATCCATGGTCAAAGACAAATATCCGATCCGCCCGGCGAATGGTGGAAACCCTGTGGGAAACGATCACATTGGTGCGGTTCTGCCGAAGATCCAGAATCCGGTTCAGGATTCCCTCTTCGGTACGGGTATCCACCATGCTTAGGGCGTCATCCAGTATGAGGATAGGGAAATTCCCCACCACGGCCCGCGCAATAGTGAGCCGTTGACGCTGCCCGCCGGAAAGGGTGATGCCCCTTTCGCCCAGAAGGGTTTCCAAACCGTTGTCCAAGGCTGCCACTTCCTCGCTTATGCCGGCAATGTCCAAGGCCTGCCGCACGTCTTCATCGCTAACATCACCCATTCCGAATGCCACATTGTTGAATATGGTATCGGAAAAAATAAAAACATCCTGGCTCACGAACCCTATTTTTTTTCTGAGGGTTGCCAACGGCAATTTCCGGATATCCCTGCCATCCACGAAAACCATATTTAGAGGCGCATTCAAGAGCCGGGGGATTATCTGCAAGAGTGTGGTTTTTCCACATCCCACACGCCCCACAATAGCGACTGTTTCTCCCGGACGGATTTTGAGGTTGACATCCTTAAGCACATATTCCGTTCCGCCGGGATATTGAAAACTGAGCCCGTGGAAATCAACGCTCCCTTTAATATTTCCCGAAAGCACTTCCCCTGAATGGCCTTCCGAAACCCGTCCGTTTTCGTCACCGGGATCCTGAATCTCCGGAACCGCATCAAAAATACCGTTAATGCGGCGCATGGAGGCCGATCCCCGCTGGATAAGGCTGACCACCCACCCCATGGCCATAACGGGCCAGGTGAGCAGATTCAAATAGCTGATAAAGGCCACAAAATCACCCGGCGTGATAGTTCCGAGGATCGTATATCGTCCGCCCAGAAGAATCACGACGGCAAGTCCCGCATTGGTGATCAGGGTCATGAGGGGGAAAAAGAGGGCAAGGGTCCTGGCCAGATGCATGCTCTCCCCCACATATCGATCTCCCCTGGCCTTCATTCTGTCGTATTCCCATCCTTCCCGCTGATGGGCTTTGATCACCCGGATGCCTGCGAAGCTTTCGCGGGCCTGTTCCGTGAGGTCGGAGAAACTCTTCTGGACCCGTTCAAACCGTGCAGACATCTGATTGGCCAGCATCCGGGTGAGGATCACCACAACCGGCGCGGGAATCAGTGCAATCAGGGTCAATCGCCAGTCAATGCTCATCATAAAGCCGATGGCCGCGGTACCGAGAACAAACCCGTCCACCAGGGCCACCAGCCCCATCCCACAGGCCATGCGAACCGCATTGATATCGTTAATGGCCCGGGCCATCAGATCGCCGGTCTTTGTATTCTGAAAAAATGAGAGGGAAAGGGTTTGAATATGCCCGTAGAGCCGGTTTCGCAAGCCTTGTTCCACCTTCCTGGAATGGCCCAGCAACAAATGGCGCCACACATAGCGAAACAGGGCAATAAACAGGGCAATCACGGCGATGGTAGCCCCCTGCTTTACCAGGAGAGCACCGGTTGCCGAAGTCTGAACCACCAGAACATTGATGGCCTTTTTGATAATCAGGGGGATCATCAGCAGGAGGAAATCCACTATAAGCAGGCTCAGAACACCTGCCACCAGCGCCCATCGGTTCTTTACAAAATATATCCAGAGGGGTCGGAAATTGTTGAATGTGGGTTTAAAGGAGACCGTCAGGTTTCTCAAGAATGGCATTATCAATTTTTTTATTGTTAAAAGTGTATCTTGTTATTATATTTACGTATTGTCAAGACAAAAGTTGGGACTTACCCAAGCCCTCAGGACACGGAAATCAAACGCCCATGAGCGTCCGAATGATCGCAAAAGACCTTTATCAGCTCATTTGCGAAGTTGAAAGCCTGGAAAGACAAATCGATGATGCGCCTTACGAAAACCAGGCGGATATGAAAGATCAACTGAGGAAACTGCTTGCTGAGAGGAATCGCATGCGTAAAGTCCTTGAAGGATGCAAAGACCCGAAATAAGGCATCATGAAACGAATCTTTGAAAAACATATCCTTATACTGATGGCTTCGGCCCTCAGTCTTCTTTTTTTTGCGCACTTTGATGCAACCGCGTGGGCCGCTGACGAATTTCACATCATCTCCGCCCGATACGGTATTCAAGGAAACTACCGGGATGTCACCCAGACGGTCAGAGATTTTGCATCGGATCATTCCATCAGCATGAAGGTATCCAACCAAAACCTTGAAATGGATCCCGCGCCCGGCAAATCAAAAGAGATGGTGGTTGTTTATAAGATATACGGCAAAATAAAGGAATTGCACGTTCAGGAAGGGGAATGGTTTGTGGTTCCCGGTCCCGGTGGGGGATATCGCCCCCCACATCATGGCGCCGGCCAACTGGAAATTATAAGGGCGCTCTACGGTGCAGGGGGAAGATACCGGATTGTGACCGGCGATGTTCAAAATCATGTCCGCCACAACAA
>CAYPQJ010000252.1:0-5309 GCA_964412835.1 uncultured Desulfobacteraceae bacterium | reverse complement strand
AGGGTTTGAGGATGTAATCAAATGCCCCCATCTTTGTGGCTTCGATGGCGGTTTCGGTGGTCCCGAAAGCCGTCATGATGATAACAGGGAGTTTGGGCTCCATGGCATGGATGCGTCTAAAGGTTTCGAGGCCGTTCATTCCGGGTAATCGCATATCCAGAATAACCAGGTCCGGGGTTTTCGATTTCATCAGATTGAGACCTGTTTCGCCGGATGGGGCGCTGTCGATGAAATAGCCCTCTTCTTTCAGAAGCCTCTGGAAACTGACCCGCAACTGGTCGTCGTCGTCGATAATCAGGATAGTGCTCAAGGTTAAGTCTCCTCCACGGGCAGGGTGATGATAAATGTCGTTCCCTCCCCCCTCTCGGATATCAGCTCCAGGCTGCCGCCATGGCCTTCCATGATCCTGCAGGCAATGCTCAGGCCCAGGCCCGTTCCTTCCTCCCGGGTGGTGAAAAAGGGCTGAAAAACCTTTTCCCGGATGGGCGTTTGAATCCCCGGCCCGGTGTCGGATACCCGGATGACGACAGCAGCCCCATAAGGTTCTCTGAAGCCCTCTTCCTCATGGATAACAATGGCGCCGCCCCCTTCCATTGCCTCGCAGGCATTCTCTAAAAGATTGATCAGCACTTCTTTTAACTGTTCCGGATCCACCTGGATTTCAGGAAGGGTCGCCTGACGACTGACGGTTGCCGCCACATTGTAGGATTCAAGGCGGTGTTGAAGCAGTTGGAGGACCAGGTCTACAATCTCTGACGGACTGATTTTCTGTGTCTTGAGCTTGGGCGGACGGGAAAACTCAAGGAAGTTCTGCACAATTGTATCGATGTGACGGATTTCTTCGGAAATCACCTCAAAATCATCCCTTTGGGTGGGTGAGAGTTTAAGCGCTCTGTTAAGAGAAAAGAGACGCATCTTTACGGATGTAAGGGGGTTGCGAACACTGTGGGCCATTCCTGCCGCCAGTTTCCCGACCGATGCCATCTTTTCCGCCTGCAGGAGGGTTTCCTGACTTTTTTCCAACGCAGCCTGTGTATGGTCTGCGTTTTTGATCAAACCACGCACCCTTTGACTCAGGATATTGACTTCATTTCCGGCACCGACCGGTTTCAAATGCCTGTCCGCCTCTGAGGCCAAACTGCGAATGGGGATCAGGATCTGTTTTGTCAAAACAAAGGCCAGAAGCAGACCCAGGATCAGGACGGTCAATATGGCTGTTCCGGCAACAAGCCTGAGGTTTCGGGCCTGCAGAAGACTCTCATCCCTGGCCTGTTCGATGGCTTCCCTGTGAAGTCCCTTGTACGCTTCGCAAAGATCGAGGATCGTGAAAAAGCGGTTCCGCATCTCTTTATGGAGCTTGACGCCCGTTTCACGATCCCCCTCTATATAATGTAAGATAACCTGGTCTTTAAGAAGGACATAGCGGCCGTATTCTGCTTCAATCCGCACAATAGCCTCCTTTTGACGTTCAGTCTCAGCGAGGGTCTTTCCTTCTTTGAGTCGCTCCTTAAAAATCTGGCGGTATTCTCCCAGCTGCCTGAGCCAGTCCGGATCACCATCCAAAAAATAGTATGAAACAAACCCCTTCTGATTCACAAGGGCAATCTCCAGCCCTTCCGCGGCATAAAAGGTCGCCATGTTCTTGGAGATAATGTGGGTCAGAAGACCTTCCATTCGATAGGTGTACCACACCATTACGAGACCGCCCATTATGGTAACAAGCACCAGAGCGGTCAAGAGCAGATATATTCGTGTACGCAGTCTAATCATATTCATAGTAACCGTTCAGATGCGCAAAGGTCCGGTTGCCTGATGGGAGTTAAAAAGAGCCTGTTTTAGATAGATTGTCAAGGTATTTTTGTACAGTCGGGTTCGGTTATGGCCCCGGGAGAAAGGCCCTGATTCACACCTGATTCAGCATCTCCGATACCGCATTTTTTAGATACTCGATACTGTTTCCCTGTTTTTCCACAAAGACCGCTGTGATTGAGGCTTCCCGATAGTCGACATAATCCCCCTGGAAAGAATGAATCACCACCGGTAGCTGGGGAATCCGGTCATTGATTTGCTTGAACAGCCCCACCTCCTCCGTATCGGGCAGATCCGGGTCCAATATAAGAAGGTCAAGGGGCGCCTGACTGAAGGCCCATTTCAAGACTCCCCGGCTGTCCTTTGCCAGCCGGACCCTGTAGCCTTCAGCCATCATCTCTCGCTTCAGGAACTCTCGCACATTAGGATTCCGGTCCGCTATTAAGATGGTGAACTTATTTCTATTTTCCACTATCCCTCACCTTTATGCCGATGCCGTCACCACTAAAAAAAATATTGGTACCGGCACGTTCCAGCCTTGAGACTCTATCCCTTGATGGGCCACAAGATAGAGATTATTGATTAACATTGACCACCTGAAAAATATCCCGCCTGTTTTCGCGGTGATCCACCACATAAAGGAGTGTAGCCTTTTCCCGGATATCATCTTCCAGTTGCGACAGTTTGCCACGTTCAACACCGTACATCCTGATGAAGACCTTTCTGTACCCTTCGGGCACATTTTCATAGGACGTCAGGATACTCACCATGCGGCCCCCGTAATTTCGGATAATATCACAAACGTCCTTGATGGTTCCGGGAAGGTCTTCCACCTGAAAGGCAAACTGAATCCCTCTCTTCCCCACCCCGGTTAGAGAAATTAAGACCCTGAACAGGTCTCCCTTTGTAATAGTACCGACAATCTGACCGTCCTGATCTACCACTGGCGCTCCGGAGATCTTATTTTTCATAAGGACCTCTGCCGCCTCCTCCACGGTGAAATCAAAGGGCACGGTGATCGGATCTTTGGTCATAATATCCTTGACTTTGATCTTCGAGATTAGAAAAAGGAGTTCATGTACCTCCAGAGTGGTGGCGTCTGAGGCAGAGGATCTTTTTAAATCCCTGTCCGTGACAATCCCCACCAATTTCCCCTTTTTCATTACCGGCACCATGCCGATGCCATGCTTTTTCATGAGAGACATGACGTCATTCATTGAATCGTTCACATCACCGGTAATAACCGTCTTGCTCATCCAATTTTTTACCAACATTGTAACACCTCCTGTCTACCCGAATGTGGGTCAGATAATTTTGAATTTTGATCGTCTCTATCAAAGAGGTAGCAACCAACGTGCCAGATATAAGAAATCCGGTATTTGCATTCAATCAGGCAATTTAGGATACTTTAAATTGATTAAACATAAACTGACAAGGAGATTTCTTGAGGGGGATCTGTCGGTTTTTTTTACAGATTGTAAAGCATGGGAATAGACAAGGCCCTGACCCCGAAAGAAGGGCCTCTATACCCGAAGGAGGATTATTTTGATTTTTTGTCTCAGAAAGCGCCGCCGCTTTTTCTGAGAAGGAGCTTGGCTTCAGCCTGTCTGATTCTCTCTTCCTGTTCGTCTTTTCTCTTCCTGGCCCTTTGTAATTTAGCGGTCAGCTCGTCGAATTCCGCCGGCTTCATAAGATAATCAAAGGCACCCAGTTTCATACCCTTAACAGCAGTTTCGGCGCTGCCGTGACCCGTCAGCATAATGACCTCCACCAGTGGAAAGCGCTTTTTTATCTCGACCAATGTTTCCATGCCATCCATGCCGGGCATCTTGATATCCAGGACAACCACATCGATATCGGTTTTCGCTAAAGCATCGAGACATCCTTCTCCGCTATATGCAGCGGAAACCTTTTCTCCCGCCTCCTGCAATCTCAAAGAAAGCATTTCCACGAAATCTTCTTCATCATCCACTAAAAGCACTCTTGTCGGTATTCTGATCATGCCTCATTCCTCCTCTATTTTCGAGATCACCTTTTGTCCAACACGCTTTGCGCATCCGGATATCTCGGAAGCTTTACACAAAAACGCGCCCCTTGGCCTAACCGGCTCTCCACTTCCATTTCCCCACCCAATTTCTCGATAATACTGCGGGTGACAAACAGTCCAAGGCCTGTCCCTTCACCAGGGGGCTTTGTGCTGAAGAACGGCTCGAAAATCTTTTTCAGGTGTTCCTTGGGAATCCCCTGGCCGGTGTCTTGTATGATGAGTGCCACCCGATCGTCAACCGGTTCGATCGTTGCCGTGACCTTGCCCCCGGACCCTGTTGCATGAACAGCATTGGTTATGAGATTGATCAAGACCTGCCTCAATTTATAGGGATCGGTCCATATGGAATAAATAGCCGGATCAATCTCCTGGATAATTTCAACGCCCTTATTGACAGCCTCTTTATGGAGCAGGCCCACTGTTTCATCCACCAATTCCTTCAAGTCCACCTCTGAAAGGGTAGAATCGGTTTGTTTCACAGTTCCCAAAAGTTGATGGGTAATCCGCCTGGCCCTTTCCACTCCCTTTTCTATTTTACCCAGGGCCATTTCAAAATCGCCCTTGCGCGGCATGTGGGCAAGTTCTTCTTTGTTGAGAATGGATTTCATCCAACCAGCCGATTCCCTGATAATGGCTAAGGGGTTGTTGATTTCATGGGCGACCCCGGCGGCCAGGGTACCCAACGATGCCAATCTTTCGGTGGCGATCATCTGCTGCTCCATTTTGGCTCTGAAGTCTGCCTCTTTCCGCTTTTCCTCCTCCCTGACGCGCTTTTCATGGGCCTGCCCGATCTTACCCAGCAGATGTTCCAACTCTATGGGCTTGCTGAGATAATCAAACGCCCCCGTCTTAATGCCGTCCACGCCGTCCTGGGTGGTTGCATGCCCGGTCAGCATGATCACTTCTGTCTCAGGATGTTTTTTTTTGATATGATGAAGGGTCTCAATACCGTCCATGCCGGGCATCTTTACATCCAGAACCACCACGTCCACAGGATCATTTTTGAGGATCTCTAAACATTCCTCCCCGCTTGCCGCCTGTTTCGTATCTATGCCTCGCTTCATCAGCCGTTTGGCAACGGTCCGCCGGAAGTCGTTTTCATCGTCAACGAGAAGGAGGCGTATGCTTTCCATGTTACACCAATCCCAATATCTTCCACCAGACTGTCGCAACCAAGATTAGAATCCCTAAAAGAATTGGTGTGGCCACCAAGCCGACTTTCGTGAGGTCGGCCGGCTTGAAATACCGGTAGCTGTAAGCAATGGCATTGGGCGGGCAGCCGATGACCAGAAGCATGGCAAAAGAGGTGGCGGTTCCGAGACAGAGCGCGAGCACCCGGGGATCAACCCCTTCCAACTGCGCCATGGGGATCACGATGGGCAATATAAGAGCCGCGGCAGCCACATTGGCCATGGCATTTGTCACAAGGGCCCCGAAAACCCCGACCCCCACG
>CAYPQJ010000251.1:0-5332 GCA_964412835.1 uncultured Desulfobacteraceae bacterium | reverse complement strand
CGGTTTTGAGAACCGGAACGTGGAAACCCTTTCTGCCGGGCAGATGCATCGTCTGGCCATTGCATCGGTGCTCTCCACATCCCCGGATATTCTGCTTCTGGACGAACCCACGGCCCAACTGGATGCGGACGGAAAAAGTCGCTTGGTGGAACTGTTGAGCAGCCTGAAGGCAGCGGGGCATACCTTGTTGATTGCCGATCATGAATTGGGCCCTTTTGAAACGCTGGTGGACCGTTTTGTTTTCATGGATGGGGGATGTATCCAGGGGATTGATCGTGAACTCCCGGCTGAATTTACCCTTTTTCCCCCGAGGGGCCATGGTGGAATGCCACCAGAAGCAGGCGGAACCCTGAATCCCCTGCTCTCGGTGAAAGGGCTTCTTTTCTCAGACCATAATGGCCGAACCCTGTTTGATAATCTGAATCTGAGTTTGTTCGCGGGCCGGCTTGTGTTCATTTATGGTCAAAACGGTGTGGGTAAATCCACCCTCTTAAAATGTATGGCGGGGTTGATTCGGCCCGAAGCCGGCAGTATTGAAATGGCAGGCGTGGGGCTCCCAAAATTGGGCAAGCTTTTTGGTATAATGGGATTTCTTTTTCAGAACCCTGAACGGCAGCTTTTTGAAGATACGGTCCGGGATGAAGTGGGGTTTTCCCTTAAACGAATGGGGCTTTCCGCCCGGGAAATCAAGACCCGTGTTGCCGAAGCCCTAGAAATTTTTCATGTGGCGCATTTGAAAAACCGTTCACCCTTGACGCTCAGCTTCGGCGAGCAACACCGGGTGGCGCTGGCGTCGGTGATGGCACCCCGGCCCGAAATCCTCATGCTGGATGAACCTTTTGCGGGGCTTGATTTCGCCCGGAGAAAAAATATTTTGAAGATCCTATCCCGTTTGTGTAAATCGCGGGGAACTACAGTGGTCATCGCATCTCACGAGTTTTTGCCTGACGAGACCTGGGCCGATGAAACGTTTGTTTTGAAGGAGGGACGTATTGAAAAAATGGAAACGTTCTGAAAAGGGCGGTTTCAAGGGAAATGCTTTTCAGTATTGCGCCGGAAACTCCCCCATTCACCGGCTGGGTCCGGGGTGGAAAATCATTTTGGCGGTTGTTTTTTCGGCCGCGGCCATTGCCGCCCGGGAACCGTGGATGCTGCTGGGCCTTCTGGCTATCAATCTGGCCTATTATCTTTCCGCTCATCTGGGTGTTCTGAATCTGTGGCGGGATATTCGATTTTTCCTGGTCCAGATGGCGATTATATTGCTGCTTTATCTGATCAAATACGGGTTTGCGGAAGGTCTTTGGCCGGGTTTGCGGACCGGTTGCCAGATCCTTCTTCTTTTTCTGCCGGGAACGGTCCTTCTTCGAACCACCCAAGGGACGCAAATGATGGGGAGCCTAAAAAAAATCATGCCGGAACGCTTGAGTTTTCTCCTTTTCACCAGCATGCGTTTTGTGCCCTTCTTTGCCCGTGAAACCCGAGACATTGCCATGGCCCAACAGCTTCGCGGCGCACCCGTGGGTTTCCGTTACGCCTGGAACCCCATCCACTGGAAAGACCAGTTTCATTGCCTGATGATTCCCCTCATGGTGCGGGCGTTGAAAACCGCAAGGTCAGCGGCGCTTTCCGCCGAGGCCAGGGGTTTTGAAGGGCGGCTTCGCCCATGAAAAAATTCACACTTCAGGAAGCCCTCTGTCTGGCGTTCTGCGCCTGCTTCATCGTCATTACCCGGGCGGTATTTCGATTGCACTTAAATATACCCGGCCATGCCATGTTTTTCACCATGTTCTTCCTGATCCTGGGAAGGGGTTGTGTTCCCAGGCTGGGTGCGGCAACATTGGTGGGACTCCTGTCAGGGCTTTTGTGCACCCTGTTGGGCATGGGCAAGGGCGGACCATTGATTATCCTTAAATTTCTGATTCCCGCCCTCATTGTTGACCTGGCGGGCCTTTTTTATAACGGATTGGCCGGAAGCTACGTGGCCTGCGCCATTGTCGGTGCACTGGGGGCCGCCAGCCGCTTTTTAACCATCATTGTGGTGGAATGGATCATCGGAATGGAGTGGGATCTCATCCTTCAGCACGCGCTGATTTCATCCGCCTGCGGCGTTGTTTTCGGGGTTCTGGGTTCCCTCATGGCACCGACCATTGTCCGAAAACTGACGGCCCATGGTTTGATTGCGTCACGCCCTGCATAGCCTGATCCCTTGAGTGGACGGTATCTCCAATCTATTTTCCGCACCATCCGGCGGCACGTTTTTTTCTAAGTTTTTGTTTCAACAGACAGCTCGAATTTCAGATTGTTTTTTTCAAATACTCCTGAAAACTAATGAGTCTTTCTTTTTTATATTCCATATTCACAGCCTGGTATTCATAGTTATTGAGGCACCCGAAACAGAGAACACAGGTCGTTGTGAAATGGTTATCAAATCTGCTTTTGACACATCTTGAAAAATGGAAGGCAGAAGGGTTGCTTTATTGTTGACAAGTAGGTACGAATTGAAATTTCAAGGAACATCATTTCGGAAGAGGATGTTCGCAAATGGAGTGGTTTCAAATCCGGCACTGAAGAAGGGATCATTTTTCGACCCGCAACCCGAGGATTGCAGGGGCAAAACCCATTGATGGTCTTTATGTTTCACAAACATCCACCTTTTTCACGTGAGGAGGAATTTTGCTCATGAGTACGGAAACCGAATCAGGAAAAGGAAGAATCCCGGCCATTGATGTGGCCCGGTTTTACGCCATGGCCCTGGTCTTTTACGGCCATTTTATCGAGCGGTTCATGCTGCTGAAAAACCCTGCCGGCTTTACCCAATACAAATTCATATACTCTTTTCACATGGTTGTTTTTTTTGTACTTGCAGGCTACGTGGTGAGAGAAAGTGACATTGCGTTTCCTTTCGGGAAGTATTTAAAACGCCGCTTTATTTCCCGTCTGCTCCCTTTTCTGTTTTTTACCGCCGTATTCATGGTGCTGCCCCTCTTCTTTCCCGGGGAATTCGTTAACATAAAACTGCCAAGCGTTGACGGGTATATGAACGGGCTCCTTAATACGCTCTTCGGAATACCCATATTTTGTGTTCCGTCCTGGTTTATTCTGATGTTGTTTTCCGTTGAACTGGTCCATTACGGTGCATTTCGGTTTTTACAGTCCAACTCAAAAATCTTGCTGGGCGCCCTTTTGTTTTACGTGGTGGGATACTGGTTCAATTTGAAACTGGATATCTTTAACCCCATGAAAGGGAGGGTCATCGGATGGAATTATCTCTTCATCCATGAGGCGATTACCATGTATGCTTTCTATTTATTGGGGATCTATCTGAGGCGCAGGAAATTCCTCGTGGAGAAGGTCTCCCTGAAGATATTGGGCCCGGGTGTGGTCATCACTTTCCTTATTGTCCTGTTTACCTATAAATTGAACACCGGGCCTTTCAATTTCAACTATTATGATGCCGTGGTGATCATATTCGCCTCCCATGGAAGTTTCTTCTGGTTTCCTGTTTCCGCCGTTGCAGGTTCTTTCTTGATATTTTTTCTTGGAAAAATTACACCTTCACATAAGACCATGGT
This sequence comes from uncultured Desulfobacteraceae bacterium, assembly GCA_964412835.1. GTDB lineage: Bacteria > Desulfobacterota > DSM-4660 > Desulfatiglandales > Desulfatiglandaceae > NaphS2. The sequence continues at coordinate 1,760 of CAYPQJ010000251.1, read as the reverse complement.
CTGGATGGGGCAAAACACCCTGATCTTGATGTGTTTAAACGGCATTTTCTATCACTATATCAATGGCCCGGTGGCAAAGTGGGTTCTGGATACCCTTCCCGGTTCCGGTCTGAATGTCTTCCGGGTAGGCTGTTTGATGACCGTAATGAGCCTTGCGATCTGCATTCCACTGATTTATCTTTTTGATAAATTCGTGCCGCAGTTGGTGGGGAAACCCAAATTGAGCGGGCCGTGGTTTAAAAATTTTATCTGAGTTCCGGAAGGAGTGGATGGTGAGTATTCTGTTTGAACCGATGGTGATTAATGGGATGGAACTGAAGAACCGCTTTGTAAGATCGGCAACCTATGACGGTTACGCGGATCAAACAGGCCGGGTAACTGACGATCAGATCCGGTTTTTTGAAGACCTTGCAAGGGGTGGGGTAGGGCTCATCGTTACGGGTATTTGCTATGTCCACGATTCCGGTCAGACTTCTCCGATCCAGAATTCAGTGGCGACGGATCACTGTATTCCAGGCCTCAGGAAGCTCTCCTCGGCCGTGCATGATCAGGGGGCCAAAATCGCCATCCAGCTGTTCCATGCCGGCAGGGAGGGTGCAAGATTTTTAAAGAGCAGAAACCTTGAGGCCATGGGCCCTTCGGTTGTTCAGGATGATCCCCGTTTTAATAGACCCTACCGGTCCATGACCGAAGCGGAAATTCTTGAAGTGGTCAGCGCATTCGGAGATGCTGCAAGACGGGTGCGGGAGGCCGGGTTTGATGCCGTCCAGGTGCATGGGGCACACGCCTATTTGCTGAGTCAATTTCTTTCTCCGTATCTGAACCGTCGAAATGATCAGTGGGGGGGAGATCTGGAACACCGTTTACGCCTCCATGGCGAAATTCTAAAGGATATCAGAGCCAAGGCGGGCGAGGATTACCCCCTGCTCATGAAACTCGGTGTTCAGGACGGCTTTCCCGGAGGGCTTGAGTTTCGTGAGGGAGCATCGGCGGCTCGGTCCCTGGTGAAATGGGGCGTTGACGCTCTCGAGATCAGCTCAGGACTGAGGGGGGAGCGGTATGAGGGGACCGAGTTCAAAACCAAGATCAGCCGCCCCGAGCGAGAAGCCTATTTTCGAGGATGGTGCAAGGCCATAAAAGGAGAGGTGGACGTGCCGGTCATGATGGTAGGCGGCCTGAGGACGTTTGCTCTCATGGAAGAGGCCATTGAGAAAGGCGATGCGGATTTTGTCTCCTTGTGTCGGCCGTTCATCAGAGAACCCTTCATCGTTGACAAATGGAGGGATGAACCTCATTACAGGCCGACTTGTATTTCCTGCAACCAATGCCTTGACACGATTTTTCAGGGGAACCGAGTGCAGTGCATGCAAGAGGCAAAGGGGAAGAAGAAAAATATGTAATTATTTCTTGCCGAAGCCCTAAGTTAAGGATGATTCGTTTCCTTTAACTTATGGCTTGTTGAAGTTAAAGACAAAGGATCAAATGAACGAAGAAAATGAGTGCAAGCCGGATGCGGCGGTTTTGCTTGAATTGGCCAAAATGCGGATGCCGTTTGGCAAGTATAAGGGGCGACTTTTGATCGACCTGCCCGAACCCTATGTGGTTTGGTTTTCCCAAAAAGGATTTCCCGCCGGGAAATTGGGTGATATGTTGCGCATGGTTTATGATATTAAAGTAAACGGGCTGGAATATCTTTTTAAGCCGTTACGGAATCTGTAGGTTAGTTGTTAACGCCTCAGTTCACCCGTGAATTCCCAAAG
>CAYPQJ010000250.1:0-5395 GCA_964412835.1 uncultured Desulfobacteraceae bacterium | reverse complement strand
GTTGCAAAACATCTTTTTGAAAAAAAAGATTATTCTTACGCGCTTTTCTTTGGCCATCTTGCGGTTGAGAAAATCATAAAAGCGGTACTTGTCAAAAATACTAATCAGCAGGTGCCTCGCTCTCATAATTTATTGAGATTAGCTCAAGAAGCTCATATAGAAATAACTGAAGAGCAGAAACGTACTCTAATAAGGATTACAGCATTTAACCTTGAATCCAGATACCCTGACTACAAAAACGAATTCAGGAAAAAATGTACATTGCAGTTTACTGCAATGGAGCTACAAAAAATCAAAGAGGTTTTCACATGGCTGAAATCGAATCTATAGTCTTAAGAAATGTCCAATTATTTCTCGATAAACTACGCCGAGCTGGATTCCATATCTCCAAAGCCTATATTTTTGGGTCCTATGCCAGGGGGAAAGTTGATAAGTGGAGTGACATCGATGTGGCAATTGTTTCTCCCCAAATAAGCAATGACCGTTTTGAAGAACGTATAAGATTGACCGAACTGGCAATATCTGTCGATGATCGGCTTGAACCGCTACCATTCAACCTTGACAGTTTCAGTGATGATGATCCTTTTGTACGACAAATAAAAGATGAAGGATTCGCTGTCATTTGAGGAGAATGATGGGGTCAAATCTGCTCTTGACACATCTTGAAAAATGGAAGGCGGAAGGGTTGCTTTATTGTTGACAATTAAGTACGAGTTGAAACTTCAAGGGACATTTTTCATCAGGGAAGATGAAACGTAGGAGGGAAATCATGGACTTGAAAGTTTTGGAAGAAACACCCCCTTGGGAATGGCCTCAAGGTACGGACGAAATGCTTTTGGGAATTCTTCGTGATAACCGGAAGGATAAAACCGATCGCCTGCTGGCGGCAGGGCTGGCGGGTGACTATGTCGTTATCAATGATGAACTTGCTGCCGTATTGCTTGCTATCGTGCGGAACGGTGAGGAATCGGAGGCGATCCGCGAAAAGTCGGTCATATCTCTGGGGCCGATTTTAGAAACTGCCTATATCGATGAGTTTGATGATCCCGAAGCCGTGCCCATTTCCGAAGAAACATATCACGGAATCCAGACGTCACTCCGTGAGCTCTACATGGATCTTGATGTTCCCAGGGAAGTTCGACGTCGAATTCTGGAGGGATCGGTGCGGGCCCCGCAGGAGTGGCACACGGAGGAAATCCGTGATGCGTATTCCAGCGCCGACGCGTTATGGCGGCTCACCGCCGTCTTTTGCATGCAGTATGTTCGGGGGTTTAATACCCAGATTCTGGAGGCATTAGAATCCGAAAATGAGGATATTCACTATGAGGCGGTTTGTGCTGCGGGAAACTGGGGAATTGATGCCGCCTGGTCGCACATTGCAAGCCTTGCCACCAGTGAGTTGACGGACAAATGGTTACGGCTGGCGGCCATTGAAGGACTGGGGAACATCCGTCCGCAAGAATCAGCGGAGATTCTCAGTGAGCTGACCTCATCCGATGACGAGGATATCGTGGAGATGGCCTTCGAGGCCATGGCGATGTATGGTTTGCTTCCGGACGAAGATTACGACGATGATGATTGGGATGAAAGGGTCCTCCACTGAAATTGGCTCAGGATGTCAGTAGAACTGTTCAAAATTAAAACGGTTGAATCAAATGAACGAAGTAAATGAGATCAAGCCGGACGTGGCGGTCATGCTTGAATTGGCCAAAATGCGGATGCCCTTTGGCAAGTATAAGGGTCGGCTTTTGATCGACCTGCCTGAACCTTATGTGGTCTGGTTTTCCCAAAAAGGATTCCCGACGGGAAAACTGGGTGATATGTTGCGCACGGTTTATGAGATCAAGGTAAACGGTCTGGAATATCTTTTTAAGCCGTTGCGGAAAGGGTAGCCCACCGAAAAGAAGCGTACAAATCCCATCTAAATGCTGTGAAGACCTCCCCTTGGCCCTGAGAAGCGGTTATTTTCTGTATATACGAGTTATTTTTCTCTTCTAATTTTTCTTTTCCGTATTTCAGTTGACAAAATGTAACTCAAAATTCTATTATCACGGCCGCCGCTTCCGTCTTTTTATGATGACGGGGCGGTATTTTATTGTCAACTGAGGAGGAAGGAAAGCAATCAAATGAAAAAGAGAGGATTTGGAAGAATTATATTGTTAATATCTGTTATGACTGCGGTCATTGGGTTTGTTTCCGCTGCAACTGCAGCGGAGGCTGAAAAAAATGATGAAGGGGTTTACACCCTGGGAGAGGTCGTGGTGTCGGCCAGGCAGGATGTGGTGGAAAGCGCCGGGACCGTTCGAGAGGTAACCGCCCAGGAGATTCAGAACAAGGATGCCAGGACCCTGGACCAGGCCCTTCAGCTGCTGCCGGGTGTGGAGATCAGGACCGGTGCAGGGGGTATTCCTCGGGTGGATATCCGTGGGTTCAGATCCCGCCATGTGTTGCTTCTGCTGGATGGCATTCCCCTCAACTCAACCTATGACGGTCAATTTGACCCTTCCATCATTCCCACGGAAAACATCGCCAAAATCAAAGTCAGTTACGGCGCCAATTCGGTCCTTTACGGCCAGGGGGGAATGGGTGGTGTCATCAATATCATTACCAAAACGGGAAAACAGGGGATCCAGGGTAAGGCCTCAGGGGAGATCGGGGAAGGTTCCAGCCGTCTGGGCCGGTTCAACGTGGGTGGTGCCGCGAAGGATGCCGATTTCTTTGTGAGCGGCAGTATGGCAGCGCGAAAGGATTTCCCTCTGTCCAATGACTTTGAATCTACGCCCCTGCAGGGGGGCGGTGAACGAAATAACAGCGACAATCGGCGGAACAACATTTTCGGAAATATCGGATATTCCCCCACGGAAGACTGGGATCTGGGGATGGTGGTCAGTTTTGTGAACGGCCATTTCGGTATGCCGCCCACCACCAAGGAAAGCACCAAAACCGACCCCGACGATTTTGCCGCCAAACCCAAATATGAGCGGGTCAACCATTATGAAGGCTTCAATGCTCAGTTTTCAACCAACTATGATTTGCCGGGGCCTGTAGATATTCGCGGTTGGGCCTACTTCAACCAGTATGACGAGGACCGGACCCGGTACGACGACGAAAACTACAATTCCATGACCACCAAGGGCACCTACTTTGAGGACGGGACCTCCAAGAACTGGGGCGGAACCATTCAAACGGCCCTGGATCTGACAAGCGCCGGATCCTTTACCCTGGCCCTCGATGCGCAGAAACAGGAATATGACTCCAAAGGGAAAATCCGGGACGTAAAAGTGGGAAAAGAATATGATTTCCAGAATTTCGACAATTCCTGGAGTCTCTGGCTTTATAGCGCTTCATTGGAGTACGAGGTTACGCTCTTTGACCGTTTGGGCGTGGTTCTGGGGTACGGCCAATACTGGCAGAACAAGGAGGAGGGCGCCAATGAAAACAAGGGAAGCTATATGGCCGGCGCCTATTACGACATTATCAAGGGGACTCGAGTTCGCGGGGCGTTTGCCAAAAAAATCCGTTTCCCGTCCCTCAGGCAGCTATACCAGATTGATGAGGGCAATCCGAATCTGGTTCCGGAAACCTCCAATAATTACGAACTGGGCGTGGAGCAGACCCTGCCCCTCAACAGCCGTGTGGCGGTTAACGGATTTTTGTCCGATGTGGATGATTACATTGAAAAAGTCTTTACCGATGAACCCTTTCAAAACAACGATAAATACCGGTTTCAGGGGTTTGAAGTCACTGCGGAAACCCGGTTTATTGAACGAATTATGCTGCGCCTGGGCTATACCTTCATGGATACGGAGGACAAGTCCCCCAACAGCCGGAAGGACGAGTTGCAATACCGACCCCGGCACAAGCTGACCCTTGAAGGAAAATATACTTTCTATTTCGGTTTTTCAGCTTATGCGAACATTATCTACAATGCGGATCAGATTTACTACTCCCGGTCAGAACCGCTTCAGAAGAGGGAATTGGACAACTTTGCCATCGTCAATCTGAAATTCGACCAGACGCTAATAAACGGCCTTCTGGACGTTTATGTGGGTGCCGACAACCTCCTTGATAAGAATTACGAACAGAGCTACGGATTTCCGGCGGAGGGACGCGTGATTTACGGGGGTGTGGCGGTCAATTTCTAGTGGGATCCGAACCATACACCTAAAACCTTAAACCTAACACCTAACAACTAACAACTGGAGTCAACCCATGCGTGTTTATATCGGTTTTGATGACACCGACAACAAAAATGCCAACCGTGGTACCGGAAAACTGGCCCGGTGGTTTGAAAAAGAGCTGCCGGAAGGCTGCCGTATGTGGGGGGTTGTTCGACAGCAACTGTTACTGCATGACGATATCCCCTACACGTCCCACAACAGTTCCGCCTGTGTGGTGGTGGACATGCCGGATGGCGCCATGCTGGAAGAATTGACCGAAAGGGCCGTTGCGCACGTGGAGCGGCATTCTCTTGTGGGGAGCGATCCCGGGGTCTGTGTGGTCTCAAATGGTGAAAGAGACCTGTCGGTTCTGGTTGATTTTGGTCGTCTTTGCACGCGGGAAGTGGTTTCGCAGAAAGACGCCCTTCACGCGGCTTCCGGCGTTCACCTTTCCGGACATGGAGGCACCAACGATGGGATTATCGGGGCTGCGGCTGCTGTGGGGTTGACCGCCTCCGGGCGTAGCGGCCGGTTCATCGAATTCGGTGGTCTTCGGGACTTCCCCGAGCAAGTGACGGTATCAGAACTGGAACAGGCAAATATTCTCCTGATGTCCCTGGAGCGGGATGCCCAGCCCCCGGCACCCAGCGACCGGGTTCATACCAGTCACTGGTTGCGGCCCAGGCTTTGGGGAAATCAGGCCGTTTTAGTTGCCCATAAAAAGGGTGAAGGCCTTTGGGAATCACTGGGGAAAAAGCAAAAAAAGGGATAATGCCAGGGGATTTTATTGCAAACTCCAGGTCAGTTTTATGAGCCCCGTTTTAGAGATAAGGGATTATTCCTATCAGTATCCGGGTCGAGAGGCGTGGGCTTTATCTGACCTTTCTTTATCGGTGCAGCCCGGTGAATGCATCAGTCTTTCAGGTCCGTCGGGTTGTGGAAAGAGCACCCTGTTTCTGGCCCTCAAGGGACTTTTAAAAGACGGTCGCGAAAAAGGCGCCATACGGGTTGGGAGGAGTAACCGGCTTCGTTCAACGGGGCTGGTGTTTCAAAATGCCGAAAGCCACCTCCTTTGCACCACAGTAGCGGATGAGGTGGCTTTTGGGCCGCAAAACCTTGGACTCAACCCTAAGGAAATTGAGACTGCCGTTCAGAAAAGCTTGGAAGCGGTTTCTCTGGTCGGTTTTGAGAACCGGAACGTGGAAACCCTTTCTGCCGGGCAGATGCATCGTCTG
>CAYPQJ010000249.1:0-5457 GCA_964412835.1 uncultured Desulfobacteraceae bacterium | reverse complement strand
CTTTTATTCTATTTCATTGAGTTTTTGCCTTTAATTTCCCAGCCACTTCGCTTACCGTTAGGCCTTCATTCGAGAAGTTTATATGCGACCGCAAGGGATTCAGGAATGCACTCAATAAAAAATGACATGGATGAGCTACTGATGACCCCTTTAAAACCGAAAACGAGAAGGGAGTTCATGATTGCGGCAACAAGATGGGGCTTGAACTTGGCCATTTTAAGTATGATACCCTTTTCAGGCTGTTCCCACGCAGAAACGCCACAGGAGAATTCTGCGGCGACAAACAATAATATGACCTTAAAACAGATTGCTCAGCAAAAACGCCACCACGGAAAGGACCGTTTCATCAATCCTTTCACTCCTTCGGGTAAAAAAGGGTTTTCGGATTTTTTGAAATGGAAACTCTTTTCGGAAAACCATTTCAGAGAGCAGTATGCGGATGAACCCCTAAACCCTGTAAAGATAGATTGGGCGCCCATTGTTAATTTCGACGGCCTTTCCGTCACCTTCATCAACCATGCCTCCGTGCTCATAAGGGATGCGGGTGTGTCGATTTTGGTGGACCCGGTATTTTTCGGTCTGTTCCCTACTATTAAAAATTTCACGCCCATTGCTTTTGATATCGACACCATGCCGCAGCCCGACCATGTGTTGATTACCCACGGCCATTATGACCATCTGGATAAGGATACCCTTTCTGTTTTTGATCCAAACACCCATGTGATTGCACCCCTGGGCTATGATTCGGTGTTTTCATCCATCGGCATGAAAAACCGCACGCCCTTGGACTGGTTTGATGTTTTTAACGATGGAAAGCGTCAGATCATTCTGCTCCCCTGCAACCACTGGACCATGCGCAACCCCATCATTGGGCCGAATCGCAACCTGTGGGGAAGCTATCTCATCAAGACCGCATCAGGCCCCACCATCTTCATCAGCGGCGATACCGCCTATTTTCAAGGGTTCAAGGAGATCGGCGAGCGATACCAAATTGATCTGGCCATTTTAAGTGTGGGGGCCTATGAACCGCGCTGGTTCATGAAACAAAGCCACATGAACCCGGCCGAAACGGTTCAGGCCGTGAAAGATCTAAAGGCGGAAAAGATGTTTATCGTTCACTGGGGGACTTTCCGGCTGGGAGATGAGCCGGTTCATGTGCCGCCCATGGACCTTAAGCGTGAACTGAAAAAGGAGAATATGGTGGATCGACTGCTCGATATTTCCCATGGTGAAACGCTCTATTTTTAGAGCATGGAAAAGAGAATTATGATAAATTCGGCAATACATGATTTATCCGCTTTTGATCGGACTCACATCTGGCATCCCTACACTTCCATGAAGGACCCCCTTCCCGTGTATCCGGTTGCCGCGGCAGATGGCGTACATCTCATCTTGGAAGATGGTCGCCGCCTCATTGATGGTATGAGTTCCTGGTGGGCCGCCATCCATGGGTATAATCACCCGGTACTCAACAAAGCGGCCCATGATCAGCTGGGGAAAATGTCGCATGTCATGTTCGGGGGGGTGACCCATGCCCCCGCCGTTCGGTTGGCAAGCCTTTTGGTGGACCTGACCCCTGAACCGCTCCAAAATGTGTTCTTCAGCGATTCCGGTTCCGTTTCCGTTGAAGTGGCCATTAAAATGGCGGTTCAATACTGGCAGGCGAGGGGAAGGCCTCAAAAACACCGGCTTTTGACCGTACGATCGGGATACCATGGCGATACATTCGGTGCCATGGCCGTGTGTGATCCGGTGACCGGCATGCACGGGATTTTCGAAGGCATTCTTGCAAAGCACTATTTTGCGGATGCGCCCACGATCGGGTATGACGACCCATGGGATGAAACGGATATAGAGAGCCTCAAAACCATTCTTGAACAGCACCACGGAGAAATCGCGGCCATTATCATGGAACCTGTTGTTCAAGGGGCCGGGGGTATGCGGTTTTATTCACCCCACTACCTGCGGCGGGTTTGGGAGCTTTCCCGTGAGTTTGACGTGCGTCTCATCCTGGATGAAATTGCAACCGGCTTCGGGCGCACAGGCCATATGTTCGCCTGTGAAAAGGCGGGTATTTCCCCGGATATCATGTGTGTGGGAAAAGCGCTGACCGGTGGATACATGAGCCTGGCGGCCACGTTGACTACCCGGGACATTAGTGATGGCATATCGAAAGGTGAGCCCGGCATGTTCATGCACGGCCCCACTTTCATGGCCAATCCCCTTGCCTGCGCCGTGGCGGCGGCGAGTGTCAAGCTCCTTCTGGACTCTCCTTGGCAAAAGCGGGTGAACCGGATCGAGGCTCAGCTTGAAGCGGAGTTGATGACCCTTAAGACGCTGCCGTGGGTTGCCGATGTGCGGATCTTAGGGGCCATCGGTGTGGTTGAACTGAATCATGCCGTGGATATGGCCGACATGCAAAGGCGATTTGTGGAAAAAGGGGTTTGGATTAGGCCTTTTGGAAAGCTGGTCTATACCATGCCGCCCTACATCATCGACACATCCCATCTGGCGCGGATCACCAGAACAATGGTGGAAGTGATTCGATTGGAAGATCCGGAAAAGAGACCGGCTTTATGAATAAATATGGATTCATAGAGGAAGAACTGTATCGGCGCCAGCAGCAATCGCACCTCAGGCAGCTACAGGCTGTAATACCCCTTGAGGGGGTGGATGTTCGCATCAAGGGTCGAAAGGTCGTGAACTTCTGCTCCAATGATTACATGGGTCTTTCAAAACACCCCTTGCTCATCAAAAGAGCCGTTGAATTCGCCGAACGTTATGGAGCGGGCGCTACGGCATCACGCCTGATTTGCGGCACCTACGACTGTTTTCAGGCTGTGGAGGAAAAACTGGCGACCCTGAAAGGGACGGAATCCGCGCTGATTCTCAATTCCGGATTTCAGGCAAACGTGTCCATCCTGCCGGCATTGGCCGACCGGCAGACGCTGATTTTGTCGGACCAATTGAATCACAGCAGCATCATTCAAGGCGTATTGCTCTCCCGCTGCCATGTGCTTCGGTTCAGACACAATGATCTGGCGCACCTGGAAGAACTCCTCAAAAATAATATGGACAAAGGGTTTTCACGACGTATGATTGTCACCGAATCCGTATTCAGCATGGATGGCGATCAGAGCGATATCGGGCGCCTGGTTGGACTTGCCCGCGCCTTTGATGCGTTGCTGGTGGTGGATGAGGCCCATGCCACCGGCGTTCTGGGACCCGGGGGCATGGGGCTTTGCTGCGGTAAGGGCGTGGATTTGATCATCGGCACCTTCGGAAAGGCATGCGGTTCCTTTGGGGCTTATGCGGCGTGCTCCCATAAGCTTCGTGATTACCTTGTGAACTGCTGTTCGGGGTTTATCTACTCAACGGCCATGCCGCCGTCGGTGATCGGTTCCATTGATGCCGCCCTCGACATTATTCCCGGTATGGGTGAAGAGCGAAAAGAACTCCATTCCAAAGCGGACTTTTTGAGGTTGCGCCTGCAAAATTTGGGATGGCGAACCGGGGCTTCCAATACGCAGATTATTCCGGTTATGGTGGGTGGTGAGATGGAGGCCCTGGCCCTTTCAAACCATCTGGAAAGCAAGGGGGTGCTGGCCACCGCAATTCGTCCGCCTACTGTGCCCGAAGGTCAGTCAAGAATCCGTTTGGCCCTTTCCGCTGCGCATACGATGGAACATCTGGAATACCTCATTCAACTATTTAAGGAAGGACGTTCCCATGGGAACCATTGATCTGCCACCCCGGATATTTGTCACAGGCACCGGCACCGGCGTGGGAAAAACCATGGTGAGCGCTATCCTGGTGGCGGGCCTTTCGGCCCGATACTGGAAACCAATTCAGAGCGGTCTCGGGGAGAAAACGGATACGGAATGGATCCGGGAAAAGACCGGCCTGCCGTCGGATCATTTTTATCCTGAAACCTATCGATTTCGTTTTCCCCTGTCTCCCCATGTCGCGGCGGCAAAGGATGGGATTTACGTTGATCTTGAACGGATGAACCTTCCACAAACCTGTGGTGGCCATCTTATCGTGGAAGGGGCGGGGGGTATTATGGTTCCCCTGAATGAACATCATCTGATGCTGGATCTCATGAAAAAACTGGCAATTCCGATCCTCCTGGTGGCAAAAAGCGGTCTCGGCACCATCAACCACACCCTGTTGTCGTTGGATCTGCTGAAAAACCATTTGTTACCGGTTTGGGGCGTTGTGATGAACGGTCCTTTAAATCCAGACAACCGAAAGGCCATTGAACATTTTGGAAACACATCGGTTTTCGCGGAAATTGAACCCATGGAGCGTATCGACGGGGCGATGTTAAAGGACGCCTTTCGCCGATGTTTCGGAACATCATGATCATGGATAGAAAAAAAGAACTGAATATTTTAACCGGGAATATCCTGGCGGGAAAACCGCTTGACGCCGGGGCGTACAGGATTATTGTGGATACGCCGGCGCACCATAGTCCTATGCTCATGGCGGGCGCGGAGCGGATTCGTAAGGCCCATTTCGCTTCCGAGATTCACTTGTGCACGATCTGTAACGGGAAATCGGGAAAGTGCAGCGAGGATTGCGCTTTTTGTTCTCAGTCAGCATCTTCAAAGACAAATGCGGATGTTTATCCCCTATTGAAGGAAGAAAAGCTCATGGCGGGGGGCGAATATGCGTCTGAAACGCCCATTAACCGATACGCCATCGTAACCAGCGGGCGACGTCTGCCGTCCCATGAAGTGGCATCTGTTGCACAAGCCCTCGGCGCCCTGGACCCGGACAGGATAAAAACCTGCGCCTCATTAGGTATTTTGGGACCGGAGGATTTTCAAGTGTTAAGAAAAGCCGGGGTGACCCGCTACCATCACAACCTGGAAACCGCTGAGAGCCATTTTAGCAATATGTGCGGCTCACACACCTATGCGGAACGGGTAAAGTGCGTTTTGAACGCGAAAGAGGCGGGGTTGTCCGTTTGTTCGGGTGGTATTTTCGGCATTGGGGAGACGGACGAACAGGTGCTGGAACTGGCGCTGGCCCTGAAAAACTTGGATGTGGATGCGGTTCCCATCAATTTTCTGGTTCCCATCGAAGGAACCCCCATGGCCCATTACCCAAACGTTTCTTTTTTGCGGTGCTTCAAGATTATCTCGCTTTTTCGGTATGTTCTGCCGGATAAAAACATTCTGGTTTGCGGCGGAAGAGAAGCCGGTCTCGGGGATCGACATTCCTTGATTTTCAAGGCGGGTGCCAACGGTATGATGACCGGCAATTACCTCACCACCGAGGGACGTACCCTTCAAAAGGACCTGGAAATGCTGAACAGGCTGGGCTTTACGGTCAAGAAATAAAATATCGGTTAATCTCGAAATATTGGAAATGTAAACGGAAATGGGTAAAAAAGGTATCGGTAGATGTCAAGCAAGTTGTCGCCTAAACGTGTAAAAATTATCGTGACAC
>CAYPQJ010000248.1:0-5574 GCA_964412835.1 uncultured Desulfobacteraceae bacterium | reverse complement strand
CTGTTTTGAAAGATCGTCGTAAATAATCAGGGCATGTTTTCCCTGGTCTCGGTAGTATTCGCCAATGGCGCATCCGGCATAGGGTGAAATAAACTGCTGGGTGGCAGGATCGCTGGCACAAGCCGCCACAACGGTTGTGTATTCCATGGCACCGGCTTTTTCCAGAATGTTCACCACTTGTGCCACAGTTGATTTCTTCTGCCCCGTTGCCACATAAATGCAGTAAACATCCGTATCCTTCTGATTGATGATAGCGTCCACACAGATGGCCGTTTTCCCGATCTGCCTGTCGCCGATGATCAACTCACGCTGGCCCCTTCCCACCGGCGTCATGGCATCAATGGCCTTGATACCCGTGTACATGGGTTCGGAAACGGATTGCCGGTCAATAACGCCTGGCGCCACCATCTCGAGCCGATTAAATTGGGTGGCTTCAATGGGTCCCTTACCGTCAAGGGGTTGCCCCACAGCGTCAATAACGCGTCCGAGAACCGCCTCTCCCACTGGGATTTCAGCAATCTTTCCGGTCCTCTTGACCGTATCGCCTTCTTTAATTTTGGAGTCATCGCCCATAATGGCGACACCCACGTTATCTTCTTCCAGATTAAGACAAAGGCCATAGATGCCTCCGGAGAATTCCACCATCTCCATGGCCATAACCTTCTCAATCCCGTATACGCGAGCGATACCATCACCCACAGACAAGACGCTTCCGGTCTCACTTACTTCGACCTTCTTTTCGTAGTCTTTAATCTGGCCCCGGATTATATCACTTATTTCTGCAGCTCTGATCTCCATTAGTTATATTCACCCCTTTTTAATGATTCTTTTAGGCCTTCAATCTGTGCCCTGACACTGCCATCCAATACCAAATCACCTATCTTTACGACGAGCCCCCCAATGAGAGACTCATCCTCTTCCACGTTGGTTTTGACCGTCTTAGAAGTGATTTTTGCAAGGACAGCATCCAGTTTGCCCATTGCCTCATCTTTCAAAGGTCTGGCCGTAATGATATCGGCACGGATAATGTTTGAAATCTCGTCGGTGAGTCGTGTGTAATTGGCTGAAACATCTTCGATGCCCCCAATCCTGTTTTGATCCAGGAGAAGCTGCAGAAGATTCTTGACGTAATCGGCAAAGGAACTTTTCGCCAACACGGCATTCAGCACCTTCTTTCGATCATCCACGGAAAAAACCGGATTGCCGATCACCTTGCTGAATTCCGGGTTATCCGTGCAGAGTTCAGCGAATTCTTTCAGGTTCTCACCGTATGCCGCATAATTCCCGTCTTCCTGCCCCAGACTGAGCAGCGCCTTTGCGTATCTTTTGGAAATCTTTGAACCGGTCAATGTAGTTTCTCCACGCTTTTAATGAATTCATTCACCAAGTGGTCCTGATCGCTGTCTTTTATCCCTTTGGAAATAATTTCTTCCGCCCGTTGGGCTGCCATTTCAACCACTTCCTGTTTTAGCCTTTCAGTGGCGCCTTGAATCTCACGCTCAATGGTGTGGTCAACCTGGCTGATAAGCTGCGCTGCCCTTTCCCTGGCTTCGGAGATAATTCGCGCTTTTTCCTTTGCGCCTTCAGCTCTGAACTGTTCGAGGATCTCTTTTTTTTGAATTTCAAATTCCTCAAGTTTTTTCTCAAGCTCTCGGCTGCGGCTTTCGGCCGTCTGACGTTCTTTTGTCAATGCTTCAAGTTTTTCTTTGATTTCTTCCCTGCGCTCCCCAAAAAAACGCAACATGGAAGTCTTTTTGACCACCACCACCAGGATGATCACCAGAAGAGTGAAATTGAGGATACGATAGAAGAGGTTGAGCATTTGATCGTGACCCTCTGATGCACCCTCGCCACCACTTGCAAAGGCTAAACCGCACAAAGCAACCGCAAACAGCAGCGTCATACCGACAATCAGGAATGTTTGCCCTTTCTTGCTTATAAAGCGAATCATTGAACGCTCCTTCCCAATATCTTTTCAGCCAGTTCATTGGAAAAACCGGAAATCTCACCCTCCAGGGTCTCCCTGGCGGCTGTTATTTTGGTCTCAATCTCCTGTTTTGCAGCCGTTAACTTTCGCTCCACGGCAGCACCGGCCTCCTGAAGAACCCCTTTTTCTTCTTCCTGTCCCAGGACTTTCATAGTTTCTTTTTCCTGATAGCCTTCCTTCCTGGCCGAAACCATACCGCTTTCGATCGCTTCCTCATTATCCTTTACGCGGCCCTGATAATCGTCAATCATTTTCTGACGGGAAGTCATCTCCTCATCTCTTTTTGCCAGTATCCCACGTATCGGCTTATAGAGGATGATATTCATCACCACAAGAAGAACAAGAAAATTGGCTATTTGAAGAATCAGTGTACCGTCTATGCTCAGCATATCAGACGCATCCTTTCATCACGATTTTCCATGGGTTTTAGATTCAAAATTTAGTTCCAATGGGATCCACCTCACCTAAAAGTACCGCCTTTTACAAAAAAAAAAGGCGCTTGTCAAAAACTTTTTTTCAAAGGAAACACCGCTGTTATTGATACCGCAGTTTAAGAGGTTTCTGTTTGACATTTACCTTCAAAAACAGCCCCCGCGCCCATGACAATCTCCGGAGACTGTATATCCCCGAAAATCCTGGCAGGTGTCAAAATCTCGATTCTCTCATCCGCAACCGTATTGCCGTGAATTTCTCCACTGACAAGAACACATGAAGCCCGAATGTCTCCCCGGATCACAGCGGTTTCCCCGATGATCAGAGTCCCTCCGGTGGAGATCTCCCCCTGAAAACGACCGTCAATGCGAAGACCACCTGTAAACGTCAACGTTCCCTCAAAAGCCGTGTCTTTACCTAAAAACGCAGTAATTCGAGGCACTTTCCTCTTCATGGGTCCTCATGGCCTTGATCGAAATGTGCGAGTTTTAACACACGCCTAACCATATTGCAAGAAAAATCACAAACCAATCAATTCTTCTAAAAGTTATGTATTTATTGACAACCTATCCAGCCCACCCATCATTCACAGCCGTCAGGGCGAGAATTTTTGCTCCGTGTTGATATTGTCCGTGTTGATATTGATTGACAATAACATCCGTTGCTAGTTATATCCCATGTGAAAAAAGAAAATCGTCTTATCCGATGGAAAAAGAGAAAATTAATGAGGAGAATAAAAAATGGCACTGGCAAACGTTAAAGACATCTTCGACAAAATGCCCGGGGTATTTGATGCCGATGCGGCCCAGGATCTGAGCGCGGTGTTTCAATTTGAAATAACCGGTGATGACGGGGGGACATGGAACATTGTCGTCAAAGACGGAACCTGTGAAGTTACGGAAGGCAGCCATGACAACCCCACTGTAACGCTCACCATGTCGGCTGAAACGTGGCTTGGCATGATCAACAAAGAGATTAACGGCATGCAGGCATTTATGGGTGGACAGCTTAAAGCTGTCGGGGACATCATGCTTGCCCAAAGAGTTGAGCAGTTATTTCCGCTTTAGCATCCTTGTTATATTCAAACTCAGCATCTGATAAAACGCTGAGGGGTGGAGCCAAGAACGATGAGCATCAAAAAGCCCGATAATCAAAAGGGGCCTTACGCCCAGGCAGGGGTCGATATCGCAGCGGGAAATAGATTTGTCGAACGGATCAAACCCATTGTCAGCAGAACTCAAACCCCCGGCGTCATCACCAATATCGGTGGCTTTGCCGGCCTTTTTTCGCTCCATGTTCAACACGTCAAAAACCCTGTTCTGGTCAGTTCCACCGATGGAGTCGGCACAAAGCTCAAAATTGCTTTTATGCTCGATAAACACGATACGATCGGATTGGATCTCGTCGCCATGTGCGTCAACGATATCGTTGTACAGGGCGCATCTCCGCTTTTTTTCCTCGATTACATTTCAATGGGTTTCCTGGATGAGAATAAGGCTGTTGAAATTGTGAAAGGAATTGCAGCCGGGTGCTTGGAGGCCAAATGTTCGCTCATCGGAGGGGAAACCGCTGAAATGCCCGGTTTCTACGCGAAAGACGAATACGACCTGGCCGGATTCGTGGTCGGCATGGCCGATAATGAAGAACTGCTGGACGGAAGCGAAATTGCCGTGGGCCATCGACTGATCGGCATCGGGTCCAGCGGGCTCCACAGCAACGGGTACTCTCTGGTCAGAAAGATTTTCTTCGATGACCTGAAAATGTCCGTTTCCGACCATGTGCCGGATTTTGGTCGAACCCTCGGGGAGGAGCTGCTCGAACCCACACGCATATACGCCAGAACCATCAGCAACCTCCGGCGGGATTTTCATCTTTACGGCATCAGTCACATCACCGGCGGCGGACTCATTGAAAACCCTCCCCGGATATTGCCATCACGCTGCAAGGCCATCATTGACACAACCGCTTGGGTACCCCATCCTGTATTTCAATACATCAGAAAAACCGGCCATATATCGGACCATGACATGATGCTGACGTTTAACAACGGTCTAGGAATGCTGATTGTTGTCAATGAGGAGGAAACCGATGAGGTACTCCTGAGGCTGAAAGCCATGGGAGAGGCGGCATACTGCATCGGGCATATAGAAGCACGGGAAGAAAATGAAAACGCCGTTCAATTTGAGGGCCTTAAATAGACGGCTTTCATTTCAGACAACTGTGAGGAGTTAAATCATAATGTTCGGGCTTGGTCCTACGGAACTGATCATCATCGCTATCATTGTCCTCCTGATCTTCGGCGCCAAACGCCTTCCGGATATCGGGAAGGGTCTCGGCGGCGCCATCAAAGAATTCAAGAATATCAAAAAAGAATTGAAGCCGGAAAAAACCTCCGATGAAGAATCCAGGAAAGAAGTTGAAACCCCACAGGCCGAAAAAGAGCCAACCCTGGAAAGCAAGGTTGTCGATAAGGTAATGGAACAGGTCCCGGGGGTCAAAAAAGCCATGAATATGAAGAAAAAGGCAGAAACCGTAAAAAACCTGTTAAAATAGGATGCTCATGGGAAACCCCCAATGTGAAATGCCTGATTATACACCCCCTTCAAGGGAAATAGAGAAAATCCTGCAGAATTCAAAGCGGATTGCGGTTGTGGGTCTTTCCCCCAAAACATCCAGGGACAGCAACAAGGTGGCCCGATACCTGTTGGAGGTGGGTTATGATGTAATCCCCATAAACCCGGGCCAGCAGCAGATACTGGAAAGAACCTGCTACAAAACCCTTGAAGACATCCCTTTTGCCGTTGACATGGCCAACCTCTTTATCAACCCTACCCGTGTTCCGCCGGCAGTGGAGCAGTGCATCCGCATGGGGGTCAAAAGCATATGGATGCAGCTGGGTGTCGTTCACAACGATGCAGCTTCAAAAGCCAGGGCCGCCGGCATAGAGGTGGTCATGAACCGATGCATCATGAGGGAACACCAGAGTTGCATGAAGATTAACGGGTAAAATCACCCTTTTCAAAAAGTTGCATCACCTACCGGGGGCTCCGCCAGCGCCGCCGCCAGCGCCGCCACCGGCACCATGGTCGTCACCACCCCCGTCGGCCCGGGTGCTGAAAAGTTTCAATAAAAAGTACTTCCTTTTTCCCCTTTCT
>CAYPQJ010000247.1:0-5578 GCA_964412835.1 uncultured Desulfobacteraceae bacterium | reverse complement strand
GATACCATGCCACTGACCCTCTTCGGTTCGTAAGGCGAAAGGCGGAATCGGATCGATGCCCACAACCAGTGTTTTTCCATTTACCGGTGAATGCCCCGTCACCACATCAGACGCTGCAAGGCCTGATGACGAAAACCAAAAAAGGACGGCCAGCAAGAATACACAAGAGACGATTTTTTTCAAATCCACAGCACCTTTCAAGACCCGATAGAAAAAAATAAATCATAAGAGATTCAGTATTTTGTGTCAAGTCATAATCAGAATGGCAGAGAATTCTCTTCGCCCCTGTCCTTGTAAATTGTATATTCGATATGTATTGACGCACTCAGAATATAGTAAAGGTAAATGGAGGGAGTGAATAATGGTTATGTATAACTTGGAAGAAATTACCGAAAAGTGGCAACCCCTATCGCCTTTGCTTTCCGTTCCTCATACAGAGGCTGAATATGATAACATGGTCGCATTTTTAGACCACTTGATTGACGCAGTCGGAAATGACGAAAGTCATCCCTTGGCTGCCCTTATGGACACAGTTGGAGTATTAATCGAAACCTATGATGAGGAGCATTTTCCCTTTTCAGAGGGTGATCCGATCGGCGCTTTGAAATATCTGATGAAAGAACATAACTTGACACAACGTGATCTGTCAGATGTGGGCAGTCAAGGTGTTGTATCTGAGATTCTTGCAGGAAAGCGGGGGTTAAATATTTGTCAAATCAGGGTTCTTTGCAGCCGCTTCGATCTAGCCCCCTCTACATTTATTTAGGGTCTCGGAGGTCCTAACTTCGCATGTAAACCCCTCAGTTGCATAAATAAAAAGTGCATTTCCGCAATCATCGATGACTTTTACGCCGACCTTTCTGGTTGCCCCTTTTTCAACTCCTCATCCCGCAACACCCGGCGCAGGACCTTTCCCACGGCGGATACCGGGAGTTCTTCGCGAAACTCTATGAGCCGGGGGCGCTTGTAACCGGCCATGTTCTCCTTGCAATAGGCCAGGATGTCATCTTTTGAGACCGTTTCTCCCGATTTGACTTGGATAAATGCCTTTACAGCTTCACCGCTCCGGTCATCGGGGATACCGATGACCGCCGCCATGGCTACTTTGGGGTGTTCAAAGAGAATATCCTCCACTTCTCTGGGATAGACATTGAATCCGCCCACGAGGACCAGATCCTTTTTGCGGTCCGTGATGACGATAAACCCGTCTTCGTCGATATGCCCGATATCGCCCGTGAGAAAATACCGCTTTCCGTCAATTTCCCGAAAAACCGCCTCCGTTTCCTCTGGCTTGTTCCAATACCCCTTCATGACCTGAGCACCACAAATGGCGATTTCTCCATCCTCTCCTCTGGGTAGTTCCCTGTCACCGCTCTCCAAATCCAGAATCTTGATATCCGTACTCGGAAACGGTAGCCCGATACTGCCGATTTTCCGGGTCTCCGCATTGGTCGGATTGCCGCTGGCTATTGGGGACGTTTCACTCAGTCCGTAGCCCTCAAAAATGATCGCGCCCGTTTTGGCCTCGAATTGTCGGCAAATTTCCGGTGGAAGTGGCGCGCCGCCAGAGCTGCAAGCAATAAAGGAGCTCAAATCATAATTTTCGATGTGGGGATGGTTAACGAAGGCCACGAAGATGGTGGGGACCGCCGACATGAAGGTGGCTTTATATTTCTGGACCGCTTTCAGAACCTCTGTGAAAGGCGGTTTTCCCGCCCTGGGATCCGGGATGCAAACGAGGCGACCTCCCAGAGAGCATGAAAAGAGCATGGCGCAGGTGAGACCGAAACTGTGATACCAGGGAAGAACCCCTAAAATGGTTTGGCTTTCACTCCTCGCCAGCTTTGCCGTTTGCCCGCCCGGCTCTTGAGGGAGACGCGACCACTCATCGAGCGCCATCAGATCAGCCATAAAATTGGCATGGGTCAGACAAGCCCCCTTGGGTCTCCCGGTGGTCCCGCCGCCGTATACAAGGGGTTGCAGGTCACACAGGTGGCCCCCGCTTTCAGTACACCAAAGAAAATCTCGGGGAAATGAGGGAGATTGGGCAAAAAAATCGCCACCCGATCTCCCTTTTGAATCCCCTGATCCGCCAGGAAATGGGCGATTCGGTCCACGGTATTCCTGACACGGGCGTATGATTTGAAGCGACCATTGAAAATGGTGAATGTGTTGTCCGGATAAGTTTTCGCGGATTGGTCCAAAAGAGAAAAGATCGGTTTTTCAAACCCCGTGATTTCACGGGGAACCCCTTCGGGCCAGCGGGGTGTGTCCCAAGGTCCAAATGCCATCGCGTAATCCTCCATAATTAAGGTGAGAATTGCAAAAAGCAGCCCCTGACCGATATGCAGGTTGGAAATATGGTGCAGAGCGCTGAGCGGATCGAAATGACCTTACGTGGGTTATGCTTTGAATATCTTTTTTCGCATCTACATTGTCAACAAAATCATGTGCTCGCCACGATCATGACGCACCCCTCGAAAAATATTGACAACACGTTTCATTCGCCATATTCTAGAAGGCAAAAATACAATCTAAAAACATGATGGCGCCCTTTCGGGGCATAAGAGGGAAACCGGTGTAAGTCCGGTACGAACCCGTCGCTGTGTTCGGGGACGAAACCCGCAATGAGCCACTGACCGGTAACAACCGGTTTGGGAAGGCGCGGGGAGTAGGATGATCCGGGAGTCAGAAGACCTGCCATTCTGTTTCAGGTTTGTGGAGAAGGTAAATCCTCAGGCGAAAGCGCTTGGGGATTTTTTTTGCCCGGTGAAGAGAACTTTTCAACTGGCTCAGCCGTTGAATTCAAAATGAAATGGAGGGGAAAAATGGTCGATAAAAGAATGAATTTGCAACAGGTTATCGGGTCGATTAAGCCCATCGAAGCAAAATCGTTGGAAGCGGCACAGGAAAGAACAGCCCAACTGGTTATGCCCACGCGTGCCCTTGGCAGAATTCACGACATGGGTGAACGCCTGTGTGCCATAAACAGAACGCTCAAACCCTCAATCCATCGTAAGGCATTTCTCGTAATGGCCGGAGATCATGGCGTGGTGGACGAAGGCGTCAGCGCCTATCCACAGGTGATTACCGGCGAGATGGTCCGCGCCTTCCTCAACGGGGGGGCCGGGATTAACATCCTGGCCGGCCAGGTGGATGCGGAGGTCTGGGTGGTGGATATGGGGATCATTGCCCATGTGGATCCCGATTCCGTTAAAAACAGTGACAGACTCCTGGTTCGCAAGATGGGGCCGGGGACCGAAAACATGGCAAAAGGTCCGGCCATGCCACGAAAAAAGGCGGAAGAAGCAATCCTTACGGGGGTTGAGCTTGCTTCGGGTCTATTTAAAAAGGGTGTGGAAATACTGGGCACGGGCGACATGGGTATCGGGAATACGACCCCTTCCGCCGCCATTGGCGCCGTACTGACCCATAAAAACCTCGAGGAAATGGTGGGACGGGGAACCGGCGTTGATGATGAGGGGCTTATGAGGAAAAAGGAGGCCATTCGCCGCGCCATTCAAGTGAATCAGCCCGACCCGCACGACGGCCTGGATGTTCTTTCCAAAGTGGGCGGATTTGAAATCGGCGGCATTGTCGGTTGCATACTGGCCGGCGCCTTCCACCGGCGACCCGTGGTCATCGACGGATTCATCTCAACCGCCGGTGCACTCATTGCCCACGCACTCTGCCCGGCGGTGAAAGATTACCTCTTTGCCGGCCATTGTTCGGAAGAGCCCGGCCACAGGGTCATGCTGGATCATCTGCAGCTGGATCCCATTCTGGATCTGGGAATGCGCCTGGGGGAAGGAACCGGCGGCGCCCTGGCCATGGGGATTATCGAGGGTGCAGCACGAATTTCCAGGGATATGCTCACCTTCGAGGAAGCCGGGGTTACCGTCAAGGAATCCTGAGCACCGGCCTTTGGAATTATCACACACCGTCAGCGCGCCGGCAGTGAACCCGCTGGTACCACCCACTCCCGGGCGAACAAGTGCTTCTTCACATTGCCGGTGGCCATTTCCCAGATCTGCCAGGCTTTGTGCCGACTGGTGATATTGATACGACTGCCGACGGCGCCCGGTGGCCCAGGCGCATCCAGAGGCTGCTGAACCACCATCAAGTCATGGGACCCACGAATGGGTGCGCCGGGCACCTTTCCCCCGGCAGGATAGCCGCGCACAACCGCATGAGGCAACAGGAAGCGATGGGTTTCCGCCTTCGATCGAAATTTCTCCGGCACCCACACCACACGATCAGCGGTGGCCTCGGTAACAACGGTGTCGAAGGTACCCAGCGGCGCGTCGAACACCGACAGAAAGCTGGACAGCGCCAAAAAAACCGACAGCACCGCGGTTGGGGTGCACATGACGGTCCACCGCGGCCGTGCCATGGCCGTCACTGCAAACGCAATCGCAGCAACCACCAGTGGGAAGTGCCACCAGGAAAAGGCCTCTATACCCAACTCACGCGCCAGCAGCAACGAGATCCATCCAACACCCAGCAGCACAGCGATGACGCCGGCCAGCGACAACACAAAAGTGTAGCGCCCCACACGATGGCAACGCATCGCCAGCAGCACCGCCAGCGCAGGCATGCCCTCCAGCAGATAACGCCCGCTGCGTTGACTGGGAATGCAAAACACAATGAAGATGGCGAACACCCAGATCCACAGCAACCGCTCCTCGTCAAGCAGCGTGTGACGGTGTTTCCAGCATTCCACCATCAAACCGAACAAGGGAAAGGCCAAGAGACCCGCGTTGGAGAACCAGCTGCCGGCCAACGACCAGACAGTGTCGCCGCTCCAAAGCAACCCTTTGAGCCAGGACCCCATGCTGCTCCCCATTTTGCCCACATTCTCCCCCATCACGAACTCGCGCCAGATGGCCCCAGGTTCAGGGTCGAACACGAACCACAGGGAGAATATTCCCAGCGACAGCAGTGCCGTCCAGATGATGCCCGGCAGTGACTCGCGCGCGAATGAGGACACGCGCCACCCGCGCACATGGAGGTGCCAACACGATAGCCCCACACCGATGGGCAGCAGTTGGGCGAAACTTTTGGTCAGCAGTGCCATGCCTGCCAGCACACCCAGGATGGTCGGGAAAAGGAAGCGCGAATCGAAGGATCGCGGCTTCCACCATAGCATGGTAAAGAAACATGCGAACACCCAGAATGTTTCAGGTGGATTGGTCAGATAGGGCCGTCCGTAACGATAGGTTGTGAAGAAGGCCAGATAGAAAAGCGCCGCCAGCGCCCCCTTGAACACGTCTCGCCCGGAGAGGCGCCACCCCAGCAAACCACAGAGCAGCGCCGTACCGAAAGTCCACACCACACTGGGCCAGCGCAAGGCCACCACCGACCAGTGACTCCCCCAATCCGTGCTCACCAGCCCCTGCCAGAAAAGCAGTGGCGGCTTGGTGTTTCCCATGCCGGGGATGCCCTGCAGGGGCAGCCACTGTTTGGCGATACCGGTCACGCGCGTGATGTGCATGTACACCAATTCGTCGCCGTTTCGAAGAATGTGCAGCGAAACAAGACCATACAGATAGGTACACAAAGCGAAAATGAGCCCGCT
>CAYPQJ010000246.1:0-5621 GCA_964412835.1 uncultured Desulfobacteraceae bacterium | reverse complement strand
ATAACTTGTTTAACTTAAAATGCTTTTAACACCTATTCAACTGAACCAGTGCCGACGGCTTAAGCCAATGTATAATTGACGGTTTGAAAAAATCAGGCCTTGAGATTAAATGACATTTGCTTAAAACTTCCGGCTCATCGCGGGTTAACGTGAGAGTTTCCCCGGAGGGGAAAAGTTACCCACATCCCTTCGGGATACAAACCGGCCATGACAAATTCATGCTAATCCGCGATGACTCATCCTTATTTGGCATTGATGTGATCTACCGCCTTGCGGATTCTGTCAACGACCTTTTCCTTTCCCAGAACCTGCATCACTTCAAAGATCCCGGGACTGGCGGTTTTTCCGGTCAAGGCAACGCGCAGGGGTTGCGCCAGTTTCCGCAATTTGATCTCGTTTTCTTCCAGAAACGATATGAAAGTTTTTTCCAAATTGTCCTGGTCAAAGGGGTTCGTCTTTTTAAGGGCGTCCGTCAATTTTTCCAGTAACTGAGCGACCCCTGTTTTCAAGAACTTGTCATCACCTTTTTTCTCGTATTCGATTTCTTCATCAAAACAGAATTTTGCCCCCTCAGCCATTTCAACCAGTGTTTTGCTTCTGGCCTTAAGATGGGGGATGATTTCTTTCAAAATGGCCTCATCCGGATCAGCAATCCCCAGTTTTTTGAGAAAAGGGATCAACTGCTCCATCAGAAATTCATCCGAAGATTCCCGGATATACCAGGCATTGAGATCCAGTAATTTCTCAGTGTTAAAGACCCCGGCTGATTTCCCCACATGATCCAGGGAAAATTTTTCGATCATTTCTTCAATTGAAAATTTTTCCTGGTCCCCGTAAGACCAACCCACCCGGGCAAGGGCGTTGAGCAGGGCATGGGGCAGGTAACCCATGTCCCGATAAGCCAGCACACTCATGGCCCCGTGACGCTTGCTGAGCCGGGCTTTGTCAGGCCCCAGAATCATGGGCAGATGGGCATAACGGGGGAGGGGTTCGCCCAGTGCCTTATAAATGAGAATCTGCCGGGGCGTGTTATTCACATGATCATCACCCCGAATGACATACGTGATACCCAGATCAATATCGTCGGCCACCACGGCCAGGTGGTAAGTGGGACTACCGTTTGATCGTTTGATGATGAGATCATCCAACTCCTCGTTTTCAAATTGGATAGGACCCTTCACCAGGTCATCAAATCCCGTAATTCCTGTTCCGGGGGTCTTGAGCCGGACCACCGACCCGGGTGCGGACGCGAGTCCCAGGTCCCGGCAGGTTCCGTCGTACTTGGGTTTCAGTCCCCTGGCCTGGGCGTCTTTCCTTTTCTGCTCCAGCGTGTCGGGTGAGCAATGGCAGTGATAGGCTTGACCTGTATCCAGTAACCGGTCGATTACGGCATTGTAAAGATCATATCGCCGGGATTGAAAGTAAGGGCCTTCATCCCAGGAGAGTCCCAGCCATTCCATGGACTCTAAAATGGCTTCGGTGGCGGCATCTGACGATCTTTCTTCATCGGTATCTTCAATGCGGAGGATGAATTCCCCCCCGTGCTGTTTTGTAAAGAGCCAGTTGAAAAGGGCGGTCCTAGCCCCCCCGATGTGAAGATAGCCCGTGGGGCTGGGTGGAAATCGGGTAATTATTTTAGGGTTTTCCATTTAGAAAATTGATGCCTCCGTGTGTTGAGCTGTTGGCTTTTAGCCATTAGTTTTGAGATTAGCGGTTCAATAGCTGACAGCTAACCGCTAATAGCTGTCATCATCCATCTGCAGCATAGACCCAGCTGTAGGGGATAGGGGTTGCATGGGGGGAATCCGGTTTGGCATGAAGGAATTCAGTTTTAAGCCTGAGCCAGCTATAGGCGGGCTTTATTTTCCTCAGTTTTCCATCCGTCGGCGGCCTGGAATGGACCGTGTGGCCGTAAGCCGCTTCCAGGATGGCAAAATAATTTTTTTCCTTGGAATACAAATAGTTTTTATTAAGGAATTTCAAATCGAAACCCTGGTTTTCCGAAATGGAAATGAGTTGTTCTTCTGTCAGTTGAACTAAAAAGAATTTCGAAATACCCCTTTCGGAATACCGATACAGGGTCCTCGATTCCGAGCTGGAGACAAATACGGTGCAGATGCCATCGGATTGCTTCAACAGCTGCGCGGCGATCAGTCCCGCAGTCCGTCTGCCGCCGACGCTGTGGTGGCAACCGTAGTATTCAAAAAGCTTGTTCTGAAGAACGCGTGCGGCTTTATCGCCTTTTTCATACAGGTTGTTCTGGATGTATCTCAATTTTCTGGCCAGGTTTTCGGCGGCATCGGCAATGGGCCAGTCTATTTTGACATGAAAATGTGTCAGTGAATACCGGTTTTTCCGACGAACCGTTGGATCCTGTTGTATGAGCAGTGCGTAGTCGATATTCAGCAGTTGTTCCAGAAGATTGATACTCTTCGGAGAATCGAAATGCTTGAGATTCTTCTGGAACTTATTATATAGCGTAAAATCGGCGAGATATTCCAGGTTCTTTTTTGTGACGCGGTTTTCAGGGTAGAAGCGGATATAATTTCTTAGTTCACTCTTGATGACGTTTTCACAAATGACGACCAGGAACGTGTTGAAGAACTTGGATTCCTTTTCCATTTTCTTTGATCTTGGCTTTAACTCACTCTTTTCGACAAAGCGATATGGAACGCCATTTTTTTCGAATTGGTTATAGGAATCGATGAGCGCCATTTTTATGAGACGACGTTCCAGATCGTCTCTGAGGTTTTCATATATGGATCGTCTCAGTTTCCCGGAATAACTCAATTGCTCTCTAAATTTCCACATGGGCGGATCACACCTTATTGCGAGTAAAACAGCATATTATGTTAACAAGGAATAGGCATAAGTGTCAAGAAAAAAAGGATAATTTGGATTTTAAGGCAGATTTGATGAAAATTCCAGTGTGGTTTTGTGTCAGGGGAAACGGATAAAATTTCTTGACAAAACAGAGGGTTTTTATATACTCACGGTTTTTGATCCGGAGAGATCTCATTATGCTGCTTTTTTTAAGGTTTAGGCTTGATGATCATTGATCTGCAAAGCATTTCAAGAAGCCCACGCCATTTTAATTTGACCTGCCAGTCCGATTGGTGGCGGAAAAGCGAGGATGATGTGCGGGTCCAGGGTCTCGAGGGTCCTCTGATCGTGCAGGTTTCAGTTTCCAGGGAAGATAAACGCTATGTGATGAATGGCCGTTTGGCGGGAAAGCTCAGGCTTGTTTGTGATCGTTGCCTGGACACCTATACCTTTGCGCTCGGTCGTGATTTTCGACTGTCACTATCGCCGCCCATACCCTTGGAATCGGCTCGGGACGAAACCGAGTTGAAAAGAGAAGATCTGGCGGTTGGATTTATTGAGGCTGAAAAAATTGATCTCGATGATATTATCAGAGAACAGATTTACCTGTCGCTGCCCATACAACTTTTGTGCGGAAGTTCGTGTGCGGGGTTGTGTACCGGATGCGGTGTCAATTTGAACAGGGAAACCTGCAAGTGCTCTAAAAATGCCGGACACCCTGCTTTCCTGAAGTTGAAAGAGTTGAAAATACAGTAAATATCTTGTTTGAAGCGCACTAACCATTAATCCTTAACGTCGCCAGGTGAAAATTGATTTTCAGTTCAAAAGGCGAAATGGAGTAACCCCAGATTATGGCTGTACCTAAGAAAAAGAAATCAAAAGCAAAGCGGGATTCAAGACGTACCCATGACGTCGCCAAAATGCCCAGAATAACCACCTGTCCCCAGTGTCATGAACCTGTGTTGCCCCATCATGTGTGCCCTGAGTGCGGCGTCTACAGGGGTAGGACCATCATTCAAACTGAAGAGAGTTAGAATGAAGATAGCCGTGGACGCCATGGGGGGTGACAACGCTCCGGAAGTGGTGGTCCAGGGAGCGCTTGAAGCCGCTTCGAAGTTTGGCATTCACGTTATCCTTGTGGGCCATGAAGCATCGCTCAAAGGTCTCATGGGTACCCGCATGGCGGACAGCCGTATCTCCATTCATCATTGTGAAGATGTAGTGGCCATGGGCGAGTCCCCCTTAAAAGCCCTTCGAAATAAAAAGGACAGTTCCATTCGCGTGGCATTCGCTCTTGCGAAAGAAGGCCACGCAGATGCGGTGATCAGCGCTGGTAATTCGGGAGCAACCCTTGCTGCGGGCGTCTTGGCCCTGGGCCGAATTCCCGGCCTGGAAAGGCCGGCCATCGCCAGCATCGTCCCCACGGAAAAAGGGCCGATCATCTTAATTGATGCAGGCGCCAATGTGGATTGCAGACCTGCTCAACTCTTCCAGTTCGGGGTCATGGCCCATGCGTTCGGCTGCTCCTGTCTGGACATGAAAAAACCGGAAATCGCACTCCTGAACATTGGCGAAGAGGGGAGCAAAGGGAACGAACTGGTTCGCAGTACATATGATTTGTTTGAGAAAAGCACCTTGAATTTTGTGGGGAGCATTGAGGGGCGGGACTTGCTGACGGGTGATGTCAGAATTGTTGTCTGCGACGGTTTCGTGGGGAATGTGGCCCTGAAATTAACAGAGGGGGCTGCGGAATACATGGCGCGGCTCATGAAAAGGGAGCTGATGCGCTCTTTTCTGGGCCGTATCGCTTTCATCCTGGGACGCAAGGCGTTTATCAGGTTTACCCGGGAGTTGAGCTACGAAGAGTACGGTGGCGCGCCCCTTCTGGGCGTTAAGGGTATCGGTATCATCTGCCATGGTGGGTCTTCCGCAAAAGCCATTTGCAACGCCATTAGAATGGCGGCACAATATGCACAGAACCGAACTGTTGAAAAAATGAGCCTGGAATTGAAATCTTATCATCTTGAGCAGGACCTTTAGAAAAAGGAAATTATCATGGCCGATGAAAATGCCAGGACCGTCGTTATTACGGGTGGGTCAAAAGGGATCGGGCGAAGTGTTGCCTACCGGTTTGCAGAAGAAAACGCGAGAATTGTGCTGATTCATTTCGATCCTACTGATGATTCCTGTAATGAGACGCTGGATCAGTTGAAAGCCAAAGGAGTGGCGGCGGAGGGTTACAGGGCGGATATCTCATCTTTCCAGGTGGCGGATGGGTTATTTCATGATATTCTCGAAAAATACGAGAAAATTGATGTGCTCATCAATAACGCGGGCATCACCCGGGACACCCTGCTGCTGCGAATGAGCGAAGAAGTGTGGGATGATGTACTGAGAGTAAATCTGAAAAGTGTGTTTAACTGTACCAAAGCGGTTCTTCGCGCCATGAGCCGGCGACGGAGTGGCGCCATTGTGAATATCTCTTCAGTGGTGGGCCAAATCGGGAACTTCGGCCAGTCCAATTACGCCGCCTCGAAAGCCGGCATTATGGGATTCACCAAGAGTATCGCCAGGGAGGTGGCCGGCAGGGGAATCAATGTCAATGCGGTCGCTCCCGGCTTCATTGATACCGAAATGACCGAAGTGATCCCTGAAAAAGCCAAAGAAGCTTTCTTAAAGCAGATTCCCTTTGGGAAAATGGGGAGACCGGAAGATGTGGCGGAAGCGGTTTATTGGCTTTGCACGGAAGCCGCCGGCTATATCACCGGACAGGTTATTCATGTTAACGGCGGTATGTA
>CAYPQJ010000245.1:0-5688 GCA_964412835.1 uncultured Desulfobacteraceae bacterium | reverse complement strand
AGTGAGAAGATCTTCGTGCCTTTGCTCCCTTCCGTTCCATATTGTGTAAACCAGTCAGCGCCTTTGTTGATGATCAGCGGCACATTGGCCCATGTCTCAACATTGTTCAACACGCTCGGTTTTTCCCAGAGGCCTTTGATGTTGCTTCGGATATATTTGGGTCTCGGTTCTCCCACCCGACCTTCCAGGGCCGTCATCAGCGCTGTCGATTCACCGCAGACGAAAGCGCCGGCCCCCTGGTGCACAATAACTTTGAAATCAAAGCCTGAGCCGAGAATGTTTTTTCCCAAAAATCCATATTCCTCTGCCGTCTTGATGGCCAGGAGTACATTCTCCACCGCCAGAGGATATTCCTGTCGAACGTAAATATAGCCTTCGTGGGAGCCGATGGCATAGGCGCCCAGCGTCAGTCCCTCAAGGACCGAGTGGGGGTTGCCCTCAAGAAGGCTCCTGTCCATGTAAGCACCGGGATCCCCCTCATCCGCATTGACGATCACGTATTTAATTGGCTCAGGGTCGTTTCGGGATCCTTCCCATTTTCTCCCCGTGGGAAAGCCGCCACCCCCCCTGCCTCTCAGGTTCGATTTCTTGACTTCCTCCAGGACTCCCTCGGGGGACATGTCGTAAAGTGCTTTTTGCAAAGCCGCATACCCGCCGATGGCCAGATAGTCATCGATGCTCTTGGGATCAATGCTGCCATTGGAACCGAAAACGAGCCGTTCCTGGTGTTTGTAAAAGGGAATTTCAGATTCTTTAACGATATTTTCTTTCGTTTCGGGGTCGGTATACAGCAACCGGTCTATGACTTTTTTCCCTTTTACGGTCTCGGAGATGATTTCGGGGACATCCTCGGGCTGCACCTGAAAATAGGATATATCCTCAGGGCGAATAATGGTTATGGGTCCCCGCTCACAATAGCCGTGACAACCGGTTTTTCTGATTTCAATCTGGTCGCTTAAGCCTTGTTTTTCAAGCTCCGCTTCAAGGCTCAAGGCCACTTCGCCACTGCCGGTCGCATGGCAGGCAGATCCGGAACAGAGTGTGATGCAAGGTTTATTCGGGTCTCTCTTAGACAGAATACCCTTTCTGAATGCTTCTAATTCAGCTGGTGAATTTATCCGCGACATAATTTTGCCCTATTCATAGTTTTTTAACACTTCTACGGTTTCGCCCGGCGTCATCTTACCATGGGTCTTTCCATCGATTTCCAACACAGGCCCCAAAGCACAGCAGCCGAGACAGTTCACCACCTCCAGGCTGAACTTCAAATCCAGATCCGTTTCGCCGGGTTTAATGCCGATCTCGCCTTCCACCGTGTCAAGAATACGACTGGCACCCCGAACATGACAGGCGGTCCCCACACAAATGTGAACGCCGTGACGCCCTTTGGGAACCAGGCTGAAGGCCTTATAAAAGGTTGCGATATGCAGTATCCGGGCTAATGGAACGTCCAGTCTTTCGCTGACCCTGTCCAGGGTTGTCTTGGGAAGCCAATTGTTTTCGCTCTGAATCTCAAGCATGACTTGAATCAGCGAACTGGGCTCAGCCTGATGTTTGTCAATAATCTGATCAATTCTATCGTTATCCATAGATGCTGTCCTAATCTTTTCCTTTGTGTTGGGGCACGATGCATCGTGCCCCTACGCGATGGCGTAGCGTTTGGCGCTTTCATCGTATTTGACGAGCCCCTGCCGTGATGAACTATTGATGTATTTGGCTATTTCAGACGGGTTCAGGCCTAAAGCCTCTGCAATGTCACCGGTCGAAAGGGGTTTGTCGTGCAGGAGTGACATCATCTGGCTGACGGCCAGCTGATCACCGATCAATTCATCAAATAACCTTTCAAATTCGTCACTTGCGAAAAATGTATCATACGCTTCTTTAGATTTAGAAGGTATTCTGAGTCTTTCCCGTTCCACCAGTTTTATGTAGGGGACCAGTTTTCTAGCGGCGTTAAGTTTGAAATCCAAATCATTTTTATCCATGCCTTCGCTTTTGCCCAGCGGTCCCAACGCCTTCACCTGTCGGGTGAAATCGTTGGTAACGTCGGCCAAAAGGCCACCATCTGCGCCGGACATGAATTCGATCCGTAACCGTTCAGGGTTCAGGCCAATGCGTTCCATTATTTTTTTGCACAGGTGCACATTGGCCAACGCATCGTAATTTCCATGCGTTACATAATTGCACTCACCCAACCGGCAACCCCCAACAAACACGCCGTCTTGGCCATTTGAGAAGGCTCTGAGTAAAAACTCCAGGTCCACCCTGCCGGAACACATGACCCGGATAAGCCTCATTTCATTCGTATATTGCAGTCTGGAAACTCCAGCCAGGTCAGCAGCACCGTACACTCACCAATGGCATACAAAACCGAGTATTTTTGGTTCAAATTCAAAACCCGCACTCATCCGGTCATACCTCCTCTGTCCGTTATT
Source organism: uncultured Desulfobacteraceae bacterium (assembly GCA_964412835.1). GTDB lineage: Bacteria > Desulfobacterota > DSM-4660 > Desulfatiglandales > Desulfatiglandaceae > NaphS2. The sequence continues at coordinate 3,253 of CAYPQJ010000245.1, read as the reverse complement.
CCGGTTTTGTTCAACCGACCATAACTAAACATCTCCAACCGCCATATCCATTTGTTTTATGATCTCTTCCGTTGTTGTTGCCGCATCAATCTGGCTCAAGAGTTCTTCATCAGTGAAGTGCTTCAGGACAATCGCATGGGTGGGGCATTTTGCATTGCAGACCCCGTCACCTTTGCAGAGAACCGGATTAACCCAGGCCTTTCTGCCCTGTGGTGTCTCACGAAACTCGATGGCGCCATAGGTGCATGCCGTAATACAGGCGCCACACGATATACAATTGTCATCATTGACCTCGCAAACGGAACCTGAGGCAACGACGGTTTCTTTTGACAGCAGCGTTAAGACCCGGCCGGCAGCGCCATAGGCCTGGTTGATTGATTCTTTGATATGCTTGGGATAGTGAGCCGTTCCACAGAGATAAACGCCGTCCGCAGCAAACTCAACCGGTTTCAGTTTCACATGGGCTTCCTTAAAGAACTCATCCGGGCTCAAGGTAACCTTGAAGTGTCCGGCGATCTCCTGGGTCGATGCAGCAGGAATCACGGCAGCCGCCAGAGAGAGCACATCGGCATCTATGGCGATCTTCTGACCCAGGATGGGATCGGTCGCCATAACCCTTATGACAGGCCTCCCTTCCGCGGTGGTCGCTTCCACCTGGGGCTCATCACCGGGCTCATAGCGGATAAATTTGACATCTTTTTCCGATGCTTCCCGGTAATAATCCTCGCTGAACCCGTATGTTCTCATATCCCTGAAGAGGACGTATATATCCATTTCGGGGTTCACCTTTTTCAGATTCAGGGCGTTTTTGACGGCATGGGTACAACAGACCCGGCTACAGTAATTTCTGTCCTCATTTCTGCAGCCGACGCATTGGATCATTACCAGGCTCTGCGCATTCACAACACTTTCTTCACCCCTGGCAATCTGCTCGCCCAACTCAAGGTGGGTCAATACCTTCTCATCTTCTCCGTATAGGTATTCGGTCGGCGTATACACATCAGCACCGATGGCGATGACGGATGCACCATGTTTGATCTCTTTGACCGCCCCCCCGGTTTCCACCGTGGTGATGAAATTCCCCACATACCCGGAAACGTCCGTGATGGTGGCCCCGTGGGAGACATGTATCATGGGGTTGCTATAAACCGCATGGATCAGATCATTCAAATGCGCCTGAACATCCATTCCTTCAAGGGTAACGGGAATTCTTCGCGCCATCCCCCCGAGTTCTTTATCTTTTTCAATCAGATAAACATCATGGTTCTGGTTGGCGATGGAGAGCGCACAGGTCATGCCGGCGATACCGCCGCCAACCACCAGGGCCGCCTTGTTGACCGGCAGGTCAAACTCCTGTAATGGCGCCAGATAGCGCGTCCGTGCCACACTCATGCGGACGATATCGTGCGCTTTCTGAGTGGCTTCTTCCTTCTGCTTGGAATGAACCCAGGAACAATGTTCCCTGATGTTGGCCATATCACAGTAATACTGATTCAGTCCCGCTTCCCGAAGGGTGTCCCGGAATAAGGGTTCCAGGGTTCTGGGGGAGCAGGCCGCGATCACCACGCGATTGAGCCCTTTTTCCTGGGCCAGGTCCGTTATTTCCTGGGCGGAATTGGTGGCGCATGAAAAAAGCTGTTCCTGCGCATAAACAACATTGGGCAGGGTTTCGGCATACGCCACTGTGGAAGGAACATCCACGACGCTTGAGATATTCGCTCCGCAATGACACACAAAAACGCCGATTCTTGGCTCTTCCCGGGAGACATCCCTTTCCGGCGGATATACCCTTTCTTCAGACAGCTTATCTCGCCGGTAGTCGAGGAATTCACCCACCTGAGCGCCGGCCCCGCTGGCGGTAAAGACCGATTCGGGGATATCCGTAGGCCCCTGGAAGGCCCCGCTGACAAAGATTCCGGGGCGGGTCGTCCCGATGGGGTTGGTTTGTGTGGTCTCGCAGAATCCGTGTGAATCAAGCGCGATGCCGAACTTTTTCGCCAGTTCCTGATTATGGTCGGGAGGATTCAATCCAACGGAGAGTACCACCATATCGAATTCTTCTTCTTTGACCCCCTCGTCGGTGGTTGAATATCTTAAAAAGACGTTCTTGGTTTCCGGGTCCTCCCTGACAATTGAGACATAGCTTCGGATGAACTCAACGCCTTCAAGCTGTTCCGTTCGCTGATAGTATCGTTCAAAATCCTTGCCGAAAGAACGAATATCATTGTGGAATATGGTGCATTCCGCATCCGGATCGTGGTCTTTTGTTAAAATCACCTGCTTCTGGGTATAGGTGCAACAAACCCCTGAACAATAGCTGTTGTCGCCCGGAGTCACGCGCCTGGAACCGACACATTGAATCCAGGCCAGTTTTTTGGGATGTTTCTGGTCGGAAATGCGGAGCGCCTGACCTTCGAAGGGTCCGGTGGAGGATAACAGCCGTTCATAGTCCATACTGGTGACGATGTTCTGCATCTCTTTATAGCGATACTCATCCTTCACCTCAGGGTTATACGGCTTGATACCGGAAGCGAGGATAATGGCGCCCACATTGACGTCTAGCTTTTCGGCTTTCTGATTTAAATCGATGGCGTCATTCTGGCAGACGCTCTCGCAAATACGACATTTTTTCTCTTTGAGGTAAATACAGCTTTCATCAATATAAGAGATCAGGGGAATTGCCTGAGAGAAGTATACATGGACGGCTTTATTCTGCGATATTTCCTGATTGAATTTGTCGGGGTATTCCACCGGACAGTATTCGACACAGGTAGTACAACCCGTACATTTGTCCTCTATGATGTATCTGGGTTTTCTGACAAGCGTTACCTGAAAGTCTCCCGCCTTTCCTTCTACGCGGTCAACTTCCGTATACGTCAGGACCTCTATGTTTGGATGCCGGCCGACCTCGACCAGTTTGGGTGAAAGTATTCACATGGAGCAGTCATTGGTGGGAAACGTTTTGTCAAGCTGGGCCATATGACCCCCGATGCTTGGCGCCTCCTCAACCAGGTAAACCTTAAAACCGGAAGTGGCAAGATCCAACGATGCCTGAATACCGCTGATGCCTCCACCGACGACCATCACATCGCCAAATTTACTCTCCGTGAAACTCCTGCAAAGCTGTTCAATCTGTTCTTTTTCCAATTCTTTATGTCCTTATGAAAAAATTCTAAGGTTCTTTATAAAGCTTCCTGAATGATCTCCGTGATATCCTTAATCTCTATTTTTTCATCCACACCCATGGTAATTC
>CAYPQJ010000244.1:0-5693 GCA_964412835.1 uncultured Desulfobacteraceae bacterium | reverse complement strand
ACGTGGACTTCGTGATGCCCTTTCCCGATTCCGGAAACTACGCCGCCATCGGTTACGCCCAGGCATCGGGGATTCCCCTTGAAATGGGCATGATTCGAAACCACTACATCGGCCGAACTTTTATCCAGCCGTCCCAGAGCATGCGGGATTTCGGTGTGAAGGTGAAACTGAACCCGGTGAAGGAATTGCTTCGGGGGAAAAAGGTGCTGATCATGGAGGATTCCATTATCCGCGGCACCACGGCCAAGACCCGGGTGAAAACACTTCGCGAGATCGGCGCAAAAGAGGTCCACATGGTGGTGAGCTGCCCGCCCCATGCCTACCCCTGCCATTACGGCATTGATTTTTCCACCCGGGGTGAATTGATCGCGGCCCAGAAATCCGTGGATGAAATCCGGGATTTCGTGGGGCTTGACAGTCTGGGCTACCTATCCATCGACAACTTGAAAAAAGCCACCGCTATCCCCGATCAGGAACTCTGCTTTGCTTGTTTTAACGGCCAATACCCCGTCCCCATCGAAAAGGAAACCTCCAAGTTTTGCCTTGAGTAAACCGAAGCCTCTACACTTCCCCTCGTTCCCACGCTCCTGCGTGGGAACGAGCGTGATATTGTGCTGGTAGAAACCGTTGCGCTGTTCCAGCGGGGCGTCGGCTTTGATTCCGTTGACGTTTTCTCAATAAACCCATCCCAGGTATCCCAAACAGACAATGTTGGCAATCGCAGCTGTGAGGTAAAGGCACGCCACCACGAAAATTCTGGCCTTGTGAGATTTGAGCCAGAGGACAAATATGGTGGCCGCGTAAAAGTGGAAATAGCCGATAAAGAAAATGAGCCAGATGCCGGAAAAACTCCGGTTCCACCAGGGGTATTCCCAGACCAGCAGCCCGCCCATATTGAGGCCGCATTCAACAAATACGCAGAAAGCTGAATAGGCGATGGCCCAGAACCAGCGGTTGGGGATGCCCAGGATCCTTTCCGCCGGATCTTCGGAAAGGGTATGGTAATAGATGAGGCCCGCGATGGCGAACATGAACATGATCTCGATGTTCCACCCTACCATGGTGCGAAGCGCCGTTTCCCCGGGGGCAGTCCAGCAGGCGGACCGCTGGGTGAAATGGAGAACCCAGCCGTTCCAGGTCTCATTGACGAAATCCATTCCGAAAAGGGTCAATCCTGCATAGACGGCATCCCAATTCCCCGAGGATCGTGCTGCTTTGATCTCCCTGGCATAAATGTAAAAAACAATAGCCAGCAAAGAAATGACATACCACTTCAGCGTGGAGAGGTCTCTCAGGTTGGTGAGGGCGAGTTGGGATGCGGGTGTCATGGTTTGATCCTCTATTTCGGACGATAATAAAAAACAAAGATCCTGTCAATCGGCTGCGTTCAGCATCCGCAAGCGCTTCGGATAATTTCCGCATACACTTCACAAGAGGCGGTTAGATCTGCGATAGGGACATGGTCTTCCGGTGTGTGGGCGAAGCGTTCGTCGCCGGGTCCGAATCCGGCGCAGGGGATGCCGGCTCGCTGAATGAACGTGCCGTCCACTCCGAATTTCCATGTGGATAATTTCCCTTCATCACCCAGAACAGCCTCCCGTGCCTTTTGAATGATTTTGACGATGGGTTCGTCTTCGGAGCAATAAAGCGGCGGGAAATCTTTTACCAGCTCTACTTTTGCCTTGAAGTCCGGGTCATTTCTCCTGCGATCATCAATAAGGCCCTGGATCTCCTTTTGCACTGAATCAGCCGTTTCTTCCGGCAGATAGCGTCTATCGAGGGCTATTTCGCACCGGTCCGGTGTAATGGGGCCCAACCTTCCGGGACCGGAAACAATATCAATGACCGTAAAGGTGCAATCCCCGAGCATGGGGTGCGAAGGAAGCGTGTATTGCTTACGCATGTCCTGAATGAAATCGCACATCTTATAGACCGCATTAATGCCCCGGGAAGGGTTGCTGGCGTGTGCGGTTTGCCCTTTGACGCCCACGGTAAACTCAAGTTTTCCCCTATGACCCAGATGGGTTTGAAGACGGGTGGCTTCTCCGCTGACAGCCATTCTCCCCTTTAGGCCACCCTGTTCAAGGAGTGTCAAAATCCCTTCGCCTCTGGCCATCTCTTCCCGCACGACCGCCGTCATGATAAAGGTTTTGTTAAGCCGAACAGGGCTGTCTTTAAGGGCCTTCGCCCCATAGATCATGGAAGCCAGGGCGCCTTTCATATCACAGGCCCCCCGGCCTTCGATTACCCGGCCTTTGATCCCATATTTTGAACCATCCGCTATTTTCCCGGAATAAGGCTCGGGCATATCTCCGGGAGGGACATGGTCCATGTGGCCGTTAAAGATCAGCTCCGGCTCGGGATCATCACCATAAAGGGTGCCGGTCACATTATGGATGGGATCCATCTCAACCGTATCAAACCCGATCTCCCGCATTTTTTCAGCCACCAGGTTTGCCACCTCTTCTTCCTGCATGCTCAGACTCGGCGTTTGAATCAGCTTTTGGGTGAACGCCATGAGCCCATCTTCGTCGATTTTAACGGGGTTCTTGTTCATAGCTTCATTAGTATCCTAAATATGCCCTTTTCACGTAATCATTATCGATCAAATCCGACCCCTTTCCCTCCAGGGATACCTTGCCGTTTTCCAGAATGTAACCCCGTGAACTCATGTTCAAGGCCAGCTTTGCGTTCTGTTCAACCAGGAGGATGGTGATGCCCCGCTTTTCAAAAACCTGATGTATCACCTTGAAGATGTTATCCCGGATGACCGGGGCGATGCCCAGACTCGGTTCGTCAAGCATTAAAAGCTTGGGTGCCGCGAGCAAACCGCGGGCGATGGCCAGCATCTGTGCCTCGCCGCCGGAGAGGGTGCCGGCATTCTGTTTGCGGCGTTCCTTAAGGCGGGGGAAAAGGTCGAAGACCAGTTCCATGTCGTGAATTATGCCACTGTCGTCTTTGCGGCTAAACGACCCCATCATCAGGTTTTCGCTCACCGTGAGATCCGGGAACATGGCCCGCCCTTCCGGAACCTGGACGATTCCCAAGGCCACGATTTTGTGGGAGGGCAGGGTGTGAATGGTCTGGTCGTTCCAAAAAATACCGCCTTTTCGGGGACGAATAACGCCGGAAATGGTTTTGAGCAGGGTCGATTTTCCCGCCCCGTTGGACCCCAGCAAGGCAACCAGTTCACCATCATTCACCTGCAGGGATACATCATGGAGCGCCACGGCTTTGCCGTAAGCCACTTCCAGGTTTTCAATGCGCAGCATCGGTATCATCTCCTAAATAGGCTTCAACCACTTGTGGATCCGTATACACTTTCATGGGATCGCCTTCGGCGATTTTTTCTCCGTAGTGAAGAACAATGAGTCGGTGGGAAATATCCATAATCACTTTCATCACATGCTCTATGATGAGAATGGTGATCCCCTGTTGGTTGATCTCTTTGATGAGTTCGATCTGGTCTACCAGTTCAGCGGGATTGAGTCCGGAACTGGGTTCGTCCAGTAGAAGAAGCCTAGGGTCTGTTGCCATGGCCCGGGCAATTTCAAGACGCTTGCTTAGGGCGTATGGCAAGCTCCCCGCCTGTTCGTCTCCATATTGGCTGATGCCGACGAAGTCCAGAAGCCTGTCCGCTTCCCGGACGTCCTCTTTATTATCGATCAATGCTGAGGATTTGCTGAATATGGCCTTCCCCACGAGCTTCCATGGTCCATTCCTGCGTCGGTCCACCAGCGCGGCCAGGATGTTTTCCCGGGCCGTGAGCTGACTGAAGATGCGCACGATCTGGAATGTGCGGGCGATACCCATATTATTGGCGGTGTAGGCCTTGCATCGTGAAATGTCTTTTCCCGTAAAGAAGATCTTGCCGGAACTGGGCGGGAACGCCCCCGAGATGAGGTTGATCAGTGTTGTTTTACCGGCCCCGTTGGGGCCGATGAGCCCCATGATATTGCCCTCATTGATGCTGAAGCTCACGTCTTTCACCGCACAAAGCCCGCCAAAGTTCTTTGTCAGCTTTTCGGTGCGAAGGATTTCAGTCATGGTTTACGTTCTCCTTTCGAGACCGGGCGGCCGCCCCTTAAACGATCCATCAGCCGCCGTAGTACCCCGGCCAACCCCTCGCGCATGAACAGGATGGTTAAGATCAATATGAACCCGTAGACCACCATCCGGATATCCACCTTGATCAGCTCTTCAAGGTAGCGCAGCCATTCGGAAAAGAGCGTCAGTGCCACCGCCCCCAGGATAGGGCCGGCAATGGTCCCCAGACCCCCGATCATGGTCATGGTCAGAATATCAAAGGTGGTATGGAGCGCCATGGTTTCGGGGCTCACCAGGCGGACGAAATGGGCGAACAAGGCACCCGCGAACCCGGCGAAAAAAGCACTGACCGTGAAAACAGCCAGTTTGTAACCGGTTGTTTTGATGCCGATACTTTGGGCTCCGGGCTCGTCGTCCCGCAAGGCCTGAAGACTCACCCCGAATTGGGATTGGGTGAGCCGTCGGATGCAGAAAAAGGTGATGAGCACGGCGGCCAGAACCACATAGTAGTAGTCTTTTTCCAGGTAAAATTTCATGGACCAATCCCCCAATCTGATGGGGGTCAGGAGCGGTACGCCGCTGAGGCCCAGGGACCCCCGTGTCAGATCAACCCAGTTGACGGCTACCAGGCGTAGTATTTCGGCAAAACCGATGGTGGTAATGGCAAGATAGGGCCCTGACAGTCTCAAAGAAGGGATGCCCAGGAGAAATCCGAAAAAGGCCGCCACCAATCCTCCTGCAAAGAGCCCGAACCAGGGGGAGATGCCCAGCTTCATGGCCAGAAGCGCACTGGTGTAGGCACCGATGCCGTAGAACGCGGCATGCCCCAGATTAAGGAGCCCTGTATATCCCGCCAGCAGGTTCCAGCTCATGCAGAGAATCATAAAGATGCCTGAAATCACCACAATGTGCATGAAATAACGGTCCCTGATCACCTGGGGCAAAAAGATAAGTACGGCGAGAACGATAATTCGGCACAGCCATTTTTTGGTTTTATCGCTCATGCCGCCTCCTTATCACCGAATAGTCCGGTCGGACGGATGAGTAGCACCAGAATGATAATGGCAAAGCCTACGGCATCCTTATATTCCATGGCAATATAGTTTCCGCCCAGGGTTTCGGCCACGCCCAGAATAAAGGCGCCGAATATGGCACCCCGGATGCTGCCCATCCCTCCCAGAATGGTCACCACAAAGGCTTTCAGGGTGGGCATGGCCCCCATGAGCGGATAGACCGCAAAGAGGGTACCGTACAGGACGCCGCCGATGCCCGCCAGGGCCGTGCCAATGGCAAAGGTCAGGAGGTACACCAGATTGATATCAATCCCCATGAGTTGGGCCGCAAACCGGTTCTGGCTTGTGGCCCGAATGGCAACCCCCATTTTGCTTCTGTTGAGGAAGATTTGCAGAATGGCGATGGCTAGAATGGAAAACGCGAAGCAGAAGATCCTTAAAACGCTGGTGGAGACGGGACCCATACGGACCGTTGCGCTGCCGAAAGGGTCTGGGATCATTCGGGGGGTGGCTCCGAAGAGCAACTGGGCCAGGTTTTCCAGTAATATGAACAATCCGATGGAGACCATGATAATATCGATGTCGGTCCAGCGTGTCAGCAGCGGGCGGAAAATCAGCCGTTCCGTAACGATG
>CAYPQJ010000243.1:0-5731 GCA_964412835.1 uncultured Desulfobacteraceae bacterium | reverse complement strand
TTTCCCCATACCACGAGCATTCAGGAAATCAGCTTCTATCTCTCGGTCTTTCTGGTTGTTTTGGGCGTTATTTCCAGAAAGATGCCCTTTTCCTTTAAATCCCCCCTTTCCCTGCCACTGGTCCTGTTCACCCTGTGGGCCGGCCTGGGGCTCTTTTTTGCCTTGGATCAGGAAAACAGCCTTCACGATTTCTATGCGCACCTGTTGAAATACCTGATGCTCTATTACCTGCTGATTAATGTATTTAACTCAAAGAAGCGGCTCGAGTGGCTGTCGTGGATCATTATCATCTCTGCAACCCTGTTTTGTGTGGGGGCGCTGGGCTATGAGTATCTGATTCTGGGTGAAAATGAAAACTCAGCGCGGTTTGGTCTTCGGTTTGTGCAGAACCCCACCAACCTGATGGGTGTTATTACTTTATTTGCGGCCATTCTTTCGGTCCATCATCTGACCGAAAAAGAACGTTCCTGGGGGAGTCGAGGCCTTCTGGCATTTTGTCTGCTTGCACTATTGGCGGTGACGGTGCTGACCCAGTCACGAAGTAATTTTGTGGCTTTGGGAGCTGTCGCTGTCATTTTGCTCGCCAAATACAAGAAAGTGCTGCTGGCATTTATTTTAGTATTTATACTCTTTATCTTCCTGTCCCCCATGAAAGACCGATTTATCTTATCGGAAAAGTCCAATGTCAGCGATATGGGCAGCCTTCTTCATCGCATCAGCATAGCGTATATTTCCTGTGAAATTATAAAAGATTATCCGGTATTCGGGACAGGCTTCGGTATAAAGACCTTTCAAAATCGTAAGGTGATTGACCCGAAAGCCTACAATGTGCGGCTTCCGAAAAAGTACAGGATGGATGAGTGGGGGCCCAAGGTTGTGGATTTAAAGGCGTACCATGAAATGGTTTTAAGAAACTCCGGAAAAGGTGAAAGTCCTCCCGAGGAGGTTGGGATAATTGAGCATCTTTTTAAACGTCCTCACAACATGTTCTTAATGATCGGTGTGCGAATGGGCGTTGTGGGGCTGCTGCTTTTTCTCTATTTGTGGTTTGTTGCAGGGAAAATGTGCTGGGAAACCCTGCGGCATGGAAAGAATGCTTTTTTAAAGGGGTGGGGTTATTGTGTGACGGCCGCCTTTGTCATGTTTCTGGTCAAAGGGTCTCTGGACCCCATTTTCACGCATCTGACCGAAGTGGCCCTTTTTACCATTTTCGCTATGATCACCATTGTTTGGAACTTGAACCAGGCTGAGCCTGAAGACCGTTTATACAGAAAACCGGAATTTCTTTTCGATTGAAATATTGAATATTGGGTCCTTCCTGCCAGTGTCGGTCCTTTATGGCCGGAGGGTGCCACAAGTGTAAAACCCGAGCGGAACGGATAGCCGAACGACAATATATGCCGGCCCGGACCAGGCGGATGCCCAAGTCTTCATCTTCACCGCCCCATCCTACATAATTTTCATCATAGCCGTTTACCCGCTCAAGGTCTTTTTTGTAAATGGAAAAGTGGCCGCCCAGGCTCTGACTTTTTGGGCTTTTCAAGCGCAATCGTATCAAGATTGTGCGTTTTATGGTCCTGCGATGTCTTTTGAGAATTTCTCCATTGGATATCCCTCTATCCAGTTTTTCTATAAGGCCATGGGAGATGGAAGTATTTAGAATTTCCTTGGTTGACGGTTCATCCAGGTATTTAAAACCCCCGGCCACAACCCTACCGGGTCTTGCAGCTTGCAAATGTTCAGCTATGGTATTCGGTAAGACCAGAAAATCACAATCAAGGAAAATCAGGTAGTCTCCACGGGCTTGTCGAATGCCATTGTTTCGAGAAGCCGCGAGGCGAAATCCTTCATTGGGTTGCCATGCGTGGGTTATGGGAAAATCATATTTTTTTATGTGCTTTCTAAATGCTTCAACCGTTTTAAGGGAAGATCCGTCATCTGCCACAACCACCTCATCAAAAGCACTTGTGTTCAAGGATAGTGAGTCAAGGCAGCACTTCAAGTGATCCAGTCTTTCATAAAAACAAATGATGACACTAACCACGCCCGTTTACCGCCTTATTAGATAAAAGCCAGAAGCTTCTTGATTTTGTACAGTTGGTGATTCAAGGTCGCACTTGCGGTTCTTTTGTATGGAGGAAGCAGAACTTCATTGGACGTAAGATTTCTGTGGGGCTGTTCGTTTATAACCCGAGACAAGTGTGGAAACAGTTGGTAGCGGTTGAGCACACGATCCCGGGCTTCCTTGAGCGCTGGAATTCGTTTTTCCCAGTTGTCCCGCTCAAGGATGGTTTTAACAGATTCAAGGCCTTTCGCGGGGGGATCGATAGAAATTCTAATGAAAGAATCCGACGGAAAATAGTCCTCCAGGTTGGTGCAGCCATAGTATATGGGAACCGACCAGGAGAGAAAACAATCGGCAATTTTCTCCGTCCAGTAGTCGGGGCTGCTGCTGTTTTCGATGGCCAGGGAATACTTGTAAGGGGCGAGCCCGTCCCACTTATCCTCAATAAATTGAACCGCTCTTCCAAACAGATCAATATCCAGTGAACCGTTCTGTTGAATATGTTCCAGAAAAGCCCATCTTTTCCGGTGTCCGGGCAGATCTCCGGCGTTGCCCACTACCCACGAAAGGGTTTTGGGTTTGGACGGTATCTTCAGGGAAATCAGCTGGTCAAAGGTTTTGTTCACATGCCAGGGGATGGCGGGCTGTGAAACGGCAAATTTTGATGGATTGGAAGGGGAGGGATGGTGGGATAAAACCTGTGAAAAGTTCTCCAGCTTCTCAACCATCCAGTCCGTGTGTCCTTTCATATACGGTTCCTGCATGAGGCACCATACGTTTTCCCTGGGACATCGAGCCCTTGTCTCAGTCTTCATTTTGTTGTTCAGCAACACCAGAAAATCGCAGGTTGGTTCGGGATCCAGGATAAATCGTACCTCTTCCCAAACCCCACTTCCGCCCGGTGTTTGTCGGAGGAGATCAGGCCAGTCCCAGTCTTTTACAATGCCGGCGGTGATCATGGTGCCTCACAAAATAAGCCTAGAGCTCATCTGAATGTTCGTAATAAAAGCGTTCATTGGGGTATTGGTCAGGCCCCGCATCTTTCAACTCCATGGGCTCATCAAACATCCCCTTGATGCCTTGTGGGGATGCCGCATATTTTTTTTCATGTACAAACCGTCGGTTAAACAGGCTGTATTTGCCGTTAGCGTGGCATCTAATATTTTCCGGCTGCTGTGCCATGGTCTCTTCAGCGTAGTTTTTAAATCCCTTGATCGTGTGGCTGGCCAAAGGCGCGCCATGTTCACGGATGTATCGCCAAGTCATGTCCCCGTCTTCCTCACCAATGCCCAGGAGCCGTTCATCGAAATACCCGAGATTCGCGATTTCTTCTTTTCGGGCAACGAAATGAGACCAGGAATGGTTGATCAGAAATGAACGCTCCCCATTTTTTTTAAGTATGGTTGAGATTTTATTCATGAATTTTCGGTCGGTGATCAGGGTATCGTCATTGAGCATGAGTACAAACTCACCTGAGGCGTGAATGAGGATCGTATTCCAGAGTTTGGATAGACTTCTGAATGCGGGGAAAAAGATGGGAAACGTTTTTTGATGCGTGGAAAGGAATTCCAGCATTTGCTTTCGATAATCCTCTCCAAATTCTTGCTTGTGTTCGCCGTTGATGGCCACCACGATTTCCGCGTCGATCTCAAAAGATCTGATTTTCGTCAACAGCGGCACAAAGTAGTCTTCAAATCGTTTTTCAAAGGTGGCGATACCGATGGAGATTTGAAAGGGGTTTTCCTTTTTTCGAAACGGACTAAGCATTGGAATCTGAATTGAATGGTTTCATAATGTGTCAGACTATAGGGAAAAGCCGTCCAATCTGTCAACGTCAAAGGCACGCTTCAACTGTGTATCCCATCAGATGGGAGGTCTTATGGCTTTTCCTTTTCCTTGACTAGGCCCCCGGATTCCAGTAGTTTCAAGCATCAAAATTGCCGGAAGCCTTATCTATAGACATGGTCGTAATGGGGTATTGTTATGCCGGAATCAGTCCGGAACGGGAAGCAAAAGCAGGAACATTCACCCGTCCGTAAACAGCCTGGGCGGGGCACCATCGGATGGGTTTCCCTGGCCATGATCAACCTGGCCATTATTTACAGCGTCAGAGGGCTTCCCCTCATGGCGGAGGAAGGCTTTCGGGCCATTTCGTTTATGGCGGTTTCAGCCGTTATTTTTTTGATTCCCATTTCACTGGTGACCGCCGAACTTTCTTCCACATGGCCGCCCAAGGGAGATGGTGGCGTTTATATCTGGGTCAATGAAGCCCTTGGGAAACGGTGGGCTTTCCTGGCCATCTGGCTTCAATGGAGCGAAAATGTTATCTGGTTTCCCACGGTACTCTCTTTTATCGCGGCAACTCTGGCGTATGCGTTTTCACCCCAACTGGCTGAAAATAAGCTCTATACCCTGACGGTGGTGTTGCTGGTTTACTGGGGGGGGACTTTCGCGAACCTGCGTGGTTTGAAGACCTCCGCCTGGATCAGCACCCTGGGAGTGGTGAGCACACTGATTACCACGGGGTTGATCGTTGTTCTCGGATTTTACTGGGTTATTTCCGGAAATGTTTCACAGATCCACTTTTCCATGGCCTCTCTCGTGCCGGATTTTACCCACATCGATAATCTCGTATTCCTGGCCGGTGCATTGGTCATTGTTTCCGGCATCGAGGTTTCCGCGGCTCACGCGTCGCAGGTGAAAGATCCCAAACGGTCGTTTCCCAGAGCCATTTTCCTTTCCGTATTTGTTTCCATTGCGTCTATTATTCTGGGGTCTTTGGCCATCGCCTTCGTGGTGCCCCAGAAGGAAATCAGCCTGGTGGCCGGGCTTATGGAGGCTTTTGACAAATTTTTTGCCGTGTATCACCTGGGTTGGCTCGTTCCCGTTGTGGCATTGCTCATCGTGGTGGGTTCCCTGGGGGAGGTGGCGGCCTGGATACTGGGTCCCAGTAAGGGCCTTTTGGTATCGGCGCGACACGGTCTTCTGCCGCCCATCCTGCAGCGCACACACCATGGGGATGTGCCGGTGAATATACTGTTCCTTCAAGGCCTGGTGGTCACGGGACGGGTTTTCGTATTTTTGCTGATGCCCACCGTGAGTAGCGCTTACTGGATCCTTACGGCCCTTACGGCCCAGCTTTATCTGATCATGTACCTGCTCATGTTTCTGTCCGCCCTTGTCCTGAGATACAAGAGGCCGGACGTCCCTCGGCCTTACCGAATTCCCGGGGGGAATTTCGGTATGTGGGTGGTGGTCATGCTGGGACTTCTGGGGGGCGTCTTTACTCTGTTCATCGGATTTTTCCCCCCGTCCCAACTGAAAACGGGGAGTCTTCTGTTTTATGAATCCTTTCTGGTTTTGGGGATTCTGGTGATGTGCGGTGCGGCTTTTTTGATATATGGTTTGAGAAAGCCCGGCTGGATTAAGGCTGCTGGAAAAGACGTAGAATAAATGTTTGAAACCAAGGAGGAATAGATATGGAGATCAGCAAGAACGAATGGCCCATCATGATCATTTCAGGCCAGTTCGATGCACAAAACGACGAAGGTTACCGGCTGCGCCAGTTGACCGATGAACTGGAAGAAGTCCATGATTGCCGGATCATTCCGTCTTATACCTACGAAGATGGGTATGAGATATTCCGTTCCAGGTCTGATTTAGGAA
>CAYPQJ010000242.1:0-5786 GCA_964412835.1 uncultured Desulfobacteraceae bacterium | reverse complement strand
GCCCGAATCAGATCGCCGAGTTTTTTGTATCCGTAATTCCTGGCATCAAAGGATGCCTGATTGGAAATATGGGCGCCGATACGTCCCAGATAGGCCCAGCCGTCATCATCCTGCTCCGAATCGATGGCGTTTCTAAGCAGATTCAACAGTTTGGTATCCGACTTCAGCGCCTTGCCCATCTGCTTAACCCCTTGCGCACCGTTTGTTTCGGGTTTAGCGGGCTCATCCAGATAAAGAAAACGGGAACATGCGTTAACAAACGGGGACGGGGCCTTGCGCTCACCGAAACCGATGACCGATTTCCCTTCTGAAAGAACCCGTAACACCAGCGGCGTAAAATCACAGTCAGACGAAACGATGCAGAAAGCATCGATATTCTTCGTGTAAAGGATATCCATGATATCAATGGTCATGGCCATATCCGTGGCATTTTTGCCTTTAACGATATCGAACTGTTGAACCGGCTGTATGGAATAATCATGGAGCACATCCTCCCAGCCCTTAATGGACGGCTTCTTCCAGTTGCCGTAAGCTTTCCTGATGCTGACAATACCATATTTTGCCAGTTCAGACACAATCATATCGATTTTTTTCGCCGGTGCGTTATCCGCATCAATAAAAACCGCAATTCTTTCCTTTTGTTCTTGCATAACCACTCCTTCATTAAGTCCAGGAACCGGTCTGGGGGCGGGGCAGCTGACCGGCCATCATGGCACGAATATACCGGTTAAACCCATCTCCGTTACCGTTTTCCAGTTCCTTTATTTTTTCATGAAGCTGATTCATGAGATCTTCATGTCTGGGCATCTCCAATGGATGCACGCCGTAATGCCCGGACCGCTGAAGCAGAACATAGGCCTTCTGGTCCGGTTCGGGAAGGGACAGGAATGAATCCAGATCATCCAGCATGCGGGCCCGATCCCGGTCCAGATATCCGTCCACGTGCATTAGCAGATTCAGGCTGAAATCCGCACACCGGAAGTGTGACGGCATTTCCTCCAGATGTCGCATCAGCTCTTGAATTTCAGCAACGATTTCCAGATCGTTCATGGGCACGAATCGACCTTCACGGGCCATGGCTTCCATGGGGGAGTCGGGGGGCAGAGCAAACGTGCGAACCCGGATGAAATCAGGCCTGATCCGGTTCAAAACATCCGCTGTCTCAAGGGCGTTTTCACGGCTCAGGTCCCTGCCACCCACCCCCGGCATAATATATTCCGAAAGCTCAATACCAGCTTCCATGACCCGCTGTCCCCCTTCAACCATCTCTTCGGGGCTCTCTCCTTTCTGAGTCAATTTCAAAACCTTCACGGACCCGCTTTCAAGACCCGTATGTATCCGTGTCAATCCAGCCGCTTTAAGTGCTTTCAAGGATTCAACACTTTTCCGTTTCAGGCTCTTGGCGCGTGCATAGGAAGTGACCCGGATCAAGGAGGGGAAAGTCTCACTCAGGTGATTTAAGATCTCGAGCAGCTCCTCCGTGGGAAGGATCAGGGAATCGGCATCCTGGAAAAACGCCGTGGTGATCTGTGAACCGTTTCGGCCGTGATATCGCGCCATTTCATCGATATCTTCTTTTATTTCCGCAACGGATCGCCTGGAAAAGGCCGTTCCTTTGTAGGCCGGACAGAACAGGCAGCGGTTCCACGGGCAGTTTCGTGTCACACGAACCAGGAGACTGTTGGCTTCACTGGGCGGCCTGATAACACCCTGTTCAAACATAGTACATATCCTCCATTATCATTAAAGACTCAAGCTGGGTATCTTGAGGATTCTTGCAGAAAGAATGGGAATCTTTATACAAGCAGCAGACGCACAAATTCCAGAAAGGCCTCTTCCACACCAGAATGCCGGCATCGTTTGTTTCAATGGCAAACCATTTTACGGAAGGTTCACTTCTTTATAATTTCAACTATTTTGTCTACAACTTGCATAATTTTCTCGTTCGTGATGTGACCCGTTCTATAAAGAATAATATAGGTATCGGCAGTAAATAACCTATTGGGCCTTACATTACTCTGCTGTTTGAGGCTTCCGAACGAAAAATCTGAATCATCAATGGAAATGGCGTAAGAGTCTTTGAGGGTTTTGCTTGTTATCCGGCAAAGGATGGCGTCTTCACCTTCAAGTGAACCTATAATGAGGACCGGCCGACGTTTAGACTGACTTAAGTCAGAAAAAGGAAAAGGCACAATAACCACATCCCCTTTTACAAATTTTGCCACGCCTCATCCTCTTCTGGTTTCAGCCAGTCTTTCCGAAGTGCAGATTCGCTCATTACCGTAATATTCAAATTTTCACGGGCTGTTTTCGCCCTTAGAAATTGAACAAAATCCAGCACCTCGCTCAACAAAGGTTCAGGGGCCTCATTTATCTCGCTTATCAACAACTCTCGCAAACGCATAATTTTCCTCCTCAGCACCTGAATTGGTTCATTATTTCCGATGGGAAAGAATAGTAAAAATGGCGGTTTCATGCAAGCAATAACCGTACAATTTCAGGAAGTGCGTCTTCCACCCAGGAATCCAGCGTTTCATAGGTTGTGGCATTGATGGGATGGGGAATGACGGCAAACGGATAGTCGGGAAAACCGTGGGCAACGGCCATGGCTTTCCCTGAACTTAAGAAAGGCGCCGTACAGACCACTGAGGTCGGAACGCTCCGTTTTTCCATGACCATGCCATCGAGCACACTGCCCGAGCTGCAGGATCCTCAATCCCCGATGCCGGCCACCACCAGATCCACCTTCCCCGCCAGATCTTCGGCGATGTCCTGGGGAATGGCGTGAGAAGGAGACGGCTTTCTCACAAGGATTTCTCCGCCCAGTCCATAAAGTTCCCGCAGTCTGGCCCCGATTTTTTTGACAAGATAATCTGAATTCTTCTTGCCATTGTCAATGAGCCCGAGGGTCAGTCCTTTCAGGGATTCGGGTCGGGGGGCCGGTTTAAACGTCGTCCTGACGGGCCCATTGGTAGGATCCAGAACCGTATAGGTCATGATGTTTTCCTTCCTTCCGGCATCTGGGATTCCAACGGAACCCCGGTCACCGCTCAGGTCCCACCGGCACATGATGGCCCAACAGGCTCCGTTACGGCCCTTGACATGTGACGGCTGAACCATCCGGGCATGCAGGCCGAAAACCTGCCGGCGCCTCCGCCGGCCATAATCAGCAGAATATGTTCCGGAGAGGAAACGGCCCGGACCATTTTCTCTTCATCCCCCGGCTCAAGGGGCGATTCGTTCAACCCTCCTCTTTTCAGATCTGCCAGGGGCCGACAGGCATTCTCGTAAAGAAACTCCCGGACACCCTCTTTTGTCCATCCATCCCTGACAATGGTTTCATAATGTTCCGGACAGATGATCACTGCACACTCACAATCCCCACCCATATTGAAGCTTCCCAGAGCCCGCATGCGATCTGCAATGGTGTTCAAAATGTTTTCAGGCTTCAAAGCCACGTGATTCTGTACCTGATTGGGCCCTTCTGCTGCAAAAAGGGTAACGGCGCTCGTTTCCTGCTTAAATCCCCGCATCACATGGAGCGGCACCCACGAACCGGTTTCCTGCTCACCGATACAGTAGGTATATTTCCCGGGATGGCCCAGGGTGGACCTATCGAACTCCCTTCCCCCCAGATTGTATAAAACAAGCCTTAATGCCCTTCCGATGGTGGCATTGGCGCGATTTCCGGGGGCCATGAGGTTCTGGCCGTTGTTCAAGCCACAGGCGCTCGCCACCGGACCGTTCACCACCATCAGAATACCCGATCCCGCAGTGCTGGCGGAAACACCGTGAAGCCCAAATTCCGGTCGGGATATGCCCCGCACGGCGGCCACAACAACCGGAAAGTATTCGGGCAGACAACCGGCCATAACGCCGTTTATGGCCACTTTTTCAGCGGTGAAAATCCGGTTTCGTTCCGGAATGGTCCCCAGAATCTCATCAGGGGCCAGGCCTGCGGCACCCAAGAAGGCCCGCACTTTTTTCTCTGTGGGCGGCACCACGGGCAACCCGTCGGTCCAACCCTTTTGATAAAAGGTTTCCAGGACCTGCTCGGCACTTTCAACTTCAATTCTTTTGGACATGAGCGCCGGTTTCATTGGATAACTTTCATGTTCAGGATATTTACGTCTTTAAAAATGGATTTTCGAAAGGCTGACAATACGATAAAGCAATTCAATTTTTTCGTCAATGCTTATAAAATCAAGATATTTGGATGTAATCCTTACTCATGCGCTTTATTATCCTTTTGCAGTAACGTCACGCACTGCCGTCTTCAGTTCGTTCAGGCTGAAAGGCTTGGGAAGTGCACCACGAAAGCCGTGATCCCGGAAGTTACTGATGATGGGATCACCGGAGTAACCGGTAGCAACGATCGCCTTGACGCCGGGGTCAATCTCTAAGAGCCTCACGATAGTCTCAGCCCCTCCCATGCCGACTTTATTGGTCAAATCCAAAATGACCACATCAAAAGGTTTTTCCGATGCCATTGCCTCTTGGTACATTTCAATGGCTTCAATACCTTCTACGGCAACCGCCACCTCATATCCCAAGTGAGTGAGCAACCCATGCGAGACATTCCGCACCACTTCCTCATCGTCCATCACCAGAATTTTCTCTCCCCGGGTTAGGGATTTTTCGGATAGGGGTTCCTTTACGGGGGCGGCTTTAACAATCTCTTTTTCAGATGCGGGAAGGTAGATCGAAAGAATTGTCCCGGTCCCCAATTCAGATTTCACTGTGATCAATCCATCATGTTGCTTTACAATTGAATCAGATACCGCAAGCCCCAGTCCCATGCCTTTTTGCGCACCCATCTCTTTGGTGGAAAAATAGGGGTCAAATATCTTTGCACGGTCTTCGTCGGTTATGCCGGGACCCTGATCCTCTATGGAAATCTTGACATATTTGCCACTATTTAATACCAGGGGGTCTTTCTCCCCTATGTCAGTATTTTCAAGGGAGACAGTGATCGTTCCCTGTCCGGCCATGGCCTCACGGGCGTTGGTGATAATATTATGGATGGCCTGTTCCATCTGATTTTCATCAATTTCTACCGGCGAAATATCATCAGGAATGGAAAATCTGGCATCTACATCAGCGCCTTTCAATGAAGCATCCACGGAAGCCTTAACCAGATCACCGATGGAAACGGTGTTCTTAACCGGTTTTCCGCCTTTGGAAAATGTGATCAGGCGGGTGGTCAACGCCTTTGTCTGAATGGATGCCTTTTCTGCTTCCACCAGGCTCTTAAATGCCTCACTGCCCGGTTTTATCGCCATCCTGGCAAGGGAAATATTGCCCACAATGGCGGTCATAAGATTATTGAAATCATGGGCAATGCCGCCGGCAAGTACCCCAAGGGATTCAAGTTTTTTGGCCTTAAGAAGTTCTTCCTGCACGCGCTTTCTGTGTTCAATTTCATTCTCAAGCCGCTCTACGGATGTGGTGGTCTCTTGAAGCTTACCTGCCATGCTGTTGAATGAGTGGGCCAAATTGCCAAATTCATCATTTCGACTCACATCAATTCTGGATTTAAAATATCCTTTTCCAATCTTTTCAGTCGCCTCATTGAGTATGGCAAGCGGTCTGGCGATCTTCCGAGCAAACAGGTAAGAGATCAACACTAACACCGAAATTATTGCCATACCTAGCAAAATAATGGCCTTGATCGATTCCGTGACCGGCGCCAGGGCAACGCTCATTTGACGAGAACAAACAACATACCATGACTCACCCGTGTTGCCCTTTTTATGATCAATAGATTCAAAGGTTCCCCCAAAACC
>CAYPQJ010000241.1:0-5814 GCA_964412835.1 uncultured Desulfobacteraceae bacterium | reverse complement strand
CGGAAATACCGAAACAACCGCTGCCGCCCAAAGTATTCGAGCCGCCTCCGGATGATGGGAAACCCTCAAAAAAGAAGAAGGTTTGGAAAAAGGATCAAGCCGGGGCCGAGCCGAAACGAAGCGTTGCAAAACGGCGGAAAAAAGAGGTTTACGAGCGGGCGGATCTTTACCAGGATCGTGGCAAGAAGCGTAAGGGGAAAAAAGGCGGTAAGAAAACCAGGGATATCCCCAGAAAATTAAAACAGACAGAGATTACGACGCCTAAAGCCATCAAGAGGCGGATTAAGGTTCAGGACACCGTCACCGTGACGGATCTGGCCAAGGCCATGGGGACCAAGGCCACGGAATTGCTTAAACGACTCATGAAACTGGGTGTAATGGCCAATATCAATCAATTGCTCGATTTTGATACGGCGTCTCTGGTTGCCGATGAGCTCGATTTTGAATTGGAATTGGACTCCTTCAAGGAAGAACTCTTTTTTCCCCATGTGGAGGACCAGCCCGAAGATCTGGTGTCAAGACCGCCTGTTGTGACCATTATGGGCCATGTGGATCACGGCAAGACTTCCCTGCTCGATTATATCCGAGAATCGAACATTATCAGCGGGGAATCAGGGGGTATTACCCAACACATCGGCGCATACTATGTGAAGCGTAAAGCCGGTGATATTGTTTTCCTCGATACGCCCGGCCATGAAGCGTTTACGGCCATGAGAGCGCGAGGGGCCAAAATTACCGATATTATCATTTTGGTGGTGGCGGCGGATGATGGTGCCATGCCACAGACCAAGGAAGCCATTAATCATGGACGGGCAGCAGGAATCCCCATCGTTGTGGCCATTAATAAAATGGACAAGGCCAATGCTGATCCGGATAAGGTTAAACGGGAATTGGCTGAATTGGATTTGGCCCCCGAAGAATGGGGAGGCGATACGCTCTTGGGGGAGATTTCGGCCAAAACCGGAGAAGGGGTTGATGATCTCCTGGGGTTGATTCAGCTGCAGTCTGAAATGCTTGAATTGTCGGGGAATCCCGATAGGGAGGCAAGAGGGTCCGTGGTGGAGGCTGAATTGGACAAGAGCCGTGGGCCGGTGGCCACGGTCCTGATTCAAAACGGCACGCTGAATAATGGTGACCAGTTTGTTTGCGGCGAGCATTTCGGTCGCGTGCGGGCCATGCTGGACAGCCATGGACGGAAAATGGCCACTGCAGGTCCCTCTACCCCCGTTGTTTTGTATGGGATTTCCGGTGTTCCCATGGCCGGGGATGAGTTTATTGTTGTGAAAGATGAAAAAGTTGCCAAACAGATCATTGAACATCGAAAAGAAAAATCCAAAAAACAGGCAGGTACAAAAACCGGATTGGTGAGCCTCGATGATTTATACGAGAGGATTAAGGACGGCGGCGTTAAAGAATTGAATATTATCCTTAAGGCCGACGTGCAGGGATCAGCGGAGGCCCTTGCCGAGTCCCTGATCAAGCAGAGTACGGATGCTGTAAAGCTGCAGGTGATCCATTCAGCAACCGGCGGCATCACGGAATCCGATGTTACCCTTGCTTCCGCTTCCGGCGCCATTATTCTGGGGTTCAATGTGAGGGCCAACCCAAGGGTTTTGGCTTTGGCAGAGAAAGAAAATATCGATATTCGATTTTATGATGTGATTTATAACGCCATCAATGATGTGCGTTTGGCCATGACCGGCCTTCTGGAACCGATTTTGAAAGACAATGTCATCGGGCATGCAGAAGTTCGGGAAATTTTCCATGTCCCAAAAATCGGAACTGTCGCAGGATGTCATGTCACGGACGGTCATGTGGAAAGAAATGCCAAGGTTCGATTGCTGCGGGACGATGTGGTTATTTTTGATGGCAGGATTTCATCTCTAAGGCGCTTTAAGGAAGATGTCAAAGAGGTTCAGTCCGGTTATGAGTGTGGTATTGGTTTGGATAATTTCGGTGATGTCAAACCCTCGGACGTTTTTGAAATCTACCAGGTAGAAGAAGTGGCTGCGGAACTTTAAAAATCATGGTGGTGGGTACTTTAAAAATCGAATTTCTCCTTTATGACAACCGATCGCTCAAAGGCAAACGAAAAGTCGTCAGGAGTATGATCGACAAGGTTAAGTCCAAATTCAATGCGGCCATTGCGGAGGTGGGGGCGAACGATAAATGGCAGAAAATTGAGTTGGGGGTGAGTACTGTGGGCAATGATCGGCGCCACGTTGATTCCTCCTTGAATCACATTCTGGATTTTCTTGAATCACTTTGCCTGGCGCAAATTGTGAACACGGAAATGGATATCATCAATATGTAATTGTGCTGTGGGGTCTTGTACTTTGGGCCGATGCAGCGATTGCACAACCTGTAGATTTTTTGAACCGGAAAGGTGAATTTTCGTTATGTTGCCGGGGAAACGATCCGTGCGTGTCGGGGATGTAATTTTGAAAGAAGTGGCTTTTCTGCTCCTGGAGAAGGTGAGAGATCCACGTGTTCAGGGTGTCACCCTGACGGGGGTTCGCCTCAGCGATGACCTCAAACTGGCCCGGATATTTTACAGCGTTATGGGGGATCAGACCCGGGTGGAAAAGGCGCAGTCGGGTTTGAACAGTGCGACGGGATTTGTAAAAAGAGAAATCGGCAGGCGTGCGGGTTTACGCTATATCCCTGAAATTAAGTTTGTTTATGACCCCTCCCTGGAAACCGGAGAACATATGGAGCGTGTTTTTGAAAAAATTCACAAGTCGGAGTAGGGGGATGGTTTCGGAAGATCCCCTCCCGGAGACTCTGAAAAGGGTTGCCGGGGCGCTGAGTGAAGGGAATCGCTTTTTGATGATGACCCATGAAGATCCGGATGTTGACGGCCTGGGATCCATGCTTGCCCTTGGAAAGAGCCTGACGGATCTGGGAAAAGAGGTGATGATTCTGATCCGGAAACCCATTGCACCGCGTCTGTCGCTCTTATCGGGCGCCGAAGAAATGTTTACCGTATTGAAACCGGGCCGGGGTTCTGAATCCGAAAAGGAATTTGATGCTGTTCTGGCGTTGGATTGTGCAGATAGGGAAAGATTGGGTTCATGCGTGGGTTCATGGCCCGGTGAGGGCCTTACCATTAACATTGACCACCATGAGACCAACACCTTTTTTGGCCGATATAACCTGGTTGATGTGAGCAGCTCTTCCACCGGGGAGCTGGTGTATCGGTTGATCAGGACCGGGGATTTTCCAATGGACCATGCGGTTGCTGAAAATTTATTTGCGGCAATCCAGTCCGATACGGGCTCTTTCAGGTACTCCAACACCACCTCGGGCGCCATGAGAATTGCGGCGGATCTGTTGGACCATGGGGTTAATCCCTGGCGGATATACCAGAAAACGATGAATGGATACGGCCCCGCGCGGTTGAAGTTACTGGCCGTGGCGCTGGCCCGGGTGGAATTTCACAACGAAGGCAGAGTCGGTATGATGATTCTCTCCAGGAAGATGTTTGAAGGAAGCGGCGCTCGCGGCTCCGACTGTGAGGGATTTGTGGATTATCCCCGGTATATTGATGGGGTTGAGCTGGCGGTGATGATCAGAGAAAAAGATGAAAACACTTATAAGTTCAGTATCCGTTCAAACGCTTGGGTGAATGTGGCCGAACTGGCGTCACGATTCGGGGGAGGCGGTCATGTCAGGGCGGCGGGGTTTACCTGCAACGGACCGCTTGCCACCTTGAAGAAAGATTTTTTGTTGGAAGCGGGCCGGTTATTGAATGAAACGTCCCGATGACGGCATACTCCTGGTTGACAAAGAGGAAGGCGAGACGTCGCACGGGGTTGTCAAAAAAGTACGATCCGCCCTTCGCCGGGGCAAGCGATATAAGGTTGGGCATGCGGGAACCCTGGATCCTTTTGCGACCGGACTGCTGGTGGTTCTTCTGGGACAGGGGACTAAATTATCCCGGTTCATTATGGCCGGCGAAAAAGAGTATCTGGCCACGCTGGAACTGGGCATAGAAACCGATACGCTGGATCCCACGGGCAAGGTGACGGCTGTTCGTGATGTTCCCCGGTTGAACCCCGATCATATTCGAGAAACGGCCAAACGGTATGAGGGGAAAATTCGACAGACGCCGCCGGCCTATTCTGCCGTTAAATATAAGGGTTTACGGGCTTATGCGCTGGCCAGGAAGGGTCTTCCGGTAAACCTCAAGGAGAGGACGGTTACGGTCCATTCCATATCCGTTGTTTCCGTGGAACTGCCGGATATTACCATGAGGATCAGATGTGCCGGCGGTACTTATATTCGAAGCCTTGCAGCTGATCTGGCAAGGGATTTGGGATCAGTAGGGCATCTGAAAACCCTGAGGCGATTAAAAAGCGGTCCATTTGACGTGGCAGAGGCCATTTTCTCCGGAGACATTTTGTCCGAAGCCCTTATTTTGGAAAAGGATATGCCTTTACGAAACGCACTGCCTGAAATGGGTGAAATAGAAGTGAATTCCATGTTAGCGGAAAAAGTGCGGCAGGGATATCAGCCCGGTTGGAATGAATTATCCCAAGTGATCAACGATCAGGAGCGCTTCATAAAACTGATCAGTGGCGACAAACTTTTGGCGATTGCAAAGAGGAACGACGGGGAGGGCGGTCATGACAAGGTAAAATTTGAGAGAGTGTTTTCTTGATCTTTTTTTATTTATTTTTCCTGCGCTGAAGCGCGGGAATACACGTCCGGGAGGATTTCCCTTGACCGGTATGATGTGAGACCCTTCCGGGACAACCGAATATTTTTGCTAAAATATGTTTAGCGTTTTGGAAACATCAATTTTTAGGAGGTACTAAAAGTGGTTTTGACAGCGGGAGCAAAGAAAGAAATTCTTGATCGGTTCAAGCTTCATGAGAAGGATACCGGTTCGCCCGAGGTTCAGATTGCCTTACTTACCAGTCGAATCAAATATCTTACGGAACATTTCAAGGTCCATAAAAAAGATCACCACTCACGTCGAGGGTTGTTGAAACTGGTGGGCCAGAGACGAAGACTGTTGAATTATTTGAAAAAGAGAGATCTAGAGAAATACCGGGTGCTTATCAAGGAGCTCGGCATTCGGAAATAGTGTGATTGCCCAAGCAATGCACTGAAAGGATATATGAAATAATGGTAAAAAATTACTCGATTGAAGTTAATGGTCAAAATATCAATGTGGAGACAGGTCGTATTGCCAAACAGGCAAACGGGTCGGTCGTTGTTACTTGCGGTGAAACCGTTGTACTGGTGACCGCCGTTGCAACAGATGATGTTCGTGAGGGGATCGATTTTCTTCCCCTGACGGTGGAATATCTGGAAATGTCTTATGCCGGTGGGCAAATACCCGGGAATTTCTTCAGAAGGGATATGGGAAGGCCGGGGGAGAAACAGACGCTTATTTCCCGCTTGATAGACAGGCCATTGAGGCCGTTGTTTCCCGATAATTATCATTACGAAACCCAGGTCATTGCCACGGTGCTGTCAACGGATAAGGAAAATGAAGGCGACATGCTGGCCATGCTGGGTGCTTCAGCCGCCCTTGAAATATCGGATATCCCCTTCCTGGGGCCTATTGCAGGGGTGAAGGTGGGAAGGATTGACGGAGAATTCGTGGCCAATCCTACCCTCAGCCAGCAGGCGGAAAGCGATATCAACCTGATTGTGGCGGGAAATCGGGACGGCGTTGTGATGGTTGAAGGCGGATCCCAGTTCGTCAGTGAATCCGACATGATTGATGCGATTTTCTATGGTCATCAAGCCATCCAGCCCATGCTCGATATGCAGGAGTCCCTCAAAAAAGAGGTGGGAAAG
>CAYPQJ010000240.1:0-5828 GCA_964412835.1 uncultured Desulfobacteraceae bacterium | reverse complement strand
GGATTAAAGGGGATTAAGGCCGATACTTTTGTAGGCAATATACAGGCGCCTCTAAACCATGAAAAACGGAGTGCCATGACATCTCTATTTGAAATGCGTTGGGGTAGGCCTGACGCCGAATTGACGGAAACAGAGCGGAAGGGATATCTGCGTCTTTGCAACCCCGATTCACCTGATTTCATATGCGACAGTCCCGATTATTACGGGTTTTTCACATATACCCTGTTTCGTGGCGGAACTGCCGGTTAATGGTCATGCCTTTCTTGAAACCTGACAGGCCGCCATAACCGGCCGTCATTCCAGAGCCTGGAAAAGGGCGCTTCAGGACCGAGGACACAATCTTCAAGGGTTGCTTTTTCTATCCGGATATGGTCACTGCCATACATGGGATCCCAGGGTTCAATAATCATGGCGCCCTGCTCCATTTGTACCAAGCGCGGTTCAAGGCCTTTTCCCCAGGATCGTTTTGAGGCAGCCTTCATCAAATCCTCCGAGCATGCGTACGTCAGAAGTTCGTGAAAGGTGGCCAGCGCCGGGGGGCTGAGGGGTATTTCCCCTGAAAGGTTACCGGTCAGTCCTTCCTTCGGGGTCACCCAAAGGCCCTCGGTGGTCTCTTTCCGGTCAGGGCGGCAGACCTGGTTTTCCGGCATCAGTGCCAGGAAGAATCGCGTATCGAACCGGAGTTTCATTGACCGGGGGGTAATCCAGTGGGACCATCGGTGCAGTTTTGAAACCGACAGCATGCCGTCTACGGCTGTCAGAAACGAATTGAACCATCCCGATTCCAGGTGATCCCCCTTCCTCTGTTTCAGCAGAGATTCAAGATCAGGCCCTGTGTTTTCATTCCTGTTAAACAGCAAGACACCCGCTTCTTCAAAGGTTTCCCGAATGGCGGCGATCACGAAGGAAAGGGTTTCCTCCACGGTAAGGGTGCTTGCGCCCAGCCTTTGTTGCATGTCCCCGGGAGACATATCCAAATGACCCGCCCAGGTTTCAAGACCCCGATCCTCCGGCTCCACCATGCCGCCGGAGAAAACATGAACCCCCGGCATAAAACGGGCTTTCTTGCTTCTTTTGAGGAGATATACCTGAAACCCATTCCCTTTGGACTTTTTTACCTGCGGCCTGACCAGAATCAGGGTTGCGGCGGGTTTCGATTCCGATGATCTTTTTTTTGTATCAGGCATCAGAAAGGTGTGGACTCATCCCACACGGGCTCGCGTTTTTCCAAAAATGCGGTGAATCCTTCCGTTGAATTGGCGCTGACCCCGGCCACGGCCATCATTTCCTTGGCGTAATGGTACGCCTGCCACTCCGACATTTCGATCTGCGCATAAAAGGCCTGTTTGGACATATAGATGGCGTACTTACTGGATTTAGAAATCTTCTTTGCAAATTCGAAGGTCATTTCATCCAGTTTGTCATCGGGAAACACACGGTTGACCAGATGGAAGCTTTCGGCATCTCCGGCGCTGTAGAGATCAGCCGTCATCAACATCTCCAGGCACTTTTTCGGGGGAACGGCACGGCTTACGGCAACGGTGGGGGTAGTGCAGTTATAGGAATAGATGAGGCCGGTCATGCCGAATTTGGCCTTTTCCTCACCCGCTGTGATGAGATCACATCCCGCCACCAGGTGGCATCCGCCGGCCATGGCAATTCCCTGCACCTGTGCAATAATACACTGAGGCGCGCTGCGGATGGTTGTCATGAGATTGAACGAAGTCTGGAAAAGCCGCCTGATATCAGAGAGGGGCCGGTCGAGAATCTCCGAGCGGTCATGACCCGCGCAGAAGATATCACCGGCAGCTTTCAGGATGATGACTTTTGCATCGCACCGCTTCCCCGCATCCTGGAAGCATGCGATAATTTCTTCTTCAAACTCGATCCCCAGAGCGTTCCGTTTATCCGGTCGGTTAAGGGTTAAAATGCCGATCTCTTCTGTTTCTTCATAGGTAATGAATTTGTAAGCCATAGATTTCTCCTCGCACGTTACTTTTCACTTTTCACTTTTCACTCATCACTTTCCTTCCCCCATTCCTTATCCCGTAACAGCCGCCTTAACGCCTTGCCGGCCGCAGAACGGGGAACCTCATCAATAAATTCCACGGCCACGGGCACCTTATAGGGAGCCATTCTCGGCTTGCAGAATGCCCTAATCTCCTCCAAGGACGTTGTTTCCCCTTCATTGAGCATTATAAAGGCCTTGGGGGCTTCCCCTTTTAACTCGTCAGGAATTCCCACGATGACCAGATCCCTGATCTTGGGGTGTACCAGCATCATGTCCTCCACTTCAGAGGGGAACACCTTTTCACCGCCCACATTAATCATATCTTTTTTCCGGTCCACAATATAGGCATATCCATCGTCATCCATATAGGCGATGTCACCCGCATGGAACCATCCTTCGGAATCAAAGACATCCGTCGTGGCATCCGGTTTGTTCAGATAACCGTTGGTCACACAGGTTCCTTTAACGCACAATTCCCCCTGCTCGCCGGGTGGGAGGGCGTTTCCCGCCTCATCCACCACCTTGATTTCCGCATCGTCCATGCCCTTGCCGCAGGATCCGATCCGGGTCTCCGTATAGGGTACGGTGGTGCCCACACAGGAGGACTCCGTAAGCCCCCACGCTTCGGCGTAACGCCAATTGAGTGTCCCTTCTATCTGACGGATCAGATTTTCGGGCATCTTGGTGGCGGCAGAGAGGCAGAAAACCACCGAGGAGATGTTCCGATCGGCAATGTCCGGCTGCTTCAAGAAAAGGTTATACATGGGGGGAACGCCCTGAAATACAGTCGGTTTTAACCTTTCGATTTCGTTTAAGGTCTGTTCAGGGTAGAAACGCTCCACCGTAATAACGGTTCCGCCCTTTGAGAGGGTCCCGAACGTCCCGTTGATCAACCCCCAGCAGTGAAAAATGGGTGTGGCCACCATGGTGATATCATCGGACTTAAAATGCACCTTGCCGAATTCCGTGGCGTTGTGAAAAATATTGAGATGGGTCGCCATCACCCCTTTCGGCCACCCGGTGGTCCCGGATGTGTACATGAGATGGCATATGTCGCTCCCTTTTGTTCCGACCGGTTTGAAATTTTCGCTCCCCTGATCCAGCACCGATTCGAGGCTGATGTAACTGCTGCTTTCACCATTGCCATGTACAACGACTTTTTCCAATGATTCAAGGTCCGGTTTAACCGCCTCAATGATGGGCAGCCGCGCCTCGTCCACAATGACGGCGCGGCTTTGACAGTCTTTCAGAATATAGACCACTTCCTGTTCCCTAAGCATGGCATTAACCACGTTCACGGTAATGCCGGCCCGGGCCGTCCCCAGGTAACTGATGATTAACTCCGGAAGGCTGGGCAGGAAAAGGGAGAGCACATCTCCCCGTTTCAGCCCTGCCTTCAACAGGCCATCGGCGGTCCGGGTGATCATAGCATCCAGCTGAGCGTAAGTAATACGCCGCTCACCGAAAATGATGGCCGTTTTGTCGGGGGTGTTCTGCACAGGTCGTTTGATGATATCAGATATGTTCATGGGTCCTCCTGTAAGTGAAAGTCAAATCAATTCAAGGCAGTTATTCAAACAAGTTAATGCCTCATTTTACCGTCAGGGCTCCGCGGCCCCAGGAGAAGGCCTCCAGGTTGACAGGCACTTTGGCAGGTGGCATCATCTCTCTAATGGCTTTTTCAAAAATATCCGGTCCCAGGGGCAATTCGGAGATGGTGGACAGGGCGCCCACCATGATGATGTTGCCTAAAATGGGGTTACCCATGATCTGGGCTTGGTCAGTGGCATCCAGAGGCCAATGCCTGGCCGAGAGTTCGGTCAGCCCCCGGGATATTTCCTCCCGGCTGGGATAGACCGCTTGACCGGTGATGACGCTGATCGGATGGATGGGCCGGGTGTTCCAGATCACTTGAACCTCTGGATTGCCGTACGCGGCCAGTACCCGGAAAGTCTCCGAAGGCTCGATGGCAATCACCATGTGGGCGCGCCCTCGGGGAATCTGGGGAGACCAGGCGGACTGTGTGGAGATTCGAAGGTGGCTCATCACCGAGCCGCCCCGCTGGCTGGCCCCGAAGGTCTCGCCTATGGTGATATGATAATCCTGTGCGACCAGCATGCGCCCCATCAGGCGCGAGGCCAGCACATTGCCCTGGCCACCCACTCCGGTGATGATGAGATTGTAAGGATCGAACGGCAACTGGGGAGCAGTCATCAGGCCACCTCCTTTTTTGAAATGGCCCCCGTGGGGCAGATTGAGGCGCAAACCCCACAGCCCACACAGATCACCTCGTCGATACGGGTTTTCTTGGCTTCCGGGTCCCAGATGAGCCCCGGACAGCCGAAGATCCTGGTACAGAGGCGGTTGCAACCGCAGTCTTCGGCCAGGCAGGCCGCTTCATCCACGGCCATGTCAAACAGGCGTTTTCCCTTCTTCTCAGGGCTCAGGGCGCATGCCTGCCGAAGGATCAAAACCCGTACGCCACCCGCTTCATCCAACAGATCCAGGAGGATCTTTTCGGTGGCTCCCATCTCAAAAGGATCGGCGATCACCACTTGGATGTCCATGGCCTCGCAGATACGCGCGATATCGAGCGCGGGCAATGCGCCACCGCCGGCATCGGTAAGGGTGCCCGGGTGCGGTTGAAAACCGGTCATGGCAGTGCCCGAGTTGTCTACTACCACCAGGATCATATCCGCCTGGTTATGCACTGCATTGACCAAAGCCGGCATCACGGCGTGGAAAAAGGTGGAGTCCCCGGAGACGGCCATAACCGGTTGGTCAAATCCAAAGGGATTAAATTTTCCGAAGCCCGAAGCCAGGCCGGTTCCTGAACCCATGGCATGAGAGGTTTTCAAGGTATTGAAGCCGCAGGATATGGCCCCCATGGTATAGCAGCCGATATCGCCACAGACAAAACCGTCACGGTTATCCTGTTTCAGTGCGCTGTTGATAATCCAGTAGGAGGCCCGGTGGGGGCAGCCGGGGCAGAAGGTCATGGCCCGAAAGGGGGCATGGCTTTCCGCAAGTTTACCGGCGCGTTCGCTGTAGGTTTGATCAGGCGCCGAAGCCGTCAGACCCAGGATTTCGGCCAGACCCCGGGCCACCAGGTCCGGGTTGAGTTCGTTAGTGGGAGGGAGGGGTCCGTTTTTACGCCCGAAGAACCGTTTTGTCCCCATCTCAGGTCCCAGTTCAGCCCAGAGAACCTTTACGTTGTCTTCCAGGAAGGGTGTTCCTTCCTCTATGATGAAAATTTTTTCAGATGCTTGAAGGTGTCCGGCCAGCAACCGGGGCGGAAGCGGCCAGGTTGTGCCCAACTTCAACAGTCCCACCTGCTCCTCCAGGCCCATCAGGGAAAGAGCCTCCCGGGCGTAAAGCCAGGCGGCTGAGCTGGTGATGATCAGAAGCTCCGGATCACCGGGACCGGTATAGGTGTTAAAGGGTGACGTTTCAAATATCTCCCGGGCAAGCGCCAGTTTTTCCAGCTGGCGGCGGTGCATGGGATCCACCATGCCGGGGAAGGTCACCACCGGTCCTCCCATCTGATCCATGAAGTCACCATCAAATTGGAACCGGGCTGGAGACGACCCGGAGCCCATCAAATTGGAACCGGGCTCCCCGAGGACCACATTGCCGCTGGCATGGGACATACGGGTCACCGACCGGAGCATTACCAAATTTCGCAGTTTCTCGGAGAGCTCAAAGCACCAGGCGGTCATGTCCTTGGCCTCCTGAAAATCGCCCGGCTCCACCAGGGGGAATTCCATCATTTTGGCATAATGGCGGGAGTCCCCCTCGTTGGTGCTGGAGAGTCCCC
>CAYPQJ010000239.1:0-5833 GCA_964412835.1 uncultured Desulfobacteraceae bacterium | reverse complement strand
TATAACTTGTTTAACTTAAAATGCTTTTAACACCTATTCAACTGAACCAGTGCCGATATATGCCATGCTGTATTTAACCACATCGCCAATATCATTCTCCCATGCATCAATTTTAACAACTCCCCCTCCTCGTTTTGGATGGATAGGGAATTGTTCTGAAACCACTTTTTTAAATTTTGTTTTTCCTGTTGTACTACGCCTCATGTAAAGGATATTATCAGGCTTATAAATAACTGTAAAGCTGTTTATGCGTATAAAAGGGTCATCAAGCCTTTGATTGACTCATCTGCAATGATCTGATAGATGTGCAAACCATGTCGAGACCACTCAGGATCTGGAGCAGCCACTGCGGCTACTTTTCCCATGACCCGGACTGGGAATGACCCAATATAGTTCGGTCAGTAGCACTGTCGAACGGATCAAAAAGAAACGACAACCTGTTTCAAAAACGGTTGGAGAAAGTCTTGGAATCGGCCAACAAAGGTCAAACGTAGACTTGACCCCCATAGACCCATATACGAAAACATGGCGGGATCATTGGGAAGTATGTCGTTAAAACCCAACACGGATTTTGCCCACCACGTAATCCTGCATTTCATGGGTCAATTCAGGGTAAACCGGCAGGGCAAGCGTGTGATGGGCAGCGTATTCGCTGTTGGAAAAATCACCTTCCCGGTAGCCAAGATCCTTGAAACAGCTTTGCATGTGGAAGGAGACCGGGTAGTAGATTTCGGTGCTGACGTTGTTGTCGGCCAAAAACCGCCTCAGTCCGTCTCGGTCTTCGGGAACCGAAACCACATACTGGTTGTAAATGTGGTGGTTTCGTCCATAAGCGACAAATGGCGTTTTGACACCGATGTCCCTTAATTTTTCATCGTAATAGGCGGCGTTCCGTTGCCGCATGGTGTGCCATTGATCCAGGTACGGCAGTTTCACCAGAAGGACCGCCGCCTGTATGGGGTCCAGGCGAAAATTACCGCCGATCATGGCATGGTAGTATTTAGGTTTGGCCCCGTGGTTCCTGAGCATTCTGAGTTTATCGTTCAATTCCGGGTCATTAGTGACCACCATGCCGCCGTCACCAATGCCGCCCAGATTTTTGCTGGGGAAAAAGGAAAAACAGCCCAAAGCCCCCATGCTCCCGGCCTTCTTTTGGCCGGATGCGGATGGGTATTCAGCGCCGATGGCCTGGGCCGCGTCTTCAACAATGGGAATGCCGTGGGCTTCCGCCAGCTCACAGATGGGATCCATATGGGCGCACTGGCCATAAAGGTGAACGGGAATGATGGCTTTGACACGGCCCGCTTCTTCCGCATGGCTTTCAAACCATTGTTTCAGAGCATCGGGGCTCATATTGTAGGTGTCGGGATCAATGTCCACAAACACCGGTACCGCATTCAATCTGGCGATAACGCCGGCGGTGGCGAAAAAGGAAAACGGCGTGGTAATTACCAGATCACCGGGTTTTATGTTCAGCGCCATCAGTGACACCAGCAGCGCATCGGTACCGGATGAGACCCCTATGCCGTATTTAACACCTGTGTAGGTGGCAATTTCATTTTCAAGGGATTCCACCTTGGGGCCCATAATGTAACGGGTTGAATCGATGACTTCAGTAACAGCATTCTTTACGTCGTTTTCAATTGATTTCAATTGTGCTTTGAGATCAAGCAGTGGAATTTTCATATTTTCCCTCTTTGACGCGGATTTCGCTGTTTTTAGGATTAGGTTTCAGGGGTTAGAGCATGTTTTACCTGAACTTTATAAATTAAGCCTTACACCCGTAAATCAATCCTGATTCACCCGGCTTCCGATGTATCCGGGGCGTTCGCAGATGAGGGTGTCGATTTCCGCGCTTTTCTCGCTCATGAAACGCATCATGCGCTCTGATTTGGATCTCAGGAGGACTTGGTCTTGCTGCTCGATGTCTCTGCCCTTGATGAGCATATCATTTTCAAACAAAAAGGATACAATGGTATCGTCGGCGTCCAATTGCACGCCGAATTCTTTTTGCAGGTAGTTCAGCCAGTAGCCATACTCATGGGGATGCTCCAGGTGTTCGCCGGGTACACCCACATCAAAGCTGAGGGGTTTTGCCAGGCCGGGCATAAGTTTGGACCCGCCCAGGTAGTCCAGCACGTGGGCCAGTTGGTGGATGAGGGCGCTGTCACTGATTTCGGGGGAAATGGCCAGGTAGAGATGGTCCGGGTCGGTGATTTTGGTTTTAAATATGTTGATCAGGACCCCGCCGGCGCCGGTTCCGTCTTTTTCGGTGCGCCGCGCATCCGCCAGGTCGAGATCCTTGTAGGCAGCCAGATCGATGAATTTGACACCGGCTGAGGATCCCGTGAGTTTCCGGATATCCAACCCGTCAAGCATCTCCCGGGAACGACCGTATGAGACCTGTGGCAAACCCGTTATGCGCGCGCTATCCTCGGGGGAGAACTCACCGGCAGCGTTTTCTTGGGTCAGTTGATCTTCCTTGCCCAGATGGCAATGCTTGAATTTTTTGCCACTGCCGCAGGGACAGGGGTCGTTCCTTCCGATTTTAGCCATGGAATTCCTAATCCTCGATAATCCGATCTTTCAGCGCGTCATACGACCAGCAGGGAAGCGGACTTCGATTCCCGGTTTCAGGGCTCACGCTGTTTCGGTAAGAGGCCTTGATCTCCTGCGTTTTCATCATGTGGTCCCAGCCCCTTTGAAAGTAAGCGCAATCATCATTAAAGCATACCCATAAAAATTCGGTCCCCCATGTGGAATCGGGGGGAACGGCCCATTTTTTCATTTCGCCGTCACAGTGGTGACATTTAGGTGTTTCCTGATCGGTCATGTTTTTCTCCGTTATAAAAAAGAAAACCAAATCCCCAAAAACGAACGCGCCGGGGATTTGGTTACGGTTTCTTTAAATTGTTCCCGGCAATCAGCCGATAGCCGCCCGGATCACGCCTTCCGGTGGAATAACATTGTAATTGAGCGCGGCATGTTTTTTCATATCCATGCCGAAGGCAACAGCCATCAACTGGGTAAGGTAGACAATGGGCACATCAAAGTCGGTGCCGTATTTGTCATTGATTCGACTCTGGTAAAGCTCCAGATTCATGGCACACATGGGGCAAACCGTGGAAATGAGCTCAGCGCCGTGGTTTAGCGCGTCTTCCAGGATATTTTTCACCAGTTCCATGCAGTAATCTATTTCAGGCAGAAAAATACCGGACCCGCAGCACTTGATCTTGTTGGGGAATGGCACTGCCTCAGCCCCCAATGCCTCGAGGAGACGATCCTGCACCACGGGCTTGTTCACGCTGTCGTATTCCCCATAGGGCCGGACCGACTGGCAGCCCACGTAACCGGCCACCTTAAGTCCGTTCAAAGGCTTAACCACTTTTTCCTTGATTTTGTCCACACCGATGTCGTTAATGAGCACGTCCTGAATGTGCCGCACGTTCAGGTTGCCATTATAGTGAAGCCCCCCCTCCGACAGGCATGCGTTCACCTCGTCCAGCAGTTTAGGATTCTCCTTGATCTCGTGGTTCACCTTAATCATCTGAATGTAGCACGAACTGCACGGGGCCACCACATCGTAGCCGCCCTCGGCTTCCGCAATGGCCAGGTTCCGCGCGTTCAGCACCTTGATGGCCAGATCACCGGCGCCTGCATAGGACACACTGGCACCACAGCAGTTCCAGTCTTCTATCTCCAGAAACTCCATGCCCAGGGCTTCACAGGGGGGTTTGAGGGAAACCAGAAAATTGGCACCGCTTCCTTCCAGACTGCATCCCCAATAGAGAAAATATTTCATTGTACCGCCCCCCCTTTCCCCAACATTTCCGCCTTGTCCAGCATCTTCTGAAGGGACTTAACCCCCTTGATTTTTCGTTCGGGCAGCAATTTCATGCGATGGTGAAGCATCAATTTAATGCCGATGTCCATGAAGTTGAGCATCTTTTTAATGCCTTCCATAAAGCCGCCGGCAAAAAACACCCGCCTGGGAAGATCTTTTTCGTCCACCCGGCCAATCCGATACACCTGATTCCAGAATTCCGTTCCGAATCGCGCCGTTTCCACCCGCGGCATATACCCTTTTTTGAGGGCATAGTGGGCCAACCCATGCATGACATCGATCACGGGGATGGACCTGGGGCACTTCACCGCGCAGGCGTAACAGGATGTACACAGCATGATGGCCTCACTGCCGAGCACCACTTCCCTTTTTCCCGCCCGAATCAGGGAGAATATCTGCCTCGGCGGATAGTCCATGTGTTCCCGCAAAGGGCAGGATGCTGCGCAGACGCCGCAATTCATGCACATTTTGATTTCATCCCCAGAATCCACATTCTGGAAAACCTCCTCGGCAAAGGAGGGATTGTAGCCCACTGTATTTTCCATAGACAAGCCCCTTTGTTTAAGGTGTCAGTTGTCAGGTGTCAGGTGTCAGGCCAACACCTAATCACCGAGTTCTTTACCAGCCTTTGTACGGGTTGGGGCCCACTTCCTCGATGGTTTCCATGAAATCATCGATGATCTGGGGGATTTTTCCATAATCCGTAATGCCCACTTCCACAAACTTCACCCGTTCCGATTCCAGGGCCAGACGGTCAAGCGTTTCAGCCACTTTGCTCAGACGCGTATTGGCCAGCTCGCTGCCCTTAATAAAATGGCACTGGTAATCATCCCCATGCCGGCATCCCATGAGCAGGATACCGTCAATACCCCGTGACAGGGAGTCCGCAATCCAGACCAGGTTCATGGAACCCAGGCATCGCATGGGGACAAACCGCACATAGGGACTCCATTTCATGCGCTTGATGCCTGCCATATCCAGAGCCGGCAGGGCGTCATTCTCGCAGATGAGGCAGATCACTCTCGGTTTTTCCTCATCTTCCTCCGGAACGTTGACGGCCTTGATCATGTTGCCGATCATGCCCACGGAGTAATTCTTAAAGGAAATAATCCGTTCCGGACACGCCCCCATACAAATACCGCAACGACGGCACCGGGTGGGGTTGGGCAGAGGGTTGCCCTTTTCATCTTCGTTGATGGCCCCGAAGGGACATTCTTCCGTGCACCGTTTACACTGGGTGCATCGGTTCATGTTGAATTCCGGGTAAGTCATGTCCCCGGCCCTCGGGTGAACCGCCTTCCCTTCGGCGGTCAGTTCGGAACACTGAATGGCCTTCATGGCGGCACCGGCCGCATCATCTAAGACCTTGGCCGTTTCCATGGGTCGTTTCACGCATCCGGCACTGTAAATGCCGGTTCGCCGTGTTTCATAGGGGAAACAGATGAAGTGAGAATCGGGGAAACCATATTTCAGGGTGGGCAACTCCGGCCCCTGTCGATATTCCAGGTTCAGGGCGGAGTTTGCAAAGAAACCGGAATCGGGCACCACTTCGATCATGCCTTCTTCATCCGCGCCTTCCGCATCGGCGGGCGCCTTAATTCTGGGCGCAACCTCCGGTTTTGAAGCGGGCACCATGCCCACCGCCAGGACCACCAGGTCCAATTCTTCAAT
Source organism: uncultured Desulfobacteraceae bacterium (assembly GCA_964412835.1). Taxonomy (GTDB): domain Bacteria; phylum Desulfobacterota; class DSM-4660; order Desulfatiglandales; family Desulfatiglandaceae; genus NaphS2. Next base: position 318 of record CAYPQJ010000239.1, on the reverse strand, counting down.
TTTGACTTTCTCTCCCAGGAGTTCATCATCCGCTTCCACAAAAAGCTTTCCGCCGGTCTCGCCCACTTCCGTGGCCGCGCCCCGAATGAAGATATTGCCGTCTTCCTGGGCTTTGCGGTAAAAATCTTCCGCCTGACCCACCGTGCGCACATCCTTATAGAGGACGTAGTTCACCGCTTCCGGATCCTGCTCTTTCACGTAGGTGGCCTGTTTCATGGAAACCAGGCAGCACGCCGATGAACAATAGGGCAGATGGTCCGGGTCCCTGGAACCGGCACACTGAATAAACAGTACATTTTTCACCGGACTTCCGTCGGA
>CAYPQJ010000238.1:0-5859 GCA_964412835.1 uncultured Desulfobacteraceae bacterium | reverse complement strand
CAATGCATCGGCCTGGATTGCATGTTTCTGGACGACTGCTTTCTGGCAAAACTGCGCGCCAGGGCAGCCAGGGCCAGGCTCATCATTGTCAACCATCACCTCTTTTTTGCAGACATGAAAGTCAAAAAAGGAGGCTTTGGGGAAATTATTCCCAGATTTCAGGTAGCGGTCTTTGATGAGGCCCACACCATTGAAGAGATTGCCACCACCCATTTCGGAGAAAGCGTCAGCACCCGCCAGATTACTGAATTCGCCAGTGAAATGGAAAAGCAGATAAAAACCCTGAGGGGCGAAGAAAGGGCGGAAGCCAGAAAACCGTTGGATAACATAAGAGGGGCAACAGAGGTTCTGAAGGCTTTTTTTGACGCTTCAGAAGACAAAGGACGTGTTGACCCGAAAGCCCTTTCCCAAATCAGAAACGGCCCGGCCCGTGAAATCCGCCGCAGCCTGGCCGCCCTTTCCAGCCTGCCGTTTGTAAAAAAAGCAAACAATTTGCAATGGGCCCCGGTTCTGGAGCGTGCGGGAGACCTGGATTATCGGATGGAGCAAGTTGTCAGCAAAAAGGATGCCACCTGGCTGAACTGGTATGAAAGAAGAAAGCGAAGCCTGGTCCTTCATGCTTCGCCCCTGGATGTATCCGGTTCCATGAACCGGTTTCTCTATGAAAAAGTGCATTCCGTGGTATTAACATCCGCCACCCTCTCCACCAACAATAGATTCGATTATATCCGCAACCGCCTGGGTCTTCCCAAAGAAACCCTTGAAGGCCTTTATGCGTCACATTTTGATTTTGAGATTCAAACACTGCTCTATCTGCCCAAAAACCTTCCGGTTCCCAATGAATCCCACTTTCCGGTTGAAGCCGCCGGTGAAATCATGCGGATTCTTAAGAAATCAAAGGGTCGCGCACTGGTTCTGTTCACCAGCTATTTCAATCTAAACAGGGTTTACGAAGTCATAAAGGGTCAACTCTCTTATGCGGTTTTCAAACAGGGGGATGCGCCCAGATCCACCCTGCTTGAAAAATTCAAGCGGGACATACACTCCGTTCTTCTGGCCACGGGATCATTCTGGCAGGGGGTAGATGTGCCGGGTGAGGCGTTAAGCTGCCTTATTATTGATAAACTCCCCTTTGCATCCCCCGGAGATCCCCTTGTGGCTGCCAGGATAGAGGCCATACGGGAAGGTGGCGGGAACCCCTTTATGGAGTATCAGGTCCCCTCTGCGGTTATTTCCCTGAAGCAGGGTCTGGGGAGACTGATTCGGAAGGCATCGGACCGGGGGATAATGGCCATCCTGGATAAAAGGATTTTGACCAGCCGGTATGGTGGCATATTTTTAAAAAGCCTGCCCCCAATCCCCGTTATTCACGATATGGAGAAAATTGAACGGTTTTTCTCAAAAGGAGCTGAAAAATGAGTCCAAAACCATGGCAAGTCGTATCCAGCACAAAGGACAAGGGCTATCGCGTTTTCAATCTGCGTACGGATCTGGCCATTTCACCTCGCACCGGAAAAGAGCATCATTTTTTCATCATTGAATCTACTCCCTGGGTCAACGTCATTCCTCTGACCCCTCAGAACGAAGTGGTACTGGTAAAACAATACCGCCACGGTACACAGAATGTCACCCTGGAAATTCCCGGTGGTCTCGTAGAGGAATCAGATTCACCGGAGGGTGCCGCAGAAAGAGAGCTGATGGAAGAAACCGGCTACGGGGCTTCAGACATCATTCTCCTGGGCACCGTCCACCCCAATCCAGCCATACAAAACAATGCCTGTTACACCTATCTGGCCAAGAATGTATTTCTGTCCGGCAAACAGGAGCAGGATGATAAGGAAGATATTCAGGTGGTGCTCAGGCCCCTTGCCGAAATCCCGGACATCATTAAAAAAGGGGAAATTACCCATTCCTTGGTTCTCGCAGCCTTTTACCGTTATTTTATGGAGTATAAAAAATAAGGAGGTATTAAAAAATGGGAAACTGGGCAAAAACAACCCTGCTGCTCGGCCTCATGACCGCCCTCATCGTATTTATCGGCGGTCTTTTCGGTGGAAAACAGGGGATGATCGTGGCGTTCGTGCTGGCCATGGGCATGAATTTTTTCAGCTACTGGTATTCGGATAAGATCGTGCTGCGCATGTACCGGGCTACCGAAGTGAACCCGCAAGACTTTCCAACCCTGTTTCAGGCGGTGAACCGTCTGGCCCAGAGCGCGGGGCTCCCCATGCCGCGCGTTTATATCATTCCCGAGGACGCCCCCAACGCTTTTGCCACAGGCCGAGATCCGGAGCATGCGGTGATTGCGGTCACCGAAGGTCTGCTTCGAACCATGAACAATGAAGAGGCTACCGGCGTACTGGCCCATGAAATGAGCCACATTAAAAACAGGGATATTCTCATCGGCTCCATCGCCGCCACCATGGCGGGCGCCATCATGATTCTGGCCACAATGGCTCGATGGTCCGCCTTTTTTGGCGGCGGAAGTCAGGATGAGGAAGGGGGCGGTATGGGAATGATCGGTTTGATCGCCATGTCCATTCTGGCGCCCATTGCGGCCATGTTGATTCAGATGGCCATCAGTCGTTCCCGGGAATACCTGGCCGACCAAACGGGGGCACAGATTGCGGGAAGTCCGGAAGGCCTGGCCAATGCCCTGGGCAAGCTGGGAGCTTATGCCAAACAGATTCCCATGAAGGCCCAACCCGCTACGGCGCATATGTTTATCGTCAATCCCCTGAGCGGGCGGAAAATGGCGAACCTGTTCTCCACACACCCGCCTCTGGAAGATCGAATCGCCCGGTTGAGGGGTGGCCGAGGAACCATGCCCCCTGCGGAACCGCATGAATCCCGCCCAACCGGTGAAAACAGGGGGCGGCAAGCGGCCAAGTCCATGTGGGACCGCCTGTCAAAATGACAGGTCCAGGCCCTGGAGCAGGGGGCAGGAACTCGCATGAATACGGTCTTTCATGGCCAGGACATAATCAGGGGGTTGCTCATCTTTCCACCGGGGATATCCCCCCTGCCACACATAACGGATCAACGCCTGAAATGAACTCCTGCTGAACCGGTACGGCCCGATGGCCGCCTCATTCTGAGCCTCATCCATTGTGAACAGTACTTCAGAGCGTTTGCCGTATTTTTCGATGATTGCCTCAACAATATCCTGTGTCCGGGTCCCTTCGGGCTTCTGCTTGAAATCCGCTTCTTTTTGAGGAAAGGGATATTTTTGGTACACCTCTCCGATAAACCCACTGAAGTGGACCCCATGAATAGCGCCCATGAGGTCGCCTATCTTTTCAGGGTCCGGTATGTGATACACCTGCCACGGTAACTGCCGGGATTCATTGGGGTCGCATGCTGCAATTTCATCAATATTCCCGCAAAACAGTGTTGAAAAAATGAAGTACCGATCCAGAAGCAACATATCGGAATCAATATTGAAAAAGCCAAAGGCGATGGTGCCGTGGCTGATGGATTCAAAGGCTAACGGCATGGGTGGATCCTTTCTTGTGCACTCTTTTTGAAGAAATGATGTTGACCGGCCCCCAAAAATGCTTAATTTCCTTATTGAAATTTTGAGGTGCCCTGATCAGGGCCCAGCCTCACAATTAAAGGCCGTCAATGTTTGACAGAATCTATGAAAAAATCCCGTTTTTATCAAGGAGCAATAACATGCAGCCAGAAAACAGTGCCCGGCAGAAATTTGCCGGTGCCACCAAATATGTCCTCGATGAAGAATTAGCACAGATCGTCAATATTTCAATGGCGCTTGAGATGCCGCTTTTGCTCAAGGGCGAGCCCGGCACGGGTAAAACCATGCTGGCACACGCCATCAGTGAAGCCCTGAACATGAAGCTCATTGTTCTCAACGTCAAATCCAGCATGAAACTGGTTGAGGCACTCTACCAGTACGATACCCTTACCCGGTTGAACGACAGCCGTTTCGGGGATTCCAAGCGGGATGTGAGCGACATTGAAGAATACATCAAGATGGGGAAAATCGGCCAGTCTTTTAAGACGGATGAAAAAGTGGTGTTGCTCATCGACGAAATCGACAAGGCGGATACGGACTTTCAGGATGATATGCTGGATGTTCTGGATCAAATGGAATTTGATATCATCGAGATTGATAAAACCGTTAGCGCAAAAAACAGGCCGGTCATCATCATCACATCCAATGCCAAGAAGGATCTCTCAGACCCCTTTCTGGGACGCTGCAACTTTCACCACATTGCCTTCCCCGATGGCGACATGATGCACAAAATTCTTCAGGTCCATTTCCCTGAAATCGGCAAGGAGCTGCTTGAAAGTTCCATTCGCGCTTTCTACAAAGTGCGGGACTTCAGGGGGATTGAAAAAAAGCCGGCCACACGGGAGCTGATCAACTGGATTCGTGCTTTGCAGGCGGACCCCGATTTTAAAACCAAAAACCTGGTGAAGGGAGACTTGCCTTACCTGGGGGTGCTGTTTAAGAAAAGCCCCGACTACGCCATTGCCAAGAATGCCTCCGCCCGCATGAGGATTTAGATAAAATGTTTACCAGCTTTTTCTTTCTGCTCAGAAAAGTGGGCATTCCGGTATCACCCACCAGCTTTTTGCGCCTTCAAAAAGCGTTGGGTATGGGTTTGATCACATCCATTGAGGATTTTTACACGGCGGCCCGGTCCATCCTGGTCAAAAGTGAAAAATACTTTGATCTCTACGACCAGGCCTTCGCACACCGCTTTGAGGGTGCTGAGTTGAAAGATCCGGAGGCATTCGAAATCAGTCAGGTGGCCCAGGCCATGCTGGAAGAATGGCTGAAGGATCCTAAAGGCGTTGCCGATGCACTGGGGATGGATGAGGACGAACTCAGTAAATTGAGCCCGGAGGAACTGCTTCAATACTTCCTTGACCGCCTGGAAGAACAAAAAGAAGAACATCATGGGGGCGCCAAATGGATCGGTACGGGCGGCACCTCTCCGGTGGGCCATTCAGGTCATCATCCGGGCGGCATGCGGGTGGGGGGTGTTTCCCGAAACAAATCCGCCGTAAAGGTGGCCATGGACAGACGGTACAAGGACTATTCTCAGGACGGTCCTTTGACCCAGGCCCAGATCGGTGAAGCCCTGAAACGTCTTCGAAATATGGTGCCCAGTGGTCCTAAGGACGTGGTCAATATCGATGAGACCATTTATCAGACCATGAAAAACGCGGGGGAAATCGAGATCATTTTTGAACGGAGCCTGAAAGACCGCCTGAAAGTTGTCCTGGCCATTGACAACGGGGGATGGTCCATGGACCCCTATATTGAGATGGTACAGACCCTGTTTTACTACGCGCGGGGCCAGTTTAAGGAAGTGAAGACCTATTTTTTCCACAACACCATTTACGATTTGATGTGGCAGGATCCCGCCCGTTACAGAAAACCATACCCCATTGATGATCTGGTTCGAAGGGACCCGGAAACCCGCGTGGTCATCGTGGGCGATGCCAGCATGGCCCCCTATGAATTAATGGCCACGGACGGCAGCATTCACATGGAAGAAAGATCCGGCCGGCCCAGTCACGAAAGGCTTCAATTTATCGCCGACACCTTCCCCCATTCCGCTTGGATCAACCCCAAAATGTCGGCGGAATGGCCCTATACCCGAAGCATTAACATGATTCGAGAAATATTCCCCATGTTCGAGTTAACCATTGACGGCCTGGAAAAAGCCGTGGGTCATCTTATGAGTGACAATTGAGGAAAGGTTTGGGTTAATATTTTACCTTTTCTATGTGGTAAATTGCTTAGAATTTCACCATAGAGGATGCAGAACCCCCGCAGTATAAGATATTGCGGTTCTCAAAGTAGTGGCCTGATTCCATAACACT
>CAYPQJ010000237.1:0-5915 GCA_964412835.1 uncultured Desulfobacteraceae bacterium | reverse complement strand
GATTTCCTGGGATTCAATTTTTTCAATAACACCGACGCCGTGAGCGGGATATACGGCCAAATCACCTACCTGGAACATCTAAACCTCCGTTTACAAACGGTCTTTTCCGGTTGCTGAAAATCAGGGACAAACCCTATAATGACTGAACCCATTGCCACAACCGATCAGAAAGAAGCCACATGCTTCAGACCGAGGGTTGTGGACAATGGGGTTGTTTACAGGTTAACGGTTACGTTTCTATTATCTGAAGATCAAAGAAACCGTCGGAAGGATGGGTGCAATCACCAATGACACAACCGACATCAATTTGATCAGGATATTCATGGCCGGTCCGGAGGTATCCTTGAATGGATCGCCTACGGTATCACCGACCACGGCGGCCTTATGGTTATCGGAGCCTTTTCCGCCGAAGTGACCTTCTTCAATGTACTTTTTGGCGTTGTCCCAGGCACCGCCACCGTTACTCATGAACAGCGCCAGGAAGGCACCCATGACGGTTGCGCCGATGAGCACGCCGGCTAAAGTCTCTTTGCCCAGTAGAAAGCCCACCAGAACAGGTGTCAAAATGGCGATGAGGCCGGGTTTAACCATTTCTCTCAGAGCAGAATTGGTGGCAATGGACACGCAGGTGGAGGAGTCTCCCTTGACGCCTTCTTTTCCTTCCAGGAGCCCCGGAATTTCCCTGAACTGACGCCGGATTTCCTCTACAATGGAATATGCCGCTTTGCCCACGGAGGTCATGGTGAGTGCCGCGCAGGTCATGGGGACCATGCCGCCGATGAACAGGCCGATGATGACCTTTGGATTATCCAGGAGCACATCCCCCAGCTTGGCGGCCTGTGAATAGGCCACAAACAGGGCCAGGGCGGTGAGTGCCGCGGAACCGATGGCAAATCCCTTGCCGATGGCGGCGGTGGTGTTACCCAAAGCGTCCAGACCGTCGGTAATCTTTCGGGTTTCGGGTCCTAATGCAGCCATTTCCGAGATACCGCCCGCATTGTCCACAATGGGTCCGTAAGCGTCCACGGTCATGGTGGCGCCGACGGTGGCGAGCATGCCCACAGCCGAAAGGCCGATGCCGTAAATGCCGCAGGATTCATAGCCCACGTATGTGGCGACGCAGATACCCATAATGGGGAGCCAGGTGGACTGCATGCCCACCGCTAGACCGGCGATAATGACCGTGGCGGCACCGGTTTCGGACTGGCCGGCGATGCGTTTGACCGGAGGTCCGGAGGTGTAGTATTCCGCCATAAGACCGATGGCGATGCCGCAGAGCAGACCTGAGAAGATGGCCCAGAAAGCGCCGAAAGGCATGCCTAAGGATTTGGTGATGATGATGGTGAAAATGACGAATATGATAGCGGCCACAAAAGTGGTGTACCGCAGAGCGCCGGCCGGTTCGCCTTTCTGAAAGATCTTGATGGAGAAGACGCCGAAAAATGAGCTGATCAATCCGGCTGTGACGATTAGAATCGGCATGGCCATGTATTTCAGTTTAATGGCGGTTTCTTCCAACCCCTGAAGGATCGGGAATTCTTTTAGAAATTCCGGGGTAACGGCCATGGTGGCACCGATGGCGATGGTGGCGATGACGGACCCCACGAAGGATTCAAAAATGTCCGCACCCATTCCGGCGATATCACCCACGTTGTCGCCCACGTTATCGGCGATGACGCCGGGGTTTCTGGGATCGTCTTCGGGAATGCCCGCTTCCACTTTACCCACCAGGTCGGCACCCACATCCGCCGCCTTGGTGTACACGCCGCCGCCCACACGGGCAAAAAGCGCGATGGAACTGGCGCCCATGGCAAAGCCGTTGATATACTGGGCGGTGGAAGGATCCCCACCGTATATCCAGAACCAGATGCCCAATCCGAGGAGTCCCAGGCCTGCCACGGCAAGACCCATGACGGAACCTGAAAAATAGGAAACATTCAGGGCCGCGGCCTGTCCATGCTTATTGGCAGCTTCCGCGGTTCGCGAGTTTCCCCGGGTGGCGGCCGTCATGCCCGAAAAACCGGCCAGCATCGAAGCCAGGGCGCCGGTAATGAAGCAAATGGCGGTTTTCCAGGCGATGCCCCAGCCCAGAAGAATAAAGACGATACCGATAAAAACGATTAAAACGGTATATTCCCTCTTTAAAAATGTCATGGCACCGGTATGGATTTGATCTTCCAAATCTGCCATGAGAGCATTGCCGTTCGGCTGTTTTTTGATATAGTTGTAAATCAGCCAGGCAATAATCAAACTCAGAATCCCTACAAAGGGCGCTAATGTTGTCAATCCCTGCATCACTTCTTCCTCCTTAAATTATTAATCTCCGACAATTGATATGGTTCATTGCCGCTTCGACCCCTTCCAAAACAAACAGTTGGGATGCTTTTACCGCCATCCCCATGATTTCTTCCGCGAGTTTCTTTTCATCATCATAAAAACAACTCAAAACATAGTCGGCCACGGCCTCCCCATGGCGCGGCCTGCCGATGCCGATTTTGACCCGAGAAAATTCTGAACTTCCCAAAAAGTGAACGATGGATGAAACACCTTTATGGCCACCTGACCCCCCATTCCTGACGACCTTGATCTTACCCAGCGGCATGTCCAGATCATCGTGTATGACCAACAGCTTTTTTGTTTCCAGGTCGTAATGGTGGATACAGTCCCTGACCGATTCGCCGCTTTTGTTCATGAAGGTCAGGGGGCAAAGAAGGACGATTGGGTTGCCCCGGAAATCAGCCAGAGCATGCTTTGAGCGAAAAAGAAGGCTTTTGAGGGTCACCCCAAGCGATTCCCCCCACTGCTCAACAGCTTCCTGTCCTATATTATGCCTGGTATGTTCGTATTGTGGCCCGGGATTGCCAAGGCCTGCAATCAGGTACAAATTTCCCTTTTAAGGTTCACCCCCTTTCCCTTATTCTTTTGTTCCTTCGGCGGTTTCTTTCTCTGAACCGTCCGCTTCTTCTGTGGCTTCACCTTCTTCACCTTCTTCACCTTCTTCAAGTTCTTCTTCGGCTTCTTCTTCGGCTTCCATATCAGCCAGTGCGGAGCCCTTGATGTTGACGACGGCAACGGTCAGGTGCGCCTCATCCGTGGTCTGGATGCCTTCCGGAAGTTCAAGATCCCCAATCCGAACCGTATCTCCTACCTCGAGATTCGAAATGTCCACTTCCAGGAATTCGACCAGTTTGTCGGGAAAACAGATGATGGTTACCTCTCTTCGGATCTGCTGCAGGACCCCGCCTTCTTCTGTGACGCCGATGGGCGTATTGAGCAGGTGGATAGGAATAGCCAATGTCAGTTTCCTGTCACTGGAGATTTCATAAAAGTCCGCATGCAGAAACGTGTTTTCCAGGGGATCGATGGTCAGTTCCTTGATCATCACCTTTTTGGTTGTTTCGCCCTGGTCCGATTGGATGATGAGGTCTAAAATAGTGTTTTCACCTCCACCGGCCTTTTCAAGACCTGAGAGATGGGCATATTCAAGGGTCAGCATAACGGAGTCGACGCCCGGGCCATAAAAAATGGCGGGAATCTGCTTGTTCTGCCGTAATCTTCTGGCTGCACCTTTTCCTGTTTCAGTCCTGGTGCGGGCAGAAAGGGTTAATGGGTTCATTGGATCTTATTACCTCCGGCATTAATAAAATTTTTCACAAAGTATTGCAGCCTGTCACCACAGGCATGCGTTTCATTTCTACACGAACAGGGTGCTGACCGAGTTTGAATCATGAACTCTCTTGATGGTTTCACCCAGGAGCTCGGCAATGGAAAGTTCAACTATTTTTGAGCACGCAGCGCCCGCCTCGCTCAGCGGAATGGTATTGGTGATCACCAGACTGTCAATGGGAGAGTCTACGATCCTCCCTATGGCAGGCCCCGACAGGATGGGATGCGTGCAGCATGCGTGAACCGCAACAGCGCCTCTTTCGTTGAGCGCACGGGCGGCCTGGGTCAGGGTTCCCGCAGTGTCAACCATGTCATCCAGGATGATGGCCGTTTTGCCCCTCACTTCACCGATGATGTTCATGGCCTCGGCAACATTCGGTGTAACCCGCCGCTTATCAATGATGGCCAGTGATGCTGAAAGCCGTTTGGCGAATGCACGGGCCCGTTCAACCCCCCCTGCATCGGGGGAGACGATCACCAGGTCCCCATGTGTGTTATTCTGGATGTATTTCAGCAGGATGGGGGCTGCAAAGATATTGTCAACGGGAATATTGAAATATCCCTGAATCTGGCCTGCATGAAGATCCATGGCCACCACCCGATGGGCTCCGGCCGTGGTAATGAGATCTGCAACCAGCTTGGCACTGATGGGCACCCGGGGTTTGACCTTGCGATCCTGCCGACTGTAACCGTAGTAGGGAATCACGGCAGTGATGCGTTCAGCGGAAGACCGCCTCATGGCATCCATGATGATGAGAAGCTGCATCAGGTTGTCGTTTACCGGGGTGGAAGTGGACTGTATGACAAAAACATCACGTCCTCTGATATTTTCACCCAGTTCAACCCGGGTCTCGCCATCGCTGAATGTTTCGGCCAGGATTTTCCCGGGACTGATGCCGAGGTACTGACAGACCTCAAGGGTCAATGCAGGATTGGAAGTTCCGCCGAATAGTTTTATGTCATGGTTCAACGCTGGATCCTCATGGGTTATCGTTTTTTTAACATGGCTGGGGCGGGAGGATTCGAACCTCCGAATGCGGGCACCAAAAACCCGTGTCTTACCACTTGACGACGCCCCATGAATTAATTCCATCCACCACAAAAACCCGGCCTAAAGCTGCGGTATCAAGAACCGATTTTGCACGGAGAGCCTTTGCTTTGGATTCAAAAACGCCAAAAACGCTGGGGCCACTCCCTGACATCAAAGCGCCGATGGCTCCGGCATCCGTCAAGGATTGCTTTATTTCCCTGATAATTGGGAACCTGGAAACGGTGACCCGTTCCAGATCATTCTCCAACAGACGACAGACTCCCATCGGCATTTTTTCTAAATTCCTAATCATAAAGTAAAAGTCGTCAGTTGTCAACTCAAATTCCCGTTTGTCATCTTTCAAGACCGTAAAAGACGGTTGGTCCAGGGCTTCGTAAACCTTTTCTGTTGAAACCGAAATATCAGGCATAACAATGATATATGACAATGACGGCCATTTTTGGATGGGTTCGAGTATTTCACCGATACCGTGAGCGATGCAGGGCCCCCGCTGTAGAAAAAAGGGTACGTCAGCCCCCAGCTTCAGCGCCAATTCCGCCAGAATTTCCGGAGGGAGCGGCTGAGATGCACAAAGGGTTTTGTTCAGGGCCATAAGCACAGCAGCCGCATCGCTGCTGCCCCCGCCAAGCCCGGCGGCTACAGGAATCTTTTTGGTGAGGGCTATGGAAAGCCCCTTTTGCCGGCCGATCCGTGAAAAAAAGGATTGTGCGGCACGCCAGACCAGATTTTCGGCGTTTGCCGGCGCCGAATAGCCCCGGCAGGTCATGTTAATCCCGGGTTCCTCAATGAATTTCAGCTCCATGTGGTCAAAAAGATCCACCGGCACCATAATGGAAACCAGTTCATGATAGCCGTCAGGCCGTCGTCCGATGATTTTAAGCCGAAGGTTTAATTTGGCGGGGGCAAGGACGCTTAGAGGCTGGTTAAAAGTAAAGGTTGACATGATGCTTTCGCCGGATGGTTTTTGATGTAACGTTTACGGTTATGCTGAAGCACGTGATTATTTCTTCTCCTTCACATACCGCAGCCGAAGGTCCGTCAGGACATTTTCAATGAATTTTTCTTCATCACCGGTCAGGTTTCCTACTGTTTTTTCCTTTAACATGGCAATGGTGTCAATGGCATGCTTGGCCAGTGGAATATCTTTCTTCTTTTCATTGGTCTGAGGATCGGGCAGTTCGCCCAGATGGAACAGGGC
>CAYPQJ010000236.1:0-5936 GCA_964412835.1 uncultured Desulfobacteraceae bacterium | reverse complement strand
TCTCCCAGTACCACATCTTCGAGGAATGTGCTGAGTTCAGCAATTTTTTCTTTGGGTAGGAATGAAACCGCTCCCAGTTTGATGGATTTTTTCAAGGAATCCGGAGAAAGCGCGTGAGCCGTCAGCATCACGGTGGGAAATTCCCTGGATACAGCCGTTTTGAGAAGCTCAAACCCGTTTACCCCCATAATATCAAGAATGACAATGTCATATGTATAGCTGAGAAGGTATTGGAGCGCTGTATCATAGTCTGTCGCCTTGTGGATGAGGCACATGTCCAGTTCTTCCTCCACAGTTTCCAGAACATCGGGCTCGTCGTCAACCACCAGGATAACTTTGTCCGTTAAAGCGCTTTTCTGAGCCATAATAATATTGCCCTCCTTTATTTCCCATTCTTGAAATGCCCATGATTACGGCATTAACCGTAAAACCAATGTCTACCTTCCGAACTCTATAATAGAAACTGAAGTTTTATCAAGACAAAAATATGTCCGATTTTTCAAACTTACACATGATTACGATTTTCCTGTTCGAAAGATCAAATTCATCGTCACACCAGCCCGGTTGGCAAGTTCAATATTGCCCCAATGGGTTGTTTCGGATATGATCACAGATGAGGATACTTCTCTATGCGTCCATTTACGATTGAAAATCCCTATCCCCTATGGTCATATTTGAGGGCCGGTTGTTTTCTGCATGTCATAACCCTTGTGGAGCTGGCTTTGCTCTGTATGGTTTCTTCATATTTTTCCATATCCAATGAAAACGATATGCATGCCGGGAATTTTCTTGAATTGATGCTCATGTTTTTTCTCGCTGCGCTGCCCCTTTTCAGCCAGTTGGATGCCCGTTCCCGCTATCAGAACTATAAGCAGCTCAAGGACCAGTTGTTTTTGTATGGTTTTGACGAGCGCATCTTTAGGCCTGTTTCACAATCCCGATGTCAGCGTGATGCCGCCCTGGCGGCTGCTGATGAATTGGGTTGCGGGGATAGATGTCGCACCTACTTCAGAACCTGTGGTTACAGATGGTACCATCTGGTGCCCGATTTTATTTTCCAGGCCCCATATTTTCTCCTGACCGGCGCTTTCTGGCGAAGGACCTTTTTCATGCCGACCTATCCGCCAAGGGTTGATTTTAAAATGAATGAAGTGAACATGTTTGTGCCGGATAGGGATGTTAGCAATAAAACCTGATCGCTAATCCTTCGGAAGCAGGGACGCGGCTTCCCGGTCCAGCAGCCAGGTCAGTTTCCCGGACCGGGGCTGGATCCCCAGGGCCGGAAGATCCCGTTGTTTTTTTTCAAGTATCGCCTGAATAATACCGGCCTTTCCTTTCCCCGATGCCAGGAAGACGACCTCCCGGGCCTGATTCAAGATCGGGTAGGTCATGGTTAATCGGTTGACGTTCGGCATTCCGCCCTTGACGACTGAAATAAGTTGTTTTTGCTCCTTCAATGCCGATGTTCCTGGAAACAGGGAGGCCGTGTGCCCGTCGGTTCCGATGCCCAGCAGGATGAGGTCAAATGCGGGGATTCCGTTCGAATCGGTTTCAAAAAAATCCGTGATTTCTTTCTGATAGTGCATGGCACTTTGATGGGAGGCCATATTGACGGGCATTGGGTGGATATTTGTTTTAATAATGGGTACCCGATCAATGAAATCTTTACACGCTGCGCCATAATTGCTGGCTGGGTCATTCACAGGAACACAGCGTTCATCAACCCAGAAGATGTGGGTTTGATCCCATGAAATGCTGGAACAAAGAGGTTCTTCCGCCAGTCGCCGGTTCATGCCCCTCGGGGTTGCGCCCCCTGAAAGGGCTACCGTAAAAGTCCCCCTGCGTTTGACCGCATGGCCGGCACTTTCGACGAAGAGGGTTGCGCCGGCGTCTGAAAGCTGGGCGGGATTCTTTTTAATCATCACTTGAAATTGAGTGGGCATGAGAAGTGTCTCCTTTTTTTGTTTACTCATAGCTTCAGTATCTTATAATGGAAACGGATATTGGCAAGGAGAATTTAAGGCTCATGTCGAAAAGGGGAAAAAAGTGCAATGGCTTTTGAAACGGTGTTGTATGAAAAAAGCGGGGATATCGGGGTCGTTAGGTTGAATCGCCCGGAGCGCATGAATGCGGTGATTGAGCAGATGTATCTGGATATACGGGATGTTCTGGCTGAGTCCCGTCATGATGCCGGCATCAGAGTGCTCATTATTACCGGATCGGTCCGAAAAGGACCGGGGGGAGAGAAACAGGCCTTTTGTGCAGGGGCGGATTTAAAGAAACACGCCTCTGGGGATCGGACCCCGTGGCAAAAGCGGGAATATATTCTATTGGCCCATGAGACCACCCGAATGATCTACGAATTTCCCAAGCCTGTCATTGTGGCCGTCAATGGACCTGCCAGGGGGGCGGGAACGGAAATGGCTTTGAACGGAGATTTCCTGTTTATGGCGGATACGGCTACCATTGCCTTTCCTGAAACCGGTTTGGCCACCTGTGTGGGTGGCGGCGCCACTTATTCCCTGACCCAGTTGGTGGGAAGTATGCGCGCCAGAGAATTGATTTTTACGGGTAGAGTTGTTCATGGGCCGGAGGCGGTAGCCATGGGCCTGGCCTTAAAATCGGTACCGGTAGACCAATTGATGCCTGAAGTTCTTTCTTTTGCATCCGTCCTGGCGGAAAAGGCGCCCATATCGTTGTCCCTGACCAAAGAGTTGATCCGCCAGGGGCCGCATAGGGATATGGAAACGGTCTTGCTGACCGAATCCGAGGCGATTCTCGCCTGTATGAACACGGAGGATTGGCAGGAAGGCGTTCGCTCTTTTGCGGAAAAACGTAAACCCGTGTTCAAGGGGAGATAGGTTATGGGTCTGGAACATGTATTAAATGCAACGTCTGTTGCGGTGGTGGGCGCTTCCAAAAAAGAAACCAAAAGGGGATTTCAGACCATTAAGACCCTGTTGGGCCAGGGTTTTGAGGGACGGATTTATCCCGTGAATCCCAAGGAAAAAAGTATCCTGGGGCTTCCGTGCCATAAACAGGTCTCTGAAATTGAAAATCCCGTTGAGATGGTTTTGATCACCACACCTGCCAAGACCATTCCCGGGATTCTCAGGGATTGCGGGAAAAAGGGGGTGGCAGGTGCGGTCATCATCGCCGGTGGCTTTGGTGAGATGGGCAAAGACGGAAAGGAACTGGAAAAAGAGATTGTCGCCATCGCAAAAGAGAATGACATAAGGCTCATCGGTCCCAATACGTCCGGTATGATGAACCTTGAGAGCAATATGAACCTGGTGGGTCTAAAAGAAGTGCCGAAAGGCCACATCGCGCTGATTTCCCAGAGCGGCAACATGGCTCTGACACTCATCACGGAAGCTTCCATCAAGAGCCGTCAGGGGTTTAGTTATTACGTGGGCATCGGGAACGAAGCGGATCTCAAGTTCCACGAGTATCTGGCCTTTTTTCAGGAAGACCCCCACACCCGGGCCATCCTCATGTATGTGGAAGGGATGCGGGACGGTCGCCGTTTTTTGCAGCAGGCCTATCAAACCACCCGGAAAAAGCCCATCGTGATGCTCAAGAGTGGCCGTTCCGCCACGGGAAAGCTTTCAGCGGGTTCTCATACAGGTGCCTTGGCAGGTATGTCTGAAGTGGCCCGCACCGCCTTTCGAAGGGCGGGCATCATTGTTATCGAAGATTCCGATGAATTGTTTCCCGCAGCCGAAACACTGGCCAGCCTTCCCCATATCAAAAACCAGAGCATCGCCATCCTTGCGGACGGCGGCGGCCATGCCACCATTGCGGCGGACAAGTTGACGGACCTGGGTGTAAATATTCCAGCCCTGGGTGAGAAAACCCGGAAAAAACTCAAGGCCCTGCTGCCCGCGGGAGCGTCAACCCGAAATCCGGTTGACGTGGCGGGTGGGGCCGATGAAAATCCGGCGGTTTTCGCGGATTGCGCTGAAATCATGCTCCATGATCCCCAGGTGGGGGGGGTGCTGCTGGTGGGCCTTTTTGGCGGCTATAACATCCGTTTCGCCAAAAGCCTCGAATTTGTGGAGGAAGATGCAGCCCATCGAATGGGAAAACTGGTCAAGGACACGGGCAAACCCATTGTGGTTCACAGCCTGTATAACTATGCGCGGCCCCATTCCCTGGACTTGCTTAGATATTACAGTATTCCCGTCTATGACTCCCTTGAAGTCGCCTGTAAGAGCATTTCCGTACTCTCGGAATACGGGAATTATCTGCGCAGTTACAACGCCAAAGAGAAATTCGTTTTCAGCAAAGGAAAAAAGGCGAAGGCGCGAGGCCGTGAAATCTTTCAAAGGGCCCGTGAAGAAAAACGAAATGCGCTGTTTGAGCATGAAGCCAAAGAATTGATCGGTCTGCATGGTGGGCCGCATTTTGATAACAGACTGGTCCATTCGGCGGAGGAAGCGGTTGTGGCGGCGTCTTCCATGGGCGGGCCTCTGGCCATGAAAATCGTATCGCCGGGTATCCTGCACAAAACCGAAGCGGGCGGCGTGAAACTCAATTTGACCACGGACCAGGAAATTGGAACTGCCTATGAGACTATCATGGAAGGTGCGAGCAGCTATAATGCTGAGGCCCGTATTGAGGGTATCCTGCTGGAACCCATGATGAAAGGTGGTTTGGAATTGATTGTGGGCACCAAAATGGACGATCAGTTTGGACCGGTGATCATGTTCGGGATCGGGGGCACTCTGGTAGAGATCTTAAAGGATGTGGTATTCCGTGTATTGCCCATATCGGAGCGTACTGCCCGGAGGATGATTGAGCGGATCCGATCCGTGGATCTGCTCAACGGGTTTCGGGGCAACCCGCCGGTGGACAGAAAGGCGATTAAGAATCTTTTGCTGACCATCTCTGAAATTGTGGGGTCCTACAAGCAAATTCAAGAAATTGACCTCAATCCCATAATCGCTTACGAACATGGCCTTGCCGTTGCGGATGCTCGGATTCTACTTAAGAAAGATGAGGATTTTAAGGATTGGTATGGGTCTTAACTAACGCGTCCAGTGAAGGAGTTTTGTTGTCGCGGATTTTTTCAACCGTTCCAGGTGTTCTGTTGAATTAAAAAGTGCTTCACACAGGTTGCATTTTCTATATTTGACAATTTCGCTGGCTTTGAATCCCAGAAATGATGCCATGGCCGTAAGCCCCATGGTTTTGACCAGATGAAAAAGCAGGTTCTTTTCTTTTTTCTGAAAGAGATGGTCCACGGAATGGTTTTTCAGGTTGCCCAGATAAAAAGCGTCTGTTTTTGTAAACTGGGTTCCGGCATCACAACAGGCAAACATGTCCAGTTCCGGGGAAAGATAGGGGTTCATGGCACACCGATGGGGGGGATAATCCGTGAAGACAGGGGGTTGTTTGATTTCTGTTGCGTTGCCGAAATAGATGAGGGGTTCCGGAAAGTACTTCAATCGGTTGTCCTGTAGGAACTGTTCCAGCTCATCATCTTCCTTTCTGAAATCCGTAACAAAAGATATGAAATAATCGAGCCCAACCCTTTGGCAGCTCAAAGCGGCATTAAGGATGTTTTCTCGGCTTACATTCTTTTGATGCCAGCGGCTGAAGCTGATTCTCAATTGGGATAATCCGACGTCTTTCAGTGCCGAGATTATTTTATCTGAACGGTCCCTGGTTTTGCCCCAGTAGCCGTTGGTGACAATCCTTGAATAAATGTTATGTTTTTTACACGTTTGAATCAGTTCCTTCATTTCATCTAAATACAAAAAAGGTTCTCCAGCGGTGAAACTGATGCCGGTGACTTGAGATCGGGACATCTCTTCAATGATTTGAACGGCATTTTCCAGAGCCATTTTCATTTCCGGTGAACCATCATGAGCGGCAACACAATGATCGCATTTAATGTTGCACCGGGTGGAATAGCCAAAGGCAATTTGGCG
>CAYPQJ010000235.1:0-5973 GCA_964412835.1 uncultured Desulfobacteraceae bacterium | reverse complement strand
GCATCCGGCAACGGGCGATGGGGTCATATGTGTCAACCGGATAAGCATGGTTCAAACCTTTCCTCATTTTGAACCGGGGATCCAGCCGGTGAAGTGGGCTGAAGAACCAAAGGGGCATATGATGCCGGAATCAACGGACGAATCAATGAAACGCCTTCAGGCGGGCATGGTCGCCCTTCAGAAGCTCCAGGAAGAAACCGCGCGCCTACACGGAAAGTTTCTGGATGGGCAGCATGCCGCCACCCGGATGTTGGCCTCCCTTTTAGGAAAGTCTCAACCGGGTTTTGCACCGGAGACCCATTCATCGGAGAAAACCGAAAATTCATTGGAGGTCAAAGTTTCTGAAATCCGCAAACCGGAATCCGCAATCCCCGATCCCGAGAATCCTTCGGCCTTTCCAATGCCGCCTGGAGCCGGCGTTTCAGGACCAACATGTTCTAAAACCGCAGCCTGTAAAGAAGATGAAATCCCCGAGCCCCAAGCCCCAATTCCCAATTCGGGACAGGCCCAAATCCAAAGCGTTTTGCTTAAGGCCATATGTGAAACCACCGGGTATCCGGTTGAGATGCTTGAACTCGGCATGACCCTCGACAACGACCTGGGTATCGACTCCATCAAACGGGTGGAGATATTCTCCATACTGCGCGAAAAACTGCCCCATGCGCCTGAAATAGAACCGAAACACCTTGGCGAGCTGGAATCCTTGCAGGACGTCGTGGATCATCTGGCCGCCGGTAGCGAGACGGCGCCGCTCTCGGAACCTGACAACCAGGTGGAAGATGGGATTCTGAAAATGCTTCTGGGGGTCGTGTCCGAAACCACCGGGTATCCGGTTGAGATGCTTGAACTCGGCATGACCCTCGACAACGACCTGGGTATCGACTCCATCAAACGGGTGGAGATATTCTCCAGACTGCGTGAAAAACTGCCCCATGCGCCTGAAATAGAACCGAAGCATCTGGGCCAATTGGAATCCTTGCAGGACATCGTGGATCATCTGGTTTCGGGCTCCAAAAAAGATGCCGGTATGGTAGATCAAAATAGCCTTTTGAATGCGGATGCTTCCAGCGAACCTGAGAAAAGCGCGCCCGCTTCCTCCAACATCTTTAGAATGGTGGTTTCCTCTGAACCCATGGAAATCGCCTCTTCGGGCGCCGTGCAAATATCCAAGGCCGGCCCTTTTTGGATTGTCGGGAACGACCATGATCTCTATTTGGCCCTGCAAGAGCGGCTGAATGATTTGGGTTATGAAGCGGTCCCCATCTCTTTTGCAGAACTTGATCAATTGACGCCGCCCGATTCTCTGGCCGGCTTGATGATCTTAGGCGCCGCGGATACGGACGATGGTTTTCTCTTAAACGCTTTTGAACTCCTCCGCATGGCTGAAAAGAGCCTTCGAAAGGGTAAAAATGATGGGATCGCACGGTTTGTTACGGTGACGTTCATGGACGGCCAATTCGGGTTCGGCAATTCTAAAAAAGAGATTGCGCCGACCCAGGGAGGGCTCGCCGGGCTTTCAAAAACCGTCTCCCATGAATGGCCGGAAGTGGGGTGTCTGGCCCTTGATATGGGTGCATTTGACCACATTGAGGACACGGCAGCGGCAATTGTTTCTGAAATATTCAAGAGCGGTCCTGTGGAAAGGGGACTTACCAAAGACCACCGCATTACCCTGAAACTGGTTCCCGAGCCGTTCAAAGCGCTGGAAAAACGGACCGTTCCCATCCTTGACCCGGACGATGTGGTGATTGTTTCGGGAGGCGCCAGGGGGGTTACCGCGGAAATTTCAGCGGCGGTGGCCAAGGCCTACGGCCCGGTGATCGTTCTTCTGGGAAGAAGCCCTGAGCCGGAACGTGAATCCGACCGTTTCGATCATTTGGAAACCGCATCGGAAATCAAACGCGCCATCTTGGCGGGCGGGTCCGGCAACATGTCCCCTAAGGACCTTGAGAATGATTTCAGAAAGGTGATGGCCAACCGTGAGATGAATCGAAACATTGAACGGTTAAGGGGTTTTGGCGCAACGGTTCAATACCATAGGGTCGATATCAGGAACCGTTCGGAGGTTGCCGACGCGCTGGCCTCGGTCAGAAACCGATTCGGCAAGATAACAGGCCTTATTCACGGCGCCGGCGTTTTGGAAGACCGTTTGATAGGGGATAAAACGATTTCCCAGTTTGAAAGGGTCTATGCCACCAAAGTGGAAGGATTAAGAAACCTTCTATCCGCAACCGAGTCGGATGATCTCAAGATGATTGCTCTCTTTTCCTCTTCCACCGCCCGGTTCGGAAGAAAAGGCCAGATCGATTATGCGGCGGCAAACGAGGTGCTGAATAAAATTGCCCAAGATACGGCGAGGAAAAGGCCTGACTGCAGGACGGTTGCAATAAACTGGGGGCCATGGGACGGCGGCATGGTGACCGATGCCCTCAAACCCCTGTTCAAGGCGGAGGGGATCGACCTGATCGGCAAAGAGGCAGGGGCCGGGTATTTTATTGATGAGCTGGAATCAGGGTCAAAAAGTGTGGTTGAAGTGGTGGTCATGGGGGGGTCGTTAGAGGACGTTGGATTTTCTGATTTAATTTCGAAAGAGGATTCAACCCCGAACCCGCTTTCAACGAAAACCGTCGACCCCATTGCGTCCTCCTTTGAACTGGATCTTTCCATAGACCGTTATCCCATCTTGAAAGACCATGTGATGAACGGGAACGCGGTTCTCCCGGCGGCCATGATGATCGAATGGCTGGCTCACGGTGCCCTTCGAAATAATCCGGGATATTGTTTTGTGGGGTTCAACGACTTCAAGGTTTTGAAAGGCGTCATCATGAAAAATGGCGATTCACAACATCTCAAGATCACGGCGGGGAATTTTTCAGCCCACAACGGCACCCTGTCCATAACAACGGAGATCCGGGGAAACGGCGACGGGGTCATGCCGGCGTTGCATGCCACGGCCAATGTCATCCTTTCAAACAAGATGCTCGGAGACGAAACCGGGAGTATCCAATCAGGAGCCTTGAAATCCTATTCTCCCGTGAACGGACCCATATACAACGACACGCTTTTTCATGGAAAGCTTTTGCAAAATATTCTTTCGGTCCAATTGAGCGGCGATGACATGATCATGGTGGATTTGAGCCCCACCGATTCCCCATCCTCGTGGATGGCGGGTGGGATACAGAAGAACTGGATTGCGGATCCGGGCGCCATCGACGGTGGTTTTCAGGCCATGATCCTCTGGAGTTTTCAGCAGTACAATGTGGGTTCTCTGCCCAATAAAATCGGAAAATACCGGCAGTTCAAACAACAATTTCCATCCCACGGGGTTCGGGCGGCCGTACGGGTAACGGAAAGAAGCGAGGTCCGGGCGGTAGCGGACATTGAGTTCTTGGATCGAAACTCGGGCGATTTGGTGGCCCGAATTGAAGATTGTGAATGCACCCTTGACAAGTCGCTGAAAGGGGCGTTCAGACGCCATGAATTGGAATGAAAATCAATCAACCGATCGCCATCATCGGCATGGGCGGGATTTTTCCCGATGCGCCCAATCCGAAAAAACTGTGGGAAAACATTTTAAAAAGACGGGATTCCTCCCGTGAAGTCCCCCCCGGACGCTGGGCCGTCCCGCCTGAAAAGGCGTATGATCCGAAACAGGGGGCCATCGACAGGGTATACTCGACGCGCGGATGCTTTATTGATGACGCCGGGATCCATGCGAACTTGGCGGGTCTTCAGATGCCGTCCGGTTTTCCGGATCGTCTGGACCCCCTTTTTCGCCTTCTTCTCATGGCGGGAAGGCAAGCCTTTGATGATGCCGGCATAAAAGGGGAGGACCACCGCAACACCGGGGTGATCGTCGGAAACCTGGTGCTCCCCACCGATTCATTATCCGCCATCGCCGAAGAAACCCTTTTTCGCACTTTTGAAGAAAAGGTCCTTCCCGGAAATCAAAGCCCAACCCCCAGGACCGATCCCCTGAACGCATACGGGGCCGGGTTGCCGGCGGGAATCCTTTCAAAGGGACTGGGGCTCGGGGGCGACAGTTTTACGCTGGATGCGGCGTGCGCCTCTTCCTTGTACGCCATGAAACTGGCCGTAGACGAACTCGTCTCCGGTCGCGCCCATACCATGCTTTGCGGCGGCGTATCCCGGCCCAGTTGTCTTTATACCCAGATGGGTTTTTCCCAATTGAGGGCTATTTCCCCAAGCGGGCGAAGCGCGCCCTTTGACGCGGATGCCGACGGCCTGGTGGTGGGGGAGGGCGCCGGGATTTTTGTGCTGAAGCGGCTTTCAGACGCTCTGGTTGAGAACCGCAACATCTATGCGGTCATCCGCGGCATAGGGCTATCAAACGACATGGGGGGCAGATTGCTGGCGCCCACCTCCGAAGGGCAGCTCCGGGCCATGGAGATCGCCTATGAAGCAGCAGGCTGGCATCCCCATGATGTGGATCACATCGAATGCCATGCCACCGGGACCCCCGTGGGGGACGCAGTTGAATTTGAAAGTTATAAAAGGCTTTGGGAAGGCGCGGACAAAAACCGGTTGTGTGTGTTGGGTAGCGTTAAATCCAACATCGGTCATCTGCTCACGGCGGCGGGTGCCGCCGCATGCATGAAGACCCTTTTCGCCCTTCGGAAAAAGATGCTTCCGCCATCGGCTAATTTCAATCAAGCCCCGGAATCCTTTGAAATCGAAAAATCCCCTTTCAGGGTCCTTAAAACCGCTGAACCCTGGAACAGGCGGAGCAAAAAAACCACCCGGAAGGCTGCCGTGAGCGCTTTCGGGTTTGGCGGGATCAATGCCCATGTGCTGCTGGAAGAGTGGACGGGCCGGAAGAAAGGATTTGTTTCAACGAGTGACCGGAGTGTCAAGGCCCATCCGCCGGATGTGGCGGTGATCGGCATGGACACCCATTTTGGAAAGCGGGAGGCTCTGGCATCTTTCAAACGGTGTGTTTTAAAGGGGACTGCGTCGGCGCCTGAGCCCAGGGACAATTCTCAGGGCGTTTATGAGACCCAATGGTTTAAAAAAAGTGAATCGTCCGGAATGAATCCAGCGGGTTTCTTTGTGGACCATATTGAAATTCCGGCGAAGCTTTTCCGGATCCCCCCGAAAGAACTCCATGAGATGCTCCCCCAGCAACTCCTCATGCTCAAGACGGCGGTGGGCGCATGGGACGACGCAGGGCTTGAAACCAAAAACAATACGCGCGCCGGCGCGTTTATGGGGATCGGGCTCGATCCCAACACCACAAATTATCATGTGAGATGGCTTGTTGAACAAAGCGCTGCAGCATGGGCTCAAAAGCGGGGGCCCGATCATGCCGAAACGGATCATGAAAAATGGGTTTCAGCTCTTTGCGATGCCGCGGGTCCGGGTCTCACGGCTAACCGCACCATGGGAGGCTTGGGCAGTGTGATTGCCAGCCGGATTGCCAGGGAACTCTCCATGGGCGGTCCCTGTTTCACCGTCTCAAGCGAAGAAAGTTCAGGGCTAAATGCCCTTAAGACCGGCGTGAGAATGCTCCAAAACGGTTTGATCGATACGGCCCTTGTGGGCGCCGTGGAAATGACGGGGGATGTGCGATCCCTTTTGAGCCGGAACGCCCTCCGGCCCTTTTCCACCGCCGGAAGACCAACCCCATTTGACGCAGATGCCGACGGCGCTCTCATGGGGGAAGGGGCGGGCGCTGTTGTCCTGAAGCGTCTCGAAGATGCGGTTCGGGACAAGGATCGGGTCTATTGCGTCATCAAGGGGGTTGGTGCTGCAACGGGCGGAAAACCGCAAGACCTTTTGCCGGATGTGCCTTCATACGCATCTTCCATGAAAAAGGCCTGCGACGAAGCGGATTGCCTTCCGGAGCGCATCGGATATGTGGAAACCCATGGCAGCGGCTTTCCTTTTGAAGACAAAATGGAGATTGAAGCGCTTAGTTCATTCTTTGGGAGAACGGATGAACCCCGTGGGCCG
>CAYPQJ010000234.1:0-5973 GCA_964412835.1 uncultured Desulfobacteraceae bacterium | reverse complement strand
ACATTCAATCCCCCCATTTACAATATTAATCACTTTACCAAATCCTTGAGCGCCTCCTTCTACCATCACTTCATGGCAGGTTTTATTAGGGACATTAGGGCTTCCGCTATATGTGGTCCAGAACCAGTACCCAGAAGCGAAAGCCAGTGCCCCATCTCGCAAAATCTGATCAGGATTATCTAACAAAACTAACATGTCTTCATATAAAAATTCAGAAAAAGCGCCATAATTAGCATTGTGGCTTAATTGAATAGGACCTCTGCCAAAAAAGCAAGGGGCGCCTATCTCAGGTTTTTTCGTAGGTTGAAATTTATTATTAGGATCAAAATAACAATGGTCACTAGAACTTCTCGCTCCGTCTTCTTCTTGAAAACATAACCCCCAACTCGTATAACCACCTGGAGCAGCATCCCAGCCTCCAGTGGTTTCTTGAGCCCAGTTGGCCAAAATCGCAGCTAATTCCAAACGTTTAAGAGTATCATCACCTTCACTCATAAAGATAGAAAACGCTTCTCTCAAATCTAAGCCTTCGCTCATATTATTGTAGGAATATAAGATACGATCGGCATCTGAAATAGAAGATGGTCGCTCATTGGCATGAGGGAATAATTCATTAAAATCAGCTTCACTTAAATAACCATCTAATACATTAGAATTTTCTAAGAGTGAATTACTATTAGAGGAATTATCATTTCCGGAGCAACTAACTAATAGAAAGCTTAATAGACATATTATTGCACTATTCATGATCCACTTCATTTTTTGACTCCTTTATGCTCTTTAATTATGAAGGAAGTTCGTTACTCACTTTTTTCCTATACAGTTTGATCTCCAGTGTAATTCCATTTTCAGAAAGCCGCTACCTGGCCAATTAAGATTTCGACCTTTTTACCCCCTATACACCAGTCAGGCCGTTTTCGTCACAAAAAATGGGTATGGAAACCCAGGAAATCAATATGACCATGTTGCGGAAGAAGGTTGTAGAAGCAAGGAAGGTCTTCTATGTCAGCGCCGAATTTGCACCATTTTCCGGCCGTAAAGACCCCTTCCCCTGAAACCAGCTCCGATCAATTTGTTTTGCACTACCAAACAATAACGGGCATAATAAGTAAAGTCAAAGGAAAGGAAGCACGGGGTTGGGTTTTCAAAATGACGTTCTTCAGAAGCCGGATTGCTATCAACCGGGAGATCATTCGACTGGGAAACGCGGTTCACGGGATCACGACCCCTGAAAAAGGGGATTAGGGGCCTCTCAAAAGAAATGCGCACTATTCTGGACAAAAAATGATTATCAGTGTCAGCCGGCGGACGGACATTCCGGCGTTTTATGCTAAATGGTTCATGAACCGGATTCGCGAGGGTTATTGTACGGTCCCCAACCCCTTCAACCCAAAACAGGTGTCACGTATCCCTCTGAAGCCTGAAGACGTGGACGTCATTGTCTTCTGGACCCGTTATGCGCGTCCGTTGCTCCCCTTTCTAAAGGAACTGAACGACCGGGGATACCGCTACTATTTCCTCTACACCCTCATGGACAATCCCAGAGTACTCGACCCGAAAACGCCTTCTCACCAAAGATCCCTGAACACCTTTCGGGAATTGTCCCATCGCATCGGCAAGGAAAAAGTGGTTTGGCGATACGACCCCATCGTGTTCAGCACCATCACCAATTCCAATTTTCACAAGGAAACCTACCAGCGCATTGCGGAAGCATTGAAAGGCCATACCAGCCGTTCCGTGATCAGCATTGTGGATATCTATCGAAAGGCCGCAAAACGGCTCCGCCAGATGGAAAAACAGGGGGTTTGCATCACCGAACCTACCAAGGAAAACCTGGGTCATCTCATGAAAAGCCTTTCCGTTTCCGCCGGCGCCAATGGTATGGAAATCCAAACCTGCGCCGAAAAACCGGACCTTACATTGCATGACGTGCCGCCGGGGAAATGTATCGATGACAGGCTGATCCGTAAAGTTTTCGGCCTTGACGTGACCCAACGGAAGGATCCGTCCCAGCGGGCCGCCTGCGGCTGTGTGGCCAGCCGGGACATCGGCATGTACGACACCTGCCTGTTTGGCTGCGCCTACTGTTATGCCACCACCCGCTTTGATCTGGCCAGGGAGCGGCATGGAAACCACGACCCCGCCTCCCCTTCCCTGACAGGCCGTTATCAGGAATTCAAGCAATGATCAAGAGCCATCCATATCGGTTTTTTCTCCATCTCTTGCTCCTCCTATCGCTTTCATCAGCCGTCCCCTGTCCGGCAGCTCCCGCTGATGAGCAATTCAAACCGGTAACGGAAGCACTGCTCAGAAACCTCCATCTGGACCGCCGTTACCACAAATGCATCGCCGTCGCCGACGGGGATACCATCACCCTGGAGGAACTGGGAACGGTTCGATTCATCGGCGTGGATACCCCGGAGAAGAATCACCCCGAACTACCGGTTCAGTTCATGTCAGAAAAAACCGGTGACTTCACAAAAAAACTCTGTCTGGGAAAGAACATCCGCCTGGAATATGATGCATTTGATGAAGACAAGCGCGGCAGCTATGGCCGTATATTGGCATACCTCTACCTGGAGGACGGCACATTGGTTCAGAAGCAACTCTTGATGAAGGGTTACGCAGCAGCCTACACCAAGTACCCATTTGACGAAAAAAGGAAAGACCGGTTCCTGGCCTGGGAACAAAAGGCGAAACAAGAGGGTTTGGGACTCTGGAAAGATGGGGGAATGAACGAAGCCCTGTGGATACTCGGACAAAAGCAGCTTCTCATCCAGATAGAAAAGATTTCTTCTCACAAATACAGGCTCCGGATTGGAAACTGGTCTTCAAAAAATTTTTACAGGGACGAAATCAGTCTGAACCTGGTAACGCTATATTCGGCTGCCCATGCACTTGCACCAGGGGATCTCAGAAAACAGCTGTCGCGGTCCGGGTACAAAAGAATGGCATCCCCACCGACCGCGGATATGGTATCCATCATGGGCATGGCCCACAAAAAATGGGGCATCATTTACAAAAACCATTTCAAACCACGCGTATCGGTGACGGAACTTGATACGCAAATACGGGAATTATTCCGTTGGATCAAAGATTTTGAGCCGGAGCTTCTGAGTGTTGTCTTGTCCGTAAACGGCTACCATCCTGTCTCCGGGGAACTGATCCAAATGATCAATAATCCCGAAATCCCAGAAGCATTCCTTAAAACAGAATCGATTGAAAAAAGCGCAAGGCGGATTATTTCATGGGAGTCGGCGAGAAAATACGTTGGAAAACGGGTGACCCTCCAGGGGAGAATCGTTCGCGGTTACAACTCAGGAAATGCCTGTTTTCTGAACTTCCACAGGAATTTCACCCGATATATGAGCCTCACTATTTTTGAAAACGCCCTGCGGAAGTTCCCATTCCAACCGGAGAAGTTCTATCTCAACAAAATGGTCCGGGTGAGGGGGAAAATCAAAATGTATAAAGGCAGGCCGGAGATCGTTCTCGAAAGCCCGAGACAAATCGAGGTTATCAAACAGGGCTATTCTAAATAATGGAAAAAGAAATAAGGGCCGGCCGTGACCGGTAAAACTTCGCCCTTTAAAATACGGAACATTCGGCTGTTCATCGCTTTCAGGGTGTTCTTTAATTCCCGTTTTTACTATCCCGTCTTCACCATCCTTTTTCTGGATTTTGGTCTGACACTGGAACAGTTTGCACTGCTCAACCTGGTGTGGGCCATGACCATTGTCCTCCTGGAAATCCCTTCCGGCGCCCTGGCGGATACCATCGGCAGAAAAAACCTGCTGGTCTTTGCCGGCGTCTGCATGGTCCTGGAGATGGCGCTTCTCTGTTTTGCCCCTTTGGGAAATCCCCGGCTGCTATTTTACATCTTTTTTGCCAACCGGGTGTTGAGCGGCAGTGCCGAAGCGGCCGCCAGCGGCGCGGATGAGGCATTGGCATACGACTCCCTCAAACAGGAAGGCGACCCTGACGACTGGGGCAAGGTTCTGGTCAGGCAGATGGGGTTTCGCTCCGTCGGATTCGTTGTGGC
This sequence comes from uncultured Desulfobacteraceae bacterium, assembly GCA_964412835.1. Taxonomy (GTDB): domain Bacteria; phylum Desulfobacterota; class DSM-4660; order Desulfatiglandales; family Desulfatiglandaceae; genus NaphS2. The sequence continues at coordinate 1,931 of CAYPQJ010000234.1, read as the reverse complement.
CATGAGCCTGGGCGCCGCGGTCTATGACCCTGCCCTGGTGGGACATCTGGCGGAGCGGGTTGGTCTGAGCATCTCCCTGAACCAGGATATAACCCTGAAATTCCCACTCTATCTGACGCTTGCCACAGCCATCCTGACCCTGTTCATTACCCTCGCCATGAAAAGGATAGAACCTCATAATAACAGGGAAATGGTACTCGGGCGAACAAACGGCGACTCACTTTTAAACGCCATAAAACTGACAATGGCAGCCGGGAAATGGATACTCAAAACACCCTTTGTTCTGGTTATTATCGCTGCCGGCATGATTTTTGATCATATCATTCGGATGATGATCACCCTCAACAGCCAGTATTACCGGCTGATCGATCTACCGGAATCCGTATTTGGGTTGATCGGAGCCGGGCTGGCCCTTCTGGGTCTTGTGATTCCCCGACTCGCACTGAAGCTGGCTGAAAAACATTCCCCCGCATTCAACCTTTGCGTCATGGCAGTGGTCACCTTGACGGGGTTTTGGGGGCTCACGCTGTTTCTGCCGGTCCTGGGGCTTATTCCCATGGCCCTTCTTTCCAGCGTCATGTATTTCACCGGTTTTTTTGTGAGCCACTATCTCAACCGGATTACGGATTCCTCCCGGCGGGCCACCGTATTGAGCTTCAAGGGGTTGTCCTTTAACCTGGCTTATGGGTTCATTTGTCTGTTCTACGCCATCCTTTTGAGTACACTTCGAACGCGCGTTTCGGAAACAGCCCCCACAATCACAGGGCAGTCGATTGAAAATATCGTATTTATTCAATCTGTTAAATGGTTTCCATGGTATTTTACATTAACTCTGTTTATCCTTCTGGTTTTTGCGGCATGGCAATTGAAACATTCGAAGGAATATCGAAAGCGCGGATAACGGGATATTTTCCCTCCATATGGGTATAAAAATCTGCAATGGTTTCCATATCCGATTCCATATTGCCCGTGATATGAACTGTCGGTCCAACACCCCCGATCTTTTCCCTGTAATCCAGATACCCCAGCACCACCGGGACGCCCGCACCCCTGGCAATATGGTAAAATCCACTCTTCCAGTACATGACCTTATTGCGGGTGCCGGAAGGAGGAACCACCAAAACCATTCGGTGATGTTGGTTAAAGGCCCGGATCGATTGCGCCACAACATTGTGTGATCCTGAGCGGTCAATGGGAAAGGCCCCCAACCACCTCATGAAGGATCCCATGGGCCAGCGGAACCAGGTACTTTTCATCATGATCCGTGGTTTTATACCCAGAATGAATGCCAGACAGACGGTGTAAACAAAATCCCAGTTGGACGTATGGGGCGCTGCGATGATGACGTATTTCGGATCGGAGGGCCTTTCTCCCGCGGCCTTCCATCCTAATATTTTAAAGATGATCAGCGCCAGCCAGCGCATCAAAGTTTTACCGAAGAAGGTTTCATGGACGGTACTTTGCATTTTCAGATCCTTATTTAGTGCCCGAACGAAAACTGTCTTTTTCGCCAATCTCTGCGTCAGATAAAAATTTCAATCCTCGAAATACTTAATGTATTCCTGCGGTTAAAATTTTGATCTTCCTTGATCTTGACAAAAAATCCTAGTTTTCGTTCAGACACTATTTAGGTCTATGGGCAGGCACGAGGCCTGCCCCTACTTGTTGCGTATAAAATTTTGAATGACGCTCCAGATAATCAAAAGAATCCCCAGCACCAGGGATATCCGTCCCAGATAATCGCCATGCCGGGCAAAAAAAGTACGCCCCTGGCGGAGATGCACCTCTCCTTTGAGTGTTGCTTTTTTCCACCAGGGGGTTTGTGCCATCACCGTTCCGTTTGCATCAATAAGGGCTGAAATACCATTGTTGGCCACACGGACCAGATCCCGACGGCATTCAATGGCACGAATGGGGCTGAAATTGAAGTG
>CAYPQJ010000233.1:0-5987 GCA_964412835.1 uncultured Desulfobacteraceae bacterium | reverse complement strand
GATCATAACCGACCCCCGGTCTTTGCCCGAAGGGATCGATTTGGCGGTGATCCTGGTCCCTGCTGAATTTGTTGCGGAGACACTTGAGATCTGCGGACAAAAGGGAATTCGCCACGCCATCATTTCCACGGGGGGATTCAGGGAACTCGACGATCGGAACAATCCGGCGGAAAAGGATATCGTGAACGTCGCCGGGCGATATGGCATTCGATTTATCGGCCCCAACTGCATCGGCGTTATATGTACCGGATCGGGCCTTTGCACGCCGTTCAACCCCATGCAGGCCGGGAAGTTCAAGAAAGGACCTGTGGGCTTGATCGTTCAGAGCGGGGGGGTGACCACCCAGTGTGCCTACTATTTTTCCGAAGAACATGTGGGTTTTTCAAAAATTATCAGTATGGGAAACAAGCTAAACTTAAATGAGACAGATTTCTTAAAATATCTCATTCATGACAAAGATACGGAACAGATCCACATGTACCTGGAGAGCATTGAAGACGGAAGAGAGCTGACAAGGCTTGCCAGGACATCGAAAAAACCGATCGTCATCTTTAAATCCAACGTAAGCAAAACAGCATTCAAGGTTGCCTATTCCCACACGGCAGCCCTTTCAAATGATGACCGTATCGTAGATTGTGCCCTGAAACAGGCGGGGATTGTACGTGTGGAAGACATTCATCAGATGACCGTGGCTGCCAAAGCGCTTCAGCTCCCCCCCCTGAGAGGGAATCGATTGGCCGTTATATCCCTGTCCGGCGGTTTTTCCGTAATTTTGGGAGATGCGTGTGAGCGATATGGCTTTAAATGCCCCCCGCTGCCACAAAAACTCATCAATCAAATTGAGGGTTTTCGGCGGGCGGGGGTCATCCGCATGTCCAACCCCATGGATTTTGGCGATGTTCACGATATCAAGGCCCTGACATTCACTTTGGAGCGCTGTCTGGCATTGGATGATATTGATGGCGTTGTTTTATCCTTCATGTATGAACCTGAAATGGTAAAGATGTTTGGAGAGGGAATCGGGCGCCCTGGACAGATGCTCAATTTCATAGGAAAGATGTGTAAAGAAAACAACAAACCCATAGCGCTCAGTTTTTTCGCGGAGAGACAATACATCGAGGAATTTAAGCGGTTAAACACATTCCCTGTTTTCAATGACGCTGTGGAGAGCGTCAGGGGGTTGCGTTTGTTGCGGGATTACCGACGGGGAATTAAACATTAACAACGGTAAGAATGGATGAAAATCATGAAAACAGAAAACCATTTTTTAGAGAAGTTTTTCAACCCCGAATCAGTGGCGATTGTGGGGGCGACCAACAATGTCCTCAAAATGAATTTCCGCATCATGCGGAATTTGTTGGATCTCAACTTTCGGGGGAAGATCTACCCGGTAAACCCCGGCGCACAAGAAATATCAGACATTAGAGCATTTGCAAGCCTGCGGGATATCCCGGATAAAGTCGACCTGGTCGTCTCCGCAGTTCCGGCCTCAAAGACCATCAATATTCTCAAAGACTGCGCCGAAATTGGGGCCGGGGGTCTCGTCATTATTACGGGCGGTTTTTCAGAAGGCGGCGCTGTAGGCCAAGCGCTTCACAACCAGATGGCTGCGTTTGCAAAAGAAAAGAATATTCGCGTCCTGGGCCCCAACACCCTGAGCCCGGTCAACACCGAAAACCGTTTGGCAATCAGTTTCAATACCATCAAAAAAATGCGGCGCGGAGGTCTTTCCTTTGCCTTTCAGTCCGGTTTTTACGATCCAAAAATAAACTGGCTGCTCTCTCACATGGGCGTCAATAAGATACTCGATATGGGCAACAAGATGGATATCAATGAGGTGGACACTCTGGCGTATTTTGCCGGGGATGATACGACCAAAGTCATTGCCATGCATATTGAGAGCCTGAAAGGAAACGTCAACGATTTTTTTGACCTCCTCAAATCCGTATCAAGGCAAAAACCCACCATCATCCTGAAATCGGGCAGGACCCCCGAGGGCTCAAAGGCAGCAGCATCCCATACCGGGTCTCTTGCTCTCGAAAATGATCTGATCTTTGACGGGATGATCCAACAGACGTCTGCTGTCAGAGCTCAGAATATGGATGAATTTTTTGACCTGGCAAAGGCATTTTCGTTTCTTGAGTTACCGAAAGGAAACCGTCTGGCCATTATTGTGCTTTCCGGCGGAGAAGGGGTCATGGCTACTGATTCGTGCGGAATGAACGGCCTTGAACCGGCGGCTCTGAGTCAAAACACGCACCAGCGGCTCAAACAGATCTATCCGCCATGGGAAATTCCACTGAATCCCTTTGACGCCGGCGTCTGCATGGAATTTAACCTTTCGGACCTTAGCCTTTTTTTCCGGAACCTTGCCGCCATTCCGCGGGATAAAAACGTGGATTGCGCCATTATGCAGATGCCGCCGAACATCTTTTCGGAGTTCTTGACGAAATCCAACCTCTCCGAAAAACCGATTGACACCGCGGATGAGCAGTTCATCCAATGCCTGGCAAGTGTTATGGAAAATGAAAAACCTTCCGCCTTATGGTGCTCCACAATGGACTCACGGGAAATGGGACTGGTTGAAATGCTCGAGGCCCGCTCTCTGCCGGTATTTCAATCCTCTGAAAGGGCTATTAAGTCCCTTTCCGCCATGTATCGATATTCACAAAAAATTTTAAAAAACCAAGAAGCCGACGAACCCTTGAAATTAGAGAGAGCAAACATTTAAGCGGCATACCGGTTTTTCTGAAGGGCATAGAAAGCCACCGGCACGATCACCAGGGTAAAAAGGGTGGAGGCGAAAAGCCCGAAAATGAGTGCCCATGCCAGCCCTGAAAAAATGGGATCCAGGGTGATGGGCCAGGCCCCCAGAGCCGTGGTGGCGGCGGTCAGCAAAATGGGCCGTAGCCGGATGGCGCCGCTCTGCAAAATGGCTTCCCGAAGGGCTACTCCTTCCTTAACAGCGCCGTTTATAAATTCAATCAGCACCAGTGAATTTCGAATGACAATGCCACCTAAGGCAATCATGCCGATCATGCTGGTGGCGGTAAAAAAAATCGGGTTGTCAAATCCGCCAACCGGATCCGCCAACAAAAGATTGAGCAGCCAGAACCCCGGCATGATGCCGATGAGGGTCAGGGGGACCGCCAGCATAATCAGGAGGGGCATGAAAAATGAATTCATCTGGATCACCAGCAGGGTGTAGATTCCCATGAGGGCGGCCAAATTGGAAATACCCATATCCCGAAATACCCGAAGGGTGATCTTCCATTCCCCTTCCCCTGCCCATTCAGCTCGCAAACCGTCAGGAAGCGGTTGATCGTCGATCCGTTTCTGCATGTCCAGGATGGCCTCGGCAGGGGCGCGGCCGGCCATATCCCCGAACACATAGACCACCCGCTTAAGATTCTTGTGGTATATGGGTTGGTCCTCGGCCACTTTTACGAAAGTCCCCAACTCCCCCAGGGGAATCATTTTGCCGTCCTGAGCCTTTACGGGAATCTGGGAAAGCGACACAATGCCGGAGCGTTTGTCCCTGGGAAGGATAATTTTCACCGGAAGGGGCTGGCGTTCCCCCCGCCGGTGAACCGTGGCGGGCCTCCCCCCACTTAACGCGGTTCTCAGGGTCCCGGTGATCATGGCGGTACTCACCCCGTGTAGCGCTGCCTTTTCCTTGTCCGGCACAAAATCGATTCGGTTTCGCGGGGTCTCCGTGGTGTCATCAATATCCACCACAAAGGGTTCCGTTTTCATGATCCCCTGCACGGTTTTCCCACCGGAAATCAGGTCTTCGTAGGACTGGTCCGGTCCCCCGTAAATTTCCGCCACCACCGTGGCAATCACGGGGGGGGCCGGGGGGCATCTCCACCAGTTTGATGTTTGCCCCATGGCGGGCTGCAACGGCTTCCAGTTCCTTTCGCAGGCGAAGCAGGATGGCATGGCTCTGTTGTTTGCGCTGTTGTTTTCCCGCCAGGTTAACACGGATATCCGCAACATTCCCCCCCTGCCGCAGATAATAGTGCCGCACCATGCCGTTAAAATCCATGGGCGAGGCAGTCCCCGTGTAGGAAATAAGATTCGTCACCTCCGGAACCTGGCGCAAATAATGTTCAAAATCCTGAACCACCCGGGATGTCTGCTCAAGCGGCGTGCCTTCGGGCATATCAATCACAATCTGGAATTCATCCTTGTTGTCAAAGGGGAGCATTTTCATGGGCACGTACCGAAAGAGCGCCAGGACCATGGACACCACCAGCAGCAAAAAAACGGTAAAATAGAGGAGGAATCGTTTGATCCCCGAATCCAGAAAGGGCCCCACCACCAGGCCATAGCCTTTTTTAATCCACGGGGACGTCACATCGGCATCCACGCCGGATGTGGCCTGTTGCCCGGACGCGGGTGCAAACCGCCGGAGCAGCAGGTAGCTGAACCAGGGCACCACCGTAATGGCGCACAACGTGGAAAAGCTCACCGTTAGCGGCACATTGGCGGCCATGGGCGCCATGTACGGGCCCATCATGCCCGTGATGAAAAAAAGCGGAACAAAGGAGATAATAATGGCCAGGGTACTCATGATCACCGGCGGGAGCACCTCCTGGACGGCAAATAGCGTGGCGGAAAGGGGATTTCGCTTGCCCATCCGTATGTGCCGCTGAATATTGTCCACGTTGGTGATGGGGTCATCCACCACAAGCCCCAGACTCAAAATGAGGGCAAACAGGGTCACCCGGTTGATGGTAAACCCAAAGGTATAGTTGACAAACAGGGCCAGTGAAAAACTCAAAGGGACGGCCAGGGCCACCACGAGGGCCTCGCGCCAACCCAGGGTAAAGGCCAGGAGACCCACCACCGTGAGAATAGCAAAGACCAGAGATCCCAGGAGATCGTTTACCTTGTGCTGGGCTGTCTGCCCGTAATTCCGTGTGACCGCCACCTGAACACCGTCCGGGATCACGGTTTTTTTCAGTTCATCCATCTTTATAATGATTTGATCGGCCACCCGAACCGCATTGGTTCCCCGTTTCTTGGCCAGCGCCAGGGTGACGGCCGGCAGATCATGGGTTATTCCTTTTCGCCCCCCGGACTTCACCAGGGCGTTGGAAAAGCCGAAGCGGGTATAAGACACCGGTTCTTCAGGACCCTCCGTCACCTTCGCGATATCCCGAAGATATACGGGTCGTCCCTGATGCGTGGAAACCACCAGCTCCGCCACATGCTTAGCAGAAGCCACAAAGGAATCGCTGGTGACCGATACGGACCGATTGGCGCGATTAAAGTGACCGGCCGTGACAGCCGCATCGGTCCCCTGAAGGGCACGCCAGACCTCCAGCATGGACACCCCAAAGCCCGCCATCCGGTCCGGGCTGATCTCTACCCGCACCTCCCGGGAACGACCGCCCACAATATAGGTTCTGGAAATGTCCGGAACTCGGGCCAGTCGGCTCAGGACCTCTTCACCGATTCGGCGCAATTCATGATCATCGTATTTGTCGGAATAGAGGGTCAGGTTGACAATGGGAACATCGTCAATTTCCACGGGCCGGATCAGCCAGCTTTGAACCAGAGGTGGCGCCTGGTCCATATTCATGGAGATTTTGTTGTACAGTTTCACCAGGGAGTGCTCCCGGTCCTCACCCACGTAAAAGCGAACCGTAACAATGGCCATGTCCCGACGGGACACGGAATAGACATACTCGACCCCGTCAATCTGCCAGAGGAGACGTTCCAGAGGTGTGGCCACCAGTTTTTCCACTTCTTCGGCTGACGCGCCCGGAGCGTTTACATAGATATCGGCCAGTGGTACCACAATTTGAGGTTCCTCTTCCCGTGGCGTCATCAAAACAGCGGCTGCCCCCATGGCCATGGCGAAGAGGATAAAGAGAATGGAAAGCTTGGAGGTAATAAACAGCTCCACAATCCGAGCAATCAATCCCGGTGGGCGCGAATCCCTCTGACTCATTGCGCTTCTCCCCCAACAGCAACCG
>CAYPQJ010000232.1:0-6008 GCA_964412835.1 uncultured Desulfobacteraceae bacterium | reverse complement strand
TCCACCAGATCGGGCCGCATGAGCGGTTCGCCCCCGGAAAACAGGATCACCGGCGAACCGAAGTCCGCTAAGTCGTCAATCAGGCGCAGCCCCTGTTCATGGGAGAGTTCCCCTTTTGATTTTTGTTCAACCGCCCTGGCGTAGCAATGAACGCACTTGAGGTTACAGGCCTTGGTGATGTTCCACACCACCACGGGCCGTTTGTCTTCAGAAAACTGAAGGAGATGCGATGGTAGATCCTTGGAGCGCCTTCCGTATCGAAGCGCATCTGAGGGTTCCACCGTTCCGCAATAAAGTTTTGATATACCGATCATTTTATAGGTTCCACTGGGTTTTATTGTCGCGCCGTAGGGGCAACCCCCTGTGGTTGCCCTGTTTTGGGTGTTCGCATATCATCAGGGCAGGCACAGGGGCCTGCCCCTACAATTTAGGAATGCCTGTGCATATCCGAACATATCAGAAAATCCTTTGGAAACGCAAGTATTTCGTTGATTGCGAGGTGTTTTCATACTCCCCATTCCCCATTCCGCAATCGTCATTCCTCTCCGACCACATGCAGTCTCATCGTGTTGGTTTTCCCTTGTTTCATAAGCGGGAATCCCGCAACGATGACAATGCGGTCATTTTTTTTAACCAGCCTTTTTTTTCGAAGCTGTTCTTCCATGGCTTTGATCATGAGGTCGGAATTGTCCACGAGGGGCAGCAAAAGGGTTTTTACACCCCAGCTGAGGGCAAGGGACCGTTGAACGGCTTCGGTGGGCGTAAGGGCGATAATGGGAACCGACGGTCTGTATTTTGAAATGAGCCGGGCCGTGAAACCGGATTGGGAAAAGGGCGTAATGGCTTTAAGCCCCAGGTTCCTGGCCGCCAGGCAGGCGGCCTCTGAAATGGTGTCGGAAAAATTGGACGTTTTACGTGAAAAAGGGGCGGTTGCCGGAAAATTCTTTTCAGTGACCCTGGCGATCCGCGCCATCATCTTTACGGCCTTCACCGGGTATTTCCCCACGGACGTTTCCCCGCTCAGCATGATGGCATCGGTACCATCCACGATGGCATTGGCAACGTCCGAAGCCTCAGCCCGGGTGGGCAGTGGGTGCTCCGTCATGGACTCCAGCATTTGGGTGGCGGTAATAACTATTTTCCGTTTCTGGTTGGCCAGTGCGATCATTTTTTTCTGTGCCACCGGCACTTGCTCAGGTGAAAGCTCCACGCCCAGATCACCCCGTGCCACCATGATGCCCTCACTTGCATTGATGATTTCCTCCAGCTTGTCGAGGGCTTGTGGCTTTTCAATTTTAGAGATTACCGGAATGTTCGCGCCTTTTTTTTTGAGAATGCGTTTCAGGACCTGAACATCTCCGGCACTGCGAACAAAAGAGGCAGCCACAAAATCGATCCCCATCTCCAGTCCGAAATCCAGATCTTTTTTATCTTTTTCCGTGACCGCGGGAATGCCGGTGGTGATGCCGGGCAGATTGATCCCCTTGTGCTCGCCGATTATTCCCCCGCTGACCACTTCGCAGAAAAGATCCGTCTTATTTTTATTTCGCACCTTTAATTCAATTAATCCATCGTCCATGAGGATCTTATCGCCCGGTTGAAGTTCTTTGGTAATTCCGCGATAGGTGGTTGAGATAATACCGGGTTCCCCTTTTACGGCACGGGTTGTGATGGTGAAGGGGTCATGGGCCTTTACCCGTAAGGTTCCGCCTTTGATCAGGCCCGTTCGAATCTTGGGACCCTGAAGGTCCAGCATGATGGCAACAGATCGATTCAGTGATCGTGAGAGGGATTTTACCGAATCTGCCACTTTTTTATGCTCTGAATGGGTGCCGTGAGAAAAATTGAGCCTCGCCACGTTCATGCCTGCCAAAATGAGCTCTTTGAGTACTTCTCGCGAACGGGTTGCAGGTCCAATGGTGCAGACAATTTTTGTCCTGGGTGGAATCATCTGAATCTCCTTCCGGATCATGAGTGTCCCGTTAATTTTTAGAAAATATCCACAGCACCCAAGCAGGTCAAGGATAAATTGAATGGCCTCAAGGTTTTTATTTTTTCCTTGATGCATAAATCATGATGCTCTAAGCTAACCAAGTGTTTTAATAAATCAAACCACTTTTAAGGAGGGAGGGGTATGAAAAGCAGTCCGAGGTGGATTTTGTGTGTTCTGTTGGTGGTCAGTGTTTTTACCGTTTTGTTGTTTGCGGCCACCTCCGCATCGGCGGACAGCCTTTCAGAGGCCATTAAACAGGGGCTTAGCGACGGGAAAATTGCCAAGGGGGCAGAACCCGGATTTTTAGGGATTCCCGGTGCGCCTAAAGTCAATTTCATACTCGGCTTTCTGTGGGCCATATGGGTGGGCTGGATTTTTTCAACGGTGGGTGCTTTCGGTGGCATTATGGCCGGAGTGGGTCATATCACCATATTCGGTTTGGGGGACTATGCCAAGGGCTTCGGAAAGGGCTACCCCATGAACAAGCTGGTCACCGACTCCATCCGCGTATCCAACCAGTGGCTTGTGGGCCTCAGGTACATCACCAAAGGGTTCCTGGGATACAGTATCGTCCCGCCATTCTGATTGATCCTGGGTCATTTTCATGCGCACCGGGCCGGTCTGTTCTGGGCAGGGCCGGTGCACAACACTTTTTCCGCTTGCTAAAATGGATATTGTTTCCATCCTCATAAACGGCATCGATCAATTCCTGATCACCCCCTATCGGTGGCCCAAAAATCCCATGCTGGGCTGGTGGTTGGGTACCGTGATTCTGGCCTTTTGGACCACCCTTTTGGGCAGAATGACCATGGCCCTGGTGATGCGTGTAAACCTGCGCCATGTGCGGGAGGGACTGGCTGAAACCAGTTTGCGGCATAAGCAGAGCATGAATGCCCTGAAGGCCGGGGACAAAGAATCTTACAAAGCCATTAATAATTTGGCCAACGAGGCCTACGGTAAAACCTTTTTTCTACAGGTGGCCATGGCGACGGCTTCTCTCTGGCCGATCCCCCTGGCCCTCGGCTGGCTGCAATTGCGCTTTTCAGACGTCAGATTTCCCCTTCCGCCGGACCTGCCCTTCATTGGCAACAGTGTGGGATATGCTTTTGTTTTTATCCCCCTGTACATCCTGGTGCGCATCCTGGTGGGAAAGATGATGAAGTCAAAAGGTCAGTTCCAGGAAGAAAATTCCAAGGAAGAAAACACATGAAAAAATCAAACGGATAACAGTTTTATACCTTTACATTTTACATTTTCTGCTACTGTCGAAAAGGGATTCCAACCTCGAGATTATCGATGAGGAAAAGGGAGCATTTTCCAATGGAAAGTAAGCCAACATATGAAGAATTGGGACAAAGGGTTAAGGAATTTGAGGATGAAGCGGGTGCCCGCAGACGTGCTGAAGTGGCACTGAGAGAACGTGAGCAGGTTCTCCGGATGTTTGTGGCACATACTCCGGCAGCTGTTGCAATGTGCGACAGAGAAATGCGGTATATCGTTTACAGCCGTCGCTGGGCCATTGACTATGGTTTGGGCGAAGAAGATTTGATTGGCCGCTGTCATTACGACCTGTTCCCCGATCTACCGGAACATTGGGAACAAGAACATCAAAAATGCTTTGCCGGCGAAATTGTGAGCAGGGATGAGGAACCGTTTCCAAGGGCTGATGGCTCCACAGACTGGGTAAAGAGAGAATTATGTCCATGGTGGGATGACGCCGGTAAGATCGGTGGACTCATTATGTTTACCGAAGTCATAACGGCACGTAAAGAGGTTGAGGAGGCACTACGTGAGAGCGAGGAGAAATATAGGCTTTTAGTAGAAAATGCCACCGATGCCATCTTTATTGCCCAGGACGGAGTATTGAAATTCGTCAATCCGAAAGCCGAAGAGATGATAGGATACTCCGCAGAAGAATTGGCCAAAATTCCCTTTGTTGATATTATTCATCCTGAAGATAGACCTATGGTCCTGGAAAGGCACTTGAAAAGGCTGAAAGGCGAAGAACTCCCCAGCATTTATTCTTTCAGGATTTTAAACAAGTCCGGAGAGGCGTTATCAACAGAGCTCAATACAGTTCAAATAGACTGGGAAGGGAAACCAGCCACCCTGAATTTTTTAAGAGATGTTACAGCACAAATAAGACTGGAGACCCAACTTCAGCATGCCCAGAAGATGGAGGCTATTGCTACCTTGGCCGGGGGTATTGCCCATGAATTCAACAATGCCCTGATGGGGATTATGGGGAACATGGAACTGCTTAAAATGGATTTACCTGAAGATGAAAGGCAAGCTCGATATTTTGAAGCCATGAAGGATTCCGGTCATCGCATGTCCCGTTTGACCGACCAGTTACTGGCCTATGCGCAGGGTGGAAAATATCAACCCAAGAACATGAAGTTGGATGATTTCGTGATGGAAACACTACCAATTCTGCAACACGGCCTCAACTCTGCCGTCAGGGTGGAAACCCATTTCTCAAAAGATATTTCGGTTATTAAGGCCGACCATACTCAGATGCAGATGGTTCTTTCCGCCATATTGTCCAATTCAGATGAGGCTATCGAACATGAGGGCCTTATCAGAATAGCGGCTGAAAACAAAGATCTTGACGTGGATTTCACAAAACAATGTCCCGGTCTTAAACCCGGTCCCTATGTTTGCTTCACGATCGAGGATAATGGAAAAGGCATGGATGAGGAAACCAGAAGCGGGATATTTGAACCCTTTTTCACCACCAAATTTCAAGGCCGCGGCATGGGGATGGCCGCTGTGTATGGGATTGTGAAGAATCATGATGGCTGGATCTCTGTGGACTCTCAGTTGGGTGAAGGCACTATGGTCCAAATTTATTTTCCAGCCATTGAGTTAACGGTAGAAAAACCAAAAAAGGCCGAGAATGAAGTCCTTAGAGGAAGCGGAACAATCCTGATGATTGAAGATGAAGATGTGGTTATTGAAGTTACCCAGGCCATGTTAGAGTGGTTAGGTTACCGGGTTATGGTGGCCAAGACGGGAAAGGTTGCGATCCATATCACCGAAACCTTTGATGGCCGGATCGACCTGGCCCTATTGGATATAAAGCTGCCGGATATGGAAGGCGGCAAGGTGTATCCTCTGATCATGAAAGCCCGTCCGGACCTTAAGGTGATTGTTTTCAGCGGGTATGCCATTGATGGTCCTGCCCGGAAGATTTTGGATGCAGGGGCTCAGGATTTCATTCAAAAACCCTTTTCACTTGCCGTATTGTCGGAGAAACTCAAAGCGGTATTGGAGGGACAGACCTTGTTGAGTGGTTGATAATACGATACAAAAATGTACAATAGTAAAATCGTTGCAAAATGCCACGCAGGAGTTGGTTAGTGGGGGAGGTATGGGAGGATTTGAGACTTTCAAAAGGGTGTGGGAAATGGATCAAGCCACGAGCTTTCCGGACGATGCCAGGGTAAAGGGAGGGCAAAAGTCGACAAGTATCAGCACCCGTCAAGAAATCAACTGCATTTCAACCAGAGGACCTCGTAAGGCGCCAGGCTCAGAGAAAGCATTCCGCCGGTGGAGACAAAATCTTTGCCCGACATGATGTCACGGCAGGTGAACTCTGTTTGGCCGCCTATCTCTTTTGTTTCGATGCTGAGTTCTTGAACCCTGTCGACAATATTGGTAATGGCCAGGATACGCTCTTTTTTATCCACAGAAGTTCTGGCAAGTGCAAAGACCTCTTCTGAGATATGGAGAACCTGCTGGGCCGCGTTGGGATGAAAAGCCTTTTCCCTGATCCTCGCCCGTATGATCTTTCCCATGCCCCGGGAGACCTTGTAGGCGGACCCATCCGCATCATCCAGTCTTGCAAAAAGGCTTTCCTTCCGATACGTCTTTCTGTTGATGCTCCGGGTCTCTCCCTTCTCTATTACAGCATCAGCATCGTTTCTTGAACCGAACAGACTTGGCAGATAGATACCGGGGACTCCCATCATTACCATGGCAATGGATCGGGAAGCAATAAAGCGTTTGATCT
>CAYPQJ010000231.1:0-6066 GCA_964412835.1 uncultured Desulfobacteraceae bacterium | reverse complement strand
TTGATCTCGATCTCGTCTTCCTTGTTGACGGTCTTTCGGCTGTCTTCCAGCATGGAGATGCAGTAAGGGCATGCCGTGGCCAGAATGGTTGCACCTGTTTCTATGGCTTCGTGTATTCTCAGGTCGGAAAAACGCCATTCCGGGGGTGTTTCCATCCAGAGTCGTCCACCTCCGGCGCCGCAGCACAGACTTTTTTCCCGGCTCCGTTCCATTTCCACCAGGTTGTCGCCCGTGGCGGCGTTGATCAATGCCCTGGGTTCATCATACACTTCGCTGTGGCGACCCAGGTAACAGGGATCGTGGTAGGTGACCTTTTTGTCCAGGGTTTTGGACAGTTTCACCGTTCCCTTCTCGAGCAGTTCCGCCAGAAGCTGGGTATAATGGACCACTTCAAATTCGCCGCCAAATTCCGGGTACTCCTGGGTATAGGTATAGTAGCAGTGGGGCGAAGTGGTGATGATTTTTTTGACGCCTTTGTCCTGGTACAGCTTGATATTCTTCTGCGCCATATTCATGAAAAGTTCTTCATCACCGATCTTTCGAACCGATTCTGCACAGCAGCTCTCTTCTTCGCCAAGGACTCCAAAGCTGACGCCGGCTGCAGAAAGCACCTTGACCATGGCCTGGGCGACTTTCTGACCTCTGGGATCGTAGGCGGAGGTACAGCAGACGAACAGGAGATATTCGGTGTTGTCATCAAACACCGGCACATCCAGACCTTCCATCCAAGCGGTCCTTTTTTCCCGTGGCTCGGACCAGGGATTGCCATTGCTGTGCACGCTTCCCGTGACTGTCTTCAATACTCCGGGGATGGTACCCGCCTCGGCCATCATGCCCCTCATGGCCTTGACCACATCGATGATGGTCACACCCCGAGGGCATTTTAAAACGCAGGTGTTGCAGGTGGTGCAGCCGTAAAGAATGTCATCCTCTTCGTACCCTTCAACGCCCAGCTGGGCCATGCGGATCAATTTTCGAATATTAAAGGGGCCGTCAACGATACGCCAGGGACACGATCCTGCGCACATGCCGCACTGCATGCAAAGGTTCAGCTTTTCAGCCCCCATGGCGACGAGGGCCTCGTTTACTTCATAAAACGGGGTTAACGCTTCCATTATAAAAATGCTCCTTTCAGCAAAATTTCCAACAATCAATTCTTTGAAAAGAATGGGATCAAAACAATCGGATTTTTTTAGCAAATGCAACTATTGATGTCAACAGGGGAATGCCTCTGATCGGAAATCTTGACATCTTCTCTTATGAAACTTAAATTAGTGATTGTTTGTTTAAATAATTCTAAACTGCCTCTTCAGAATTTTTCCAAAGGAGGAATTTGATAATGAGATTTGATAAATTTACGTTGAAAGCACAAGAAACCATTCAAAACGCTCAACAACTGGCTGAGCGATTCGGCCATCAGCAGATGGAACCCGAACATATTGTCAGGGCCATCCTTGACCAGAAGGAAGGGGTCATTCCCCCTTTGCTGGGAAAAATCGGCGCTGATCAGAATCAGCTGTCCAGCGCTTTTGAAGCGGTCCTTGAAAAACTGCCAAAGGTATCCGGCGGGGGTTACGGCCAGGCATACCTGTCTCAAAACGCCAAGGCCATGTTGGATCGCGCTTTTGCCGAGGCCGAACAGGTCAAAGATGAGTTTGTGAGCCTTGAACATATCCTGCTGGCGGCAACGGAGGAAAAACAGGGCGAAGCGGCGCGATTGCTGGCGGCTTCAGGCGTTACCCGGGATGCCATTTTGAAGGCCCTGGTGGATATTCGAGGTGGGCAGCGCATCACGGACCAGAACCCGGAAGACAAATATCAGGCCCTTGAACGGTTCTGCACGGATCTTACGGCCATTGCTTCAAAGGGGAATCTGGACCCGGTTATCGGAAGGGATGATGAAATTCGAAGGATCATACAGGTCTTGAGCCGAAGGACCAAGAACAATCCCGTGCTCATCGGCGAACCCGGAGTGGGGAAAACCGCCATTGTGGAAGGGCTTGCCCAGCGCATCATTCAGGGCGACGTCCCTGAAACCCTCAAAGATAAACGGGTGGTTTCGCTTGACATGGGGGCTCTGATTGCCGGGGCCAAATACCGGGGGGAATTTGAGGATCGCTTAAAGGCCGTTCTCAAGGAAGTGACCGATGCCGAGGGACAGATTGTTCTCTTTATCGATGAAATGCACACCCTGGTGGGTGCAGGGGCCGCTGAAGGGGCCGTGGATGCCTCCAACATGTTGAAACCGGCTCTGGCCCGTGGGGAACTGCGGTGCGTGGGCGCCACCACCATCAAGGAGTACCGAAAATACATTGAAAAGGATGCGGCATTCGAACGGCGATTTCAGCCGATCATGGTGGAAGAACCCACCGTGGAAGATACGATATCTATCCTTCGGGGGCTGAAAGAAAAATATGAAGTGCATCACGGGGTTCGTATCAAGGATTCGGCCCTGGTGGCCGCGGCGACGCTTTCCAACCGGTACATCACGGACCGTTTTCTGCCGGATAAAGCCATCGATTTGATTGATGAAGCCACCAGTCGGCTGAGGATTGAAATCGACAGCATGCCCGCTGAAATCGACAATATGCAGCGAAAGATTACACAACTGGAAATTGAAAATGAAGCTTTAAAAAAGGAAAGGGACAAGGCCTCCAAGGAGCGGCGTCAGAAGATCAAGGATGAGCTGAAGGATTTGAAATCCCAGACCGAGGTGATGACCCAACACTGGAAGAAAGAGAAAGAGGCCATTGGCAGGATTCAGAGCATTAAGGAACGGATGGAAACCACCAAATCCGAGGCCCAGATTGCCGAACGGGATGGGGATCTCGCCCGGGCGGCCCAGTTGAAATACGGGCAGCAGACCGAACTGGAAAAGACCCTGGAGGAAGAAAACAGAAAACTCGAGGAACTCCAGAGTGGTCAGAAAATGCTCAAGGAAGAAGTGGACAGTGAGGATATTGCCGAGGTGGTGGCGAAATGGACCGGAATCCCCATATCGCGAATGATGGAGGGAGAAAAAGAAAAACTGTTGAAGATGGAGGAGAGGCTTTCAAGGCGGGTTGTGGGTCAGCAAAAGGCCATTGGTGCCGTGTCCAACGCGGTGCGCCGGGCTCGTTCCGGGCTTCAGGATCCCAACCGGCCCATCGGGTCCTTCATTTTCCTGGGGCCCACAGGCGTGGGCAAAACAGAACTGGCCCGTACCTTGGCGCAGTTCCTCTTCGACGACGAGCAGTACATGGTCCGTGTGGATATGAGTGAATACATGGAAAAGCACTCGGTGGCGAGATTGATCGGTGCGCCCCCGGGATATGTGGGCTATGAGGAGGGGGGATATCTCACCGAAGCCATTCGGCGGCATCCCTATTCCGTTGTTTTGTTTGATGAAATTGAAAAAGCCCACCCCGATGTGTTTAACGCCCTGCTTCAGATTCTGGATGATGGGCGTATGACCGACGGCAAGGGACGAACGGTGGACTTTAAAAACACCGTGCTGATCATGACCTCCAACGTGGGAAGCCACATCATTCAGGAGATGCAGGGAAAAGACCCTGAGGAAATGGAGAAGCGGGTGATGGAAGTCCTTCGGGCCACTTTTAAGCCTGAATTCTTAAACCGCATCGATGAGATCGTCACCTTCAATTCCCTGGGACCCGAGGAGATCAAGAAAATCGTGGGGATCCAGATCAATTTGTTAGCCAAACGCCTTGAAGCCAATAAAATTACCCTGAAGCTGACGGATGCGGCTGAAACATTCCTGGCCGAGACCGGTTTTGATCCTGTTTACGGCGCCCGGCCGTTGAAAAGGGCCATACAACATTACATCCAGGATCCGCTGGCCATGAAGATTCTGGAAGGCTCGGTACAGGAAGGAGACCGGATTACCGTGGATATGACGGACGGAGAAATTGTCTTTTCGTAAATACAAAACTGCCCATTGCCTTGTTCAGACAATGGGCAGAAATTCCTTTGACCATTGGGATTAGATGGTTTAAGTTCTTACGAAATCACTCAAAGAGAAATGGCATTTGATTTGTAAAACCTCCGATAAATCTGAGATATGAAATTCCTGGGAATGCGACAAACAAGCTGGAACCGTGGACTCTTGTTCATCGGGGACATCGCCCTGATAATGCTCGCGACCCAGCTGTCCGCTTGGATCAGATTCGAACCCGGCGAACCATCCTATGATATTTTTACGGCCCATACCGGCGCCGCCACCTTTACCCTTCTATTGTACCTCATCACGTTCTATGTCTTTAATCTCTACGATGTTTACCGCCCAGCGTCTTCACGGGAAACCGCTGCCAGGACCACGGCAGCCGTGGTCGCAGCAGGGATTCTGTTGGCCTTTCTTTTTTATTCATTACCCCATTGGGAATTTGGGCGCGGTATTTTTCTAATGCAGATGGTGTTTGTATGGTGTTTTGGATTCGGGTGGCGAAATGTCCTTTACCGGATTAATCCGATCACCTCCGGGAAAGAGAAAGTGCTCATATTGGGGGCCGGTGAGAGCGGGACCGCGTTGCGTCAGCTGTTGCAGATACCCCATTCACCCTATGAGGCTGTGGGTTTTTTAGATGACGACCCTCAAAAAATGGGCCGGATGATCGATGCCTTGCCGGTTCGAGGAAAAACGTCCCAGTTAAAAGAGATCGGAAAAGAAATCGGTGCAACGACTACATTTCTGGCCATTACAAAAGCGAGATCCAAAGAACTGATCAAAACCATCCTCGATGCAAGACTGGAAGGGATGACCATCAAAGATATGCCGGCGGTCTTTGAAGATATCACCGGAACCGTCCCGGTTGAGCATATTCGGGACGATTGGCTGGTTTTTACGGATGGGTTCAATCTCATTACCAAACCATACGTTCAAAAAGTCAAACGCCTGGTTGATTTCGGGATTTCGGGGATGTTGCTTCTGTTGTCCCTGCCTATTATCGTGGTGACGATCCTGGCCATTCGGATCGACTCCCCTGGGCCCATTTTTTTCAGGCAACAACGGGTTGGTAAGGGCGGAAAGCCTTTTACCGCCTGGAAATTTCGTTCCATGGAACAGAATGCGGAAAAAGACGGGGCCCAATGGGCATCCAAGGAAGATCCCAGGACCACCCGGGTAGGTCGCCTCATTCGCCTCATTCGCATCGATGAATTGCCCCAGATTTATAATGTATTTCTGGGTGACATGAGTCTCATTGGCCCCAGGCCGGAACGTCCCGAATTTGTCAGACAACTGGAAGCAGAGATCCCCTATTACGGGATACGCCATTCCGTACCTCCCGGCATCACGGGATGGGCTCAAGTCAACTATCAGTACGGTGCATCAGTCGAGGATTCATTGAGAAAATTGGAGTACGACATCTTTTATATCAAAAACATGTCGCTCCTCCTTGATGCCAAGATTGTTCTCAAAACCATCGGGGTTGTGCTTTTCGGGCAGGGCGCGCGATAGAAAAATCACAACCCCTCGGCCTTCATCAACTTAAACACTGACTTCCACATAATCCCAAGATCATATTTAAGAAGTTTTATCGGTTCATATGAATTGCATATGCCCAAATATTCCTCGCTGAGAGGCAGTCCGTTTTTTACAATGCCTTTTGCCAGTTGGGAGGGTCCGGTAATGCCCCCCTTGAGATATTTCAGCGCACTATACCCCTCCGCCACGTCTTCCTCATAAATGGGGGGGACGCGCGGCCTGGGACCCACAAAGCTCATCTGCCCCAGGAAAATATTCAGTAGTTGCGGCATTTCATCAAGGTAGCATTGAATCAGGATTTTCCCCATTACCGTTGTGTTTTTCTTCTCAAATTGAAAAAACCATACGGAATCTTCCGTTGCGGCTTTCTGAAGTGCCGCGGCCGTCAAGACTCTGAACTTATATATCGTAAAAGATTTTCCCCGGGATATTCTTTTTTCGCGGTAGAATATCGGCCCCCTGGAATCTTTAAAAAAAAGGCCTTCGATCCACATACAGTAAGCAATGAACACAATAAGCGGACTTGCCGGCATCAATAGTACCCAGGAGATGCATTTATCGACAGCAAATTTCAGATAGAGATT
>CAYPQJ010000230.1:0-6124 GCA_964412835.1 uncultured Desulfobacteraceae bacterium | reverse complement strand
TTTCCAAACGCCGAATCAAAGACCTTCAACTCTCTGCCAGGCACAAAATTTTCAGATTCTGATTAACTGAGAGAATATCTTTCGTCCCCGAGATCTATTATCCATCAATAAGCTTCCATAAAAAAGTATAAGTAAAAACTACGGAACCATATTGAAACATAGGTCGGATAGAATGTCCAGACCTATCTGGATTTTAATGTTGATACTGAATTGTTCCCTTTCGGACTATAGAATGTTATAAGTTTGATGCCGTGGAAACAAGCCTGATAATTTCCGTTGCATTTCGAGATATAAAATTCATGAATTGGTGGTTTGTTTGTCCCGGCTTATGGCGGTAGCCATCGATTGGTTTCGGGCTGACATCAGAGCTCTCTCATATCCTCAATTCGGGAAATTCTGGGGACACCATATTATTGATAATGGCCAGATGCCAAACCACATTTTATGTGGAGCTCCACATAAGTAATGTTATGTGAAGTAAAATATTATGTGAAGTTGAAATACTTTCACCTATAATATAAATGGGTTACCATTGTTTCACTTCACATAATCTTCCAAACATAGAGAGAGGTATTTTTGCAACATTCCCCTTTTTTCCCGAGTTTCAATGGAAATCCCGCGATAATTTCAAACATGCGCCCTAATGTGAACTCAAAATTATGTTGAGTAATTTGTGCTGACGCACCTGAAATAACAGCATTTTTTGATGCAACTCAACATAATGGATTACTTCACATAACACGTCCATCTTATTCTTGAACGGAAACGAAGGATGGTTTAAAACTTGCTGCAGGAAAAGCACACAAACGATAAAAACCTTAAACTTCAAAAACCAGGGCCAAAAAAGAGAGATAAGTAAGGTGTCCCCGGAATTCCTATCTGAAACCGGTGTTTTGAATTCCCCCTTTTTTCATTTTGTACCGCAACACCCGTTCACTGATGCCCAGCATTTCGGCGGCCCGGGTCTGCACCCAGCCGCTTTTTTCCAGCGCCGACAGAATCATCTCCTGTTCCACAGTGGACAGCCGCTCGGAAAGCGTTCCCCGGGCGGCGGCCCGGTGATGCCGAATTTCTTCGGGAAGATCTTTTGGACCGATGGTCTTTCCCCTTGCCAGTGTGACAGTTCTCTGCACGATATGTTCCAGTTCCCGAACGTTTCCCGGAAAAGGGTACTTGATGAGTATATCCATGGCATCCGTGGAAAAGGTTATGGGGGATAAGGCGTATCGGTGCAGAAAAAAAGCAGCGAGGGGGGGGATATCTTCTTTGCGATGTCTGAGTGGCGGGATCTCAATTTCAAAGACCTTGATGCGGTAATACAGGTCCTCGCGAAAACGGCCGTCCTTCACCATTCCTTTAAGATTTCGGTTGGTGGCGGTGATGAGACGCACATCCACCTGAATATCTTCCTCGCCGCCCACCCGGGTAATCCGGCCCTGTTGAAGGGCCCCCAGCAACTTGGATTGCAGGAGCAGGGGCATCTCCCCGATTTCATCCAGCAGCAGGCTTCCGCCATGGGCCAGTTCAAAGCGGCCCCGCCGGTTTTTCACGGCCCCGGTAAAAGCGCCTTTCATATGCCCGAAGAGTTCACTTTCAAAGAGATTCTCGGGTATGGCCGCGCAGTTGACGTCCGTAAAAGGGCCTGAATCACCCCGGGGACTCAGCAGGTGAATGAGCTGGGCCACCAGTTCCTTCCCGGTCCCGGTTTCGCCGAATATGAGCACCGGCCATGGGGATGGGGCCACTCGCCGAATGAAGGAAATCACATCTTTCATTTCGGTGCTCTGTGCGATCATTTTCAGGGGAAGCGGCCCTTCTTCAACCACCTTTTCCACCTGAGCCACATCTTCATCCACGGCTATCCGCTGCTCGATTTCTTCAATTTTTTCAAGCAACCGGGACAGGTCCACGGGCTTTTCCAGAAAATCGCCGGCGCCCAGTTTCATGACCTTGACTGCCGTTTCCACCTCGCTGTAGGCAGTGATCATAATGGCCTGAACCGTGGGATTGATGGCTTTCATCTTTTTAAGGACCTCATCCCCCATCATGCCGGGCATGCGTTGATCCAGGAGCACCAGCTGAACCGGTGCGGTTTCAAAAAGTTTCAGCGCTTCATGTCCGTCGGAGGCCGCCAGGATCAGGTGCCCCTGATTTTCCAGGAAGCCTTTCAGCAATTCCCGCTGGAGAGTGTCGTCATCGGCGATAAGAATTTTCATGGCTGGTCGCCTTTCTTCAAGTCTATATAAGGTTCCGGGTTATCTTCCGCAGGTAGAGAAACGGTTATTTCCAAGGCGCCCGGTTCCGGAACCGCCGTTTCAATGCGACCCTTGTGGGCCTGGATGATCCGTTGTACAATGGCTAACCCCAGGCCCGTTCCGCGTGCTTTGGTGGTGAAATAGGGCTCCAGAATTCGAGTCACTTTCTCTTCGGACAAAGCTAAACCGCCATTTCGAATTCTCAAGTAGACCTCTTTACGGTTCATGCCCACTGTTACATGGATAAATCCCCCATGGGGCTGCGCTTCCATGGCGTTTAGCAACAGGTTTTCAATCACCTGACCCAACAGTTCGGGATCTCCGGAAATAGTTTCTTTGAAATCCAAGTCCTGCTCAACCAAAATCTTCAATTCCGTCAACCGGTATCGGTAGAGCGCCAGAATCTTTTGGAATAACCGATCCAGGCGGACAGGCTCCCGATTGGGCATGGGCGGGCGCGCATAATTGAGCAGCCCACTGACGCTGGCGTCGGCGCGAGCCACCGCATCCGTCAGGAGCATCAGCAGGTGTTGGTGATCCGGCGTCAATTCCTTTCCTTCCAGTTGAAGTCGCTGAAGCCCCATTCCCAATGCGTTCAAGGGGTTTCTGATTTCGTGGGCAATGGCCGCGGCGGCCCGTCCCAGAGAGGCGTCTTCCCGTTCCTTGGAAATCCGTCTTTCATAGGATTTAACCTGGCCTAGGTGTGATGACTGGTTTCGATAGAGAATATACGAGATACAGATTCCCAAAAGCGCGAAAACCGCGCCGAAAATAAAAAAATCCCGCCACAAGCGGTGGATGGATTGATCCAGATGTCCGGTGTTTACACCTACGGAAAGAATGCCGGACTGAAAAGGGAGTCGGGCAATGGCCACATCCTTGTTCCCGAGGGTCTTGAATGCCACGGAAGGATTTTCGGGCAATGGCTTTTCCCCCGGATCCGGGCTTTCCATGCGCACCGAATGGATGCCCGGCAGTTCGGATACTGTTTTCATGACATGACCCGGCCCCAGATTCTCATAAAGGGCCCCAATCATTTTGTCTCCTATCCCCAGCAGCACGCATCCGGCGTCTTCCGGCCTGGGCCATGAAAACAGATACATGCCACCCGCGATGAGATGTTCCAAGCTGGGTCTCTTTTTGCAGATTGACGCTCTAATCGACCGGGGTCGGGGAAAGCCGTCCACCACGGTCCCTTTAGAGCCTGAAATCAGAATTCCCACCAGTCCCGATTCTCTGGCAAAAGCGGACAACTCTTCCGGGGTGAAGGGTTCAATATCGTTTAGGTAATTCACAAAGCGAGCCGTATTGCCCAAAAGGATTTCGAGGAGGGTTTCGGCCGCCATTTGGGAGGCCATGGCGTTCCCCGCGCTGGATTGGATAACCCGCGCCACCTGCTGCACGTGGGCGCGCACATGGGTCAGGAAATCCTCCCGGGCCTGATGGATCTGCCAGAAAAAATAGACCACGGCGGATAGGGTCAGCAGGGTGAAAAGAAGAAGGTTGGTTAACCAAAGGGGAAGCCCCCGTCTATTTTCGGCCATGACCACGTCCGCTCCCCTTTGTTCCAGACATTCCACGCCCCTTTCCCAGCCGTCGGCGCACCCCTGTGGGATCTTTTTTGCCTCCCGTGACCGCCGATGACATATCGGAAGCCAAAAAAATCTGAGAATTCCCGGAAAACCCACCCCAAACCCGGATGATGTCTCCTGAACGGAGCCCTTTGGGAAAGGTATCGGAGGTCATTTTGACGATAATTTCCGTTGTCTCTTTATTCTCAACCCCCTCACGGGACCCTTCCAACATCCGGGCCGATATTTTTCCGGATGCCTGATCCAGGCTCAGTACGCGCACCAGCAGGGGTTCCTCCCCAAAAGCCATGGAAAAGGACGCGTAAATGAGAAACCCCATTAGAAAGAGTATGAAAGTCCGCATTGCATCACCGTCTGTGAATAAGATTCATAATCCAGGGGCGCCTCGCCGTTGGTAATGGCCGCGGCTGCGAAAATTTCAAAGGGGCCCCAAAAACGACTCACCTGCAACCCCAGGGTATAAATGGTGTTTGTGCTCCTGACGCATTTTTGCATGCTGTCAGGCACATCATGGTAATCCTCACGATACCCCTTGGCTTCTCCCATGACTTGCCATTCTTCAAAGGGTTCCCAAAAAAGCGCAATCCCTGTTTCAATCTGCCCATAGGATTCCAGATTCACGGACGACTTAAGATCCGTGTATCCGCCATAGAAAGAACCGGAAAGGGACGGCATGAAAAAGAGGTCCATGGTCAAAACCGAACGCATTAAACGGTTGTCCCTGGGAGGCAGGTATTCATTGAGGATACTCTTTCGGCCACACCCGTATCCCCCCCCCGGCCCCTTCCCTTTTAAGGGGATTCCAACATTGGCGGTCCCATGGGATGGCGACCCTGACGCACCGGCGCCGCCTTTTCCCTGGATCGGACGGCCCTGGCCCCGCCCTGAAAAGGGTTGTGCCCAGTTCAGATAATTCTGCCGGTTCCAGGTACTCTCCAAAGACAGGTTCATGCGGCTATTGACAATCAGGTCCGCCCTAAGGCCCACTATCACCTCATTTCTCTCCGCCGCCGTCACCAGATGATCCCGGTAAGCTGCCGCTTCCAGCAAAAGAGCCGGCGTAAAACGCCCATTTGCCAACGGATATGAGAGGGCGCCGCCGCCGCGCACATCATAATTGTCTTCCACCTGCCAGTAGTCCTGATAACGGGCATTTAAGAATGTATCCAGAATGAATGGGTTTGTGAAACGAAACTGTTTTCCCAAGCCGGCAGCGTACACGGCAAAACCCGAACCTTCAGAATCAGCTTCAAGGGCCGGGTTGGAATCATACCCGGTTGTTCCTTCCACGGAAATATCCAGAACGTCCAGGGCCTCTACCTGATGAAGTCCCGGGACTTGAAACCAGAAAAGAGCAACCAGAAAAATCTGGAAAATATAAAAAGCTGTTGGCCCATGTACCGGTCGATATTTTAACGGCATGCGAAGTTCCGGGAAATATGGGGGCGTCAAACGAATCGTCTGAAAAGGGATTTGGTCGAGCACCCAATCATTAAAGTTCCTCCATATTGCTGTTCCGAACGGCTTGTGTCAAAGAAAAAAGGCCCCTGTACCGGGACCTTTTTCATAAAACCAATGTCAAACAAAAACCCTTCCTAACGGTTTCGGCCACCGCGCCAGAGTGGCACCCCCGTTTCAGCGTCGCGAAGTTGTATGGTTATGTCATCAACGGTCATGGTCATGACGATATTTCTTAATTCCCCATTGAAATCGACGGTGTAACCAGTGGCTGTAATGACTTCACCTGCAATGGGGCGATCCACCTCCTGGGCTTCCCAGTACCAGATGGGGCCGATGCCGTAGAGGGTCACATTTTCACTCTCCAGGGCCACTTCCATTCCTTGACCCGGAACAATGCCCACCACTGTTCCGGTGTAAGTAAACTCTGTGCCGCTCAGGATATCATGAATGGGTCCGGTTCCATCCCCCGCACCTTGGCCATTCCCCGCAAAACCGAGTCCCATTCCCACAAACAATACCAGAAGTGCCGCCATTGTACCCGTTAATATCTTTTTCATCTGTTGTTCCTCCTTGTTCCAAAAATTTTGGTTTTTAGATTTCGGCTTTTCCGAAACCCACATTGAGGAATTATAAAGCAAGAAGCATGCCAAATTAAAATCTATTTTAAATCAAACGGTTATAGACTGTCGTTCGTTCGGAATTTCGACAATACAGGTTGCCGTCGACAATTTCGTCGACATGCGGGCGTTCATTTTTCCCGTCACACCTCCTGGTTGATTTTTGCGATCCTTCGTAAGGGTCGCATTCCGAAAAAGG
>CAYPQJ010000229.1:0-6331 GCA_964412835.1 uncultured Desulfobacteraceae bacterium | reverse complement strand
CAATCCGCTGCGGGGACAGAACAACGTCCAGGGTGCCTGCGACATGGGGGCATTGCCCAATGTATACCCGGGTTATCAGGTGGTTACCGACCCGGCCAACAGGGATAAATTTCAAACCGCATGGGGCGCCCCACTCTCTTTGGAAGTGGGACAAATGATCCCTGACATGATGGATGGGCTCATAGATGGGTCCATAAAGGGCATGTATATCTTTGGCGAAAATACCGTGGAGAGTGATCCCAACATTCATCATGTTCGAAAAGCGCTTTCGTCTGCCGAATTCCTGGTGGTCCAGGATATTTTCCTCACCCGGACCGCTCAGATGGCGCATGTGGTTTTGCCGGGTGCGGTCTGGGCCGAGGTGGAAGGGACGTTTACCAATACGGAGCGGAAGGTTCAACGAATCCGTAAAGCGGTGGAACCACCCGGTCAGGCCAGACCCAATTGGCAAATACTGTCGGAAATCGGACGACGGATGGGGCTGGAGAACAATTCCTATATTTCAGCGAAAGAGGTCTTTGAGGAAATGGCATCACTTACCCCTAGTTTTTCAGGCATTACATATGACCGCATTGATGTCATGGACATTCAGTGGCCGTGTCCCACCGTGGACCATCCCGGAACGCAGTTTCTCCACCAAAATGGATTTGCCAGGGGAAAGGGTCTGTTCCATGCGATTCAATACCGACCCTCTGAAGAACTTCCGGATGACGAATTCCCCTATATTCTGACAACAGGGAGGCGATATGCGCATTATCATACCCGTACCATGACCGGTAGATGTGCTTCTCTCGAGCGTGAATTTCCAGGACCCATGGCCCAGATTCATTTCGATGATGCTGAACGGCTGGGGGTAGAAAACGGTGGTTCCGTTAAGGTAACCTCCCGGCGGGGTGAGGTTGTGACCCCGGTTGCAATTGGAGATATTGTGCCGGAAGGATCTATTTTTATGGATTTTCATTTTCAAGAGGCCAATCCCAATTGGCTCCTCGGTACCTTTCTGGATCCCATATCCAAAACGCCTGACTACAAGGTCTGTGCGGTAAAACTGGAGAAACATGTTGTATCGGGTTAACAAAAGGCTGAGATAAGGCAGGAATAACATGTATCAGAACGTTGCGTCGGATACGTTGGTTGAACAACGGGACGTCATCCTCAATTTCAACCGGACGTTGGAAGAAAAGGCCGCCTTGCACAATTTGAACGAAGCGGCATTGGTCACATTACTGAACCGCCTGGAGGAAGCCTCCTTTTTTCACGATAACCTCTATTGGCTTTCCCTCGCCCGTATCAATGAACTCGGCATCGTCGCTGCAGGGAACTACGCCGAGAGTTGTGAATTTCCGCTGGTAGGGGATTTGCTGCTGAACCCGCGGCTGATCCTGATCCATGTGCGGGGACGTCAGCAGCCCATTGTCAAGGAACGACACACCGCTCTCACGGAACAGTTCAGACATACGGCCACCACACGGGGGGGCGTGATGCAGTGGTTGAAAAACCATACCATTGTTGAAACCCGAACCGAAGCTCTTCTGCCCCATCTGCTGAGTCGTTTGAGGCATTCCGGGCTGTTTTGCGAGTCGTATCTGAACATCATCGAATCCCGGGAAAAACGGGTGGCGGACCTGTCGGCCTACCTGGCCTGCCAGCATTTCGATAATCAGACAACCTTTACAAGATGGCTGCAAAACGCAAGCCCGGATGAACAAAACTTCATGAAATCCAGGCTTTGTCGATTTGATTTCAGATTGTTTCATATGCTGGGAGAAAATATTAAACGGACCGCTAATGATGCCACCTATGAAAGCATTTTTCTCATAGGTGCAAAAGATAACGGACTGTCATCATCTCACTGAGTTCGTCTTCGTGTAAAGTAGGACCTGAAATGAAAGAAATATGCCTAAACGTCAATGGTTGCGCGGTTCAGGTGATTGCCGACGCCAAGTTGGTTTTGCTGGATTTACTTCGCGATATTCTGAGCTTGACCGGTACCAAACAGTCTTGCGACCGCAAGGGCCAATGCGGCGCCTGTACGGTAATCGTCAACGGCAAGGCGGTTTTGTCCTGTTTAACCAAAGTGGCCGGGTTGAATGGTGCTGAAGTCATCACCATAGAAGGGTTGGGTACTCCGGACAACCCGCACCTTATCCAGGAGGCGTTTGTGCTGGCCGGCGCTGTCCAATGCGGTTTTTGCACGCCGGGCATGATCATGGCCGCTAAAGTGCTTTTGGATCAAAATCCGGATCCCGGCAGAAATGACATAAAACAGGCCCTGCGCCGAAACTTGTGCCGGTGTACGGGATACACCAATATTATCGACGCTGTTCGCTTAGCGGCCCGTTTCAAACGTGGCGAAATTACGCCGGACGCGGTTCGTCCCGGGGCGGCCGCGGCCGCTTTGGGCGTTAGTCATACGAGCCCCTCGGCCATGATCAAAGCTTGCGGGACCGCTCATTTTACAGCGGACATTCGTATTCCCGGCGCTTTGGAACTGGTCGCCCTGCGCAGTCCCCATGCGCATGCTCGAATTCTCTCCGTGGACTTTTCCGCATCGCTTCAACAACCGGGTGTGGTCGGCGTCATAACTGCCGAAGATATCAAAGGAACCAACCGACTTAAATATATGATCCCCGACCGCCCCATCCTTTGCGAGGACCGAGTCCGCAATATGGGCGATCCGGTGGCCGTTCTGGCGGCCAAAACCCGTGAACAGGCACTTGCCGCTCTGAACAAAATAAGCGTTAAATATGAATTGTTACCGAGCCTGTCCGATCCCCGGGAAGCCATGGCCCATGATGCCGTTCAGATCCACGATCAATGGCCCAACCTGTGTTTCAGCCAGTCCCAGATCAAGGGCGACAGCAAAACGGCCCTGGAAAATTCACAGACCATTATCGAGGCGTGTTTCAAGACCCAAATTAACCATCAGGCACCGCTGGAGCCTGAAGCCTGCGTGGCATTTTGGGAAGGGGAAGGTGATGACGCAAAACTCGTGGTCATCGGCCGAAGCATCAACATCCACCATCATCTGAGCATGCTCCAGGAAGCGGTGGGTTGGGAAAACATGCGTTATGAAGAGGCGTTTTCAGGGGGGCAATTCGGCATCAAGCTTGAAATCACCTCCGAAGGGATCGCCGCGGCCGCGGCAATCCACTTTCGGCAACCGGTACGTTATATCCCCAATCTGGTCGAATCCATGCAGATGTCTTCCAAACGGCATGCGTTTCGCATGAAGGTCAAAATGGGCGCCGATCATAACAACCGCCTTACCGCTCTGGATATGGACATGGTCGTGGACAACGGTGCTTACCACTCAAACGGCACCGCCGTCGTCAATCGTGCGCAGATGATGCTGTCCGGTTCCTATCATATCCCCGATGTCCACTGCCGCTCCCGGCTGGTTTATACCAATAACCCATGGGGCAGTGCTGCCCGGGGCGCCGGTCCGCCACAGGCTCACTTTGCTCTGGAATGTTCCATGGACATGCTTGCCCATAAGTTGGATGTTGATCCATTGGAATTTAGAAAGATCAATTCACTCAGCTCCGGGCAGTCTAAATCCACAGGGCAGGTAGTGGACCAATGGCCGTTTCCGGAACTATGTGATGCGATTCGCCCGCATTATGAACGTTCCGTTCGAGAAGCGGCCGGTTCCAAGAACGGGCCCATTTGTCGAGGTGTGGGCCTGGCTGCGGGAGCATTCGGTATCGGCAGTCCCGGAGACAGCGCCATTGCCGCACTGGAATTGGATGATGACGGTGGCGTTACCCTTTACGCGGCGGCTGCGGACCCGGGTGAAGGCACTGATGCCATGTTGACGCAAGTGGCGGCCAAAAACATGAACCTGCCCATGAACATGGTGCGCCTGGTTACCCGGGATACCGACCGGACCACCGCCACCGGCCCGGCCGCCGGTAGCCGTTTAACGTTCATGGTTGGCGGCGCCCTGGTCGATGCCGTCAATCAGCTGAAAAATGTTATGGCCGAAGTCGGAGCAAAGACCGCGGAAGACCTGAGAAAGGCCCATAAACCCGTCCGGTATATCGGCCGGAAAAAGGCTGTTGACCCCGTTTCCTTGGATGAGAAGACCGGGCAGGGTCCCTCCTTCGATTCCCAGGTCCATGCCATCCAGCTGGCCGAAATAGAGGTAAACACCGAAAACGGGGAAGTCCGAATCCTCAAAATGACCACCGCCTGTGATGCCGGAGTTCTGATCAACCCTCAAAACGTGGAGGGTCAACTCCATGGCGGCATGGATATGGGGGTCGGGTATGCCCTTCGGGAACAATACATTGCCGGTCAAACCAAGGATTGGGTGACATTCAAATTTCCCA
Organism: uncultured Desulfobacteraceae bacterium; assembly: GCA_964412835.1. Taxonomy (GTDB): domain Bacteria; phylum Desulfobacterota; class DSM-4660; order Desulfatiglandales; family Desulfatiglandaceae; genus NaphS2. The sequence goes on along the minus strand of CAYPQJ010000229.1, from coordinate 1,997 downwards.
GCATGAAAACCGCATTTGATATGGAGACGATCCTCCTGCAAACCTCCCGAAACCGCGGAACCAACGGTGCGGTCGGTGTGGGCGAAATGACCATGGTGCCCACGGCGCCGGCGGTGATCAACGCCATCCATAACGCCTGCGGCGTGTGGGTAACCGAATTGCCCGCTGTTCCGGACAAGGTAAAAGCAGCACTGGCTGCGAATGGATAATCAGACGTGGACGTATACGAAAATTGGGCTGTCGATCGTGTCGAAAAGACATTAAGAAACGAAAAGAAATTCGATTCGACCAAAGAGAAGGAAGACGTTAAACTGGAGATTTATGGCGAAGAAGTGATTGAAAAGGTTGTTAAGCTGAGTGGAAACAGCGGTCGACTCTATCTGCCGGTGATCTGGGTGGGAAGTCACGTGAAAATTGTAAAATTAGATTGAAGGCGTTGCCTCATGCGCCCGGCGCTTGTCAACCAATACCCGTTTGATGGTGCCTGTTGTGGGCCAATCGGAAGGACTTTTGGATATGGGGTCCAGGAGCAATTTGCCTTCACTCTTCTTTTTACGGAAGGGATTTTCATAAGGTGTGTTCCGGTTTCCTTCAGGATTCCGGGTGGGGCATCCAAAACCGTATGGACTTGAATGCTCAGACAGTCTTTTCCATCCCGAAGTTTCAATTCCGCCCGATAGTTCAAAAGATCGGGAATTCTGAACAATACCTCATCCATCTCGGGCAGGGTCAGAATGCCCCCTTCCAAAAGCCTGATCCGGCCAGCCGCAAACCGTTGGTGTTGAGCTGAAGAAATGAAAATCCATATTCATGGCCCATGCCGACAATTTCGGGCAAATCATCCCGTAAAGTGGGCTCGCCCCCGGAGAGTTGGATATGGCAATCGCCGCCGGCATCCGCCGCCGATCGATACCATTTTTTGATGACCGACAGGTCGGGATCTCCGGCGGCTTCTACGCCTGAACCGGCATAGCAGAAGGCGCAAGCCAGATTGCAGCGTTTCATTCATTCATCAAAATCCTCCCTTTTTTCGTGCGACCATGAGGTAGTAGCCCGGGCTGGCCTGTTCACGGCCGGCGGTAAGGTCCTGCGGGGCGCAGTGGGGGGCGAATCGTGTCCAGAATTCCTTCATGAATTCAAGCTGAAAAAAAATTTTGGCGGCCAGCTGTTTCAATAAATGGGAATGGTCCTCCCAAAGGACCGGTTTAAATCCAGCGTCTTCCACCAGACAAAGGATTTTTTGCCGGGGTTTTGCACACTTCAGACAGGACTTCAGCGGCAGACGTTCCAGGGAGGAGACACCTTCCGGTCGGTGCGCATAGAGGTCCGTGATCATCAAACAACCTCCGGGTTTTAGAATCCGTCCGAATTCAACCAGCGCCCTTCCGGGATGATCCAGGAGGGACAAAACACATTCGCAGAATACGCCGTTCAGGATTTTTTTCCGCAAGGGGAGCTGCTGTGAAAGACCCGCCATTTGCGTTCATCTCCAGTCCCCAGAAAACGGGATCCATCACTTCCAGGGAAAGAAAGACGGCATTAAAAATGCTGCGGCTTTTTTCCATAAAAGCCGTCTGATGAATCTGTTCCTCCCAGTGATGAACCACGCCCAAGCGCTCAAGAATCGATAGTTCGTCATGGATGATTTCCTCGGAGAGGCGGTGGGGGTATTGGTTCAGTAAATGCGCACCCAAATGTGCAGGTTCGAAGATGTCAACCCGACCCTTTGCGGGCCAGGTCTCCCATGCTGCGGTCAGGCCGCTGAGTCCGGCGCCCATAACAGCGATGTTATGGTCCTTGGCAGGGAGGGGTTGAACACGTTGGTGAGGTGGGGGGTGTGAAACACAAAACCTTTCCAGGGCGCCTATTTCAATGGGGTCTCCCGCTTCAGACCGCTTGCATTTCTCCCGGCAAGGCGCGTCGCAGATGCGGCCCAGAATCCCGGGAAAAGGCATGGTTTTCCGCAGCACCTCAAGTGCTTCTTTAAATTTGCCCTG
>CAYPQJ010000228.1:0-6382 GCA_964412835.1 uncultured Desulfobacteraceae bacterium | reverse complement strand
GCCCCCACCCCCACATAGAGGGCGTGCCCCAGGGAAATATGTCCCGTATACCCGGTGAGGATATTCCACGACTGCCCCAGGTAGGCAAAGAAAAAAATCATGACAAAAATACCCAGGACGTACTTTTCAAGGAAAAGCGGGACCAGAAGAAGGATGGTGAGTAAGACGGCCAATAAAAAATAGAGCCGGGTCATTTCTTCCCCCCTAAGAGTCCCTGGGGACGAAAGAGCATGATCACGATCAGTATTCCGAAACTGACCACCTGTTTGAGGGTGGCGGGTAAAAAGAGGGTGGACATGGATTCGGCCACACCTAAGATGAGTCCTCCCGCAAGGGCGCCCACGAGATTTCCCATACCGCCTAAAATCACCACAATAAAGGCGGTGAGTGTAAAATCGTGGCCCAGACTGGGAGAAAGGGGCATGAGCGGCAGCAGCAAGGCCCCTGCCGCACCGGTTGTGGCGGCGCCCAGCCCGAAGGAAAAGTTGTTGATGCGGCCCACATTGATACCCACAAGGGTGGCGGCCATCCGGTTATCGGCCGCCGCCCGGATGCGTTTCCCCATATTGCTCTTCTTCAGGAAGATGAAGATGGCAAAGGTAATAATAATGGCCATGAGGAAAGCAATCAGGCGCGACACATCGATCATGGCGCCTCCCAGCCAGATGGTATCCAGGCTCAAGGCCGTGTGAGGGCTCCGGTGATCCGGACCCCACAGCAAAAGCGCCGTGTTTTCCAGAATAATCCCGATGGCCACAAGGGGAAGTACCTGCATGGCTTCAGGGTAATCTAGGATCCGGTTGACCACGGAAAACTGGATGACATATCCCAGGACAAAGATGGCGGCGGAAACGATGATGAGAGAAAGATAGGGCTCCACACCCAACAGAACGAATATCCAGTAAGAAATATACATGCCGATGACCATCATCTGGCCATGGGCGAAATTAATGACCCCCATTACCCCGAAGATCAGGGAGAGCCCCAGGGCAATAAGGCCATAGAGCCCTCCCAGTAGAATCCCCTGAATCAGAAGCTGCAGGGCAAGGGTGGAATCCATTATCCCCTATCCCACATCTGGGGGGCGGGAAACACGTAATCCGCCTGGGCGAAACTCTTGGGCAGGACCACCTTGACCCTTTTGATGGGATCCGGGTCCGGCAGGACCTGGACCATGGCCGTTGCGGCGTTGATGTTGTCGCCGTTCGCAGCAAATCGGATGGCATCCCCCACCATGGGCTGCGCTTTCAGATCCGTCTTCCGGATGGCGGCCAGGAGCTTATCACTGTCGGCTGACCCGGCCCTTTCCAGCGCGTCCGCGATCACCAGGATGCCCGTATACGCATAACCGGAATTGGTATCCAGATAACCGCCGTACTTCTTGTTAAACAGGGCGTTGGCTTCCTGGTATACCGGGCTCGCAGCGTTGATCCAGGGGACATTGTCCATGACATAGTAGACCAGTTTACCCAGGTCTTTGATCACCTTGGGCTCATACCACCCCGGACTTCCCGGACTGATGATGCCCATGAGCGGCACCCGCTGTTTGAGGAGCTGCCGCGTCAGAATAATGGAGTCTCCCGGTCTGCACACGGGAAAGAGCAGATCCGGTTTGGCAGACTTTATTTTGGCCACCTCGGAGGAAAGGTCGTGGATGCCTAAGGGGTAGGTGATATGTTCCACGATTTCCACAGGGATACCGGATTTTTTGAACCATTTGATAAAATTCCCGCCCTGGCCTTTTCCAAAAGGGTCGCCTGTGTTGGTGACCACCGCTCTCTTGGGGGTCACCTTTTTCTCTTTAATCATCTGATCGATATATTTACAGGCCGTTTTTCCAAAGGTGGTGACCGTGGGGAAAATACGAAAGCTGTATTTGTACCCTTTCTGGGTGATCACATCCAGTGCGGCCACATCCATCACGAAAGGGATTTGCCGCTGTTCGGCAAGCGTGGCGATGGCCATGCCCGTACCGCTCTGGAAAGCGCCGATCAGCACTGATGCGCCGTCTTTAATCAATCGGTCCGCCTCGCTACGGCCCACCGTCGCTTTGGTTTCGCTGTCGCCAAGCAGGAGCTCCAGCTTCGCCCCTCCCATGGATTTGATGCCGCCCTTGGCGTTGATATAATCCACCGCAAGCTGATTCCCCCTGCGCTGGCCCTGCCCGATTACCGCAAGGGGTCCCGTGGCCGGCTGAACTGACCCGATTTTAATGGTCGCAGGCGCGGCCCTGAGCAGGGTCGGAACACCAAAGGAGGTGGCGGTCAAGCCCAACCCCACAGCTCCCGTGACTTTCATGAAAGTCCTTCGGTCCATCTCTTTTTTGATCAGATCTTCTTTGCCCATCATAAACCTCCTATGAAATCGGTTGTCAGTTATCAGTTATCAGTAACAGCATAATAACCGCCAGTGCTGACAACTGCCCCCTACAATTTAAGTAAGCCACCGTTTCCTTCTCCGGTAGTGTTTGACGTCCCGGTAGCTCTTTTTTTTGCCCACTTCGGTGAGTCCCAAATAGAATTCTCTGACATCGGCATTTTCTTTCAGCTTTTCCACGGTGTCGTCCAGGACGATGCGGCCATTTTCCATTACGTAACCGTGGCTTGCAATGGAAAGGGCGAGCCGGGCATTCTGTTCCACCAGCAGGATGCTCACTTTTTCTTCCTGGTTGATGTGCTGAATGATTTTGAAAATTTCGGAGACCAACAGAGGAGAAAGGCCCATGGAGGGTTCGTCCAGGAGCATGAGGGTGGGAAGGGACATGAGACCCCGGCCGATGACCAGCATCTGCTGTTCACCACCGCTGATGTATCCGGCCAGAACGTTTTTCCTGGCCTTCAACCTGGGGAACATGCTGTAAACCTTTTGGATGTCTTCTTTCATTTTTCGCCGGCTTCGATTGGTATGTCCGCCGGCAATAAGATTTTCTTCAATGGAGAGATCCTCAAACACCCGTCGTCCCTCCATGACCTGGAAGATGCCCTTACGAACAATTTCTTCAGGTTGTTTACGGTCGATACGCTCCCCTTTGAATCGGATTTGGCCGTCGGTTACGGCGCCGTCTTCGGATTTTAAAAGCCCCGAAATGGCTTTAAGGGTGGTGGTCTTGCCGGCCCCGTTATTCCCCAGGACCGCCACGATACGCCCTTGCTCCACCTGGAGGCTCATCCCTTTCAAAACGAGGATCACATTATGATAGATGACTTCGATATTGTTGACAGCCAGCAATGGTTCCATAGGGTTTTCTCTGGGTTTTTCCGCCATTTGGGTTATGCACCGAGCCGGGAGTAGGTGATGTCCTCTTCCCCCAGATAGGCCTTGATGACTTTTTCGTTATGCCGGATCTCTTTGGGCTTTCCTTCAGCGATCTTTAGACCGAAATCGAGCACGCAGATGCGGTTACTGATATCCATCACCACACCCATGTCATGTTCGATGAGGATGATGGTAATGCCCCACTCTTCGTTGATATCCAGGATAAACCGGGCAATATCCTCGGTTTCCTCCAGGTTCATGCCCGTGGCCGGTTCATCCAGCAGGAGCACCCGGGGCCGCATGGCCAGTGCCCGAGCCATCTCCACGCGCTTTTGAAGCCCGTAGGGGAGGGAATGGACCACGTGTTTTCGAATGGGCTCTATTTCAAGGAGATCAATGATCCGCTCTTCGATGTCTTTTCTGAGGGCCATCTCCTCGGCCCTGGTTTTGCCGTAGTAAATGCCCCCCGAAATGGATCCGGATTTCAAATGAACGTGGGCCCCCAGTTTGATGTTGTCCAAGACGTTCATGTGTCCGAAAAGTTCCACATTCTGGAAGGTTCGTGCAATGCCTAAATGAGCGATGCGGTGCGGTTTCAGGTGGGTGATGTTCTGCCCTTCAAAGAAAATCTCGCCCTGGTCCGGCTGGTAAAACCGATTGATGCAGTTCAACAAACAGGTTTTGCCCGCGCCGTTGGGTCCGATGATGGAAAAAATCTCTCCCTTTTTGACGCCGGTAGTTACCCCATGGAGGGCTTTTATACCGCCGAAACTGAGATGGATGTCCTTCAGGTGAAGCTGATATTCGTTATTTTCGTCCATGTTCTTTCATGCCGCTGAATGGGGTATCATTTATTATCGAGGAGGTTCCACCTGTTTGATCCGAACGCTGGTCTTCATACGAAACCCTTTGCCGTCTTTGTAGCGAATGTCGGCTTCCACAGGAATTTCCTCCCGGTCGCCATATAGACCCTCGATCAAGTCCCTGTATCTCTCCTCAACGAATTTCCGTCGTACCTTGCGGGTTCGGGTCAGTTCGTCATCATCGGCATCCAGTTCCTTATAAAGCAATACAAATCGGTTCACCTTGGCCACTTTGGGAAGGGACTCATTGGCTTTGGCCACTTCCACCGCAATGATGTCGTAGACCTCTTTCTTCTGGGAAAGATCCGTAAAGGTGGTGTAGGCAAGTTGGTTGTTTTCGGCCCATTTTCCCACATTGGCCATATCAATGGCAATCATGGCCGCGATGAACGGCCGATTTTTTCCGATGACCACGGCATCCACAATATAGGGGCTGAACCGTAGTTTGTTTTCAATGAGCTGGGGTGAGAATTTACCGCCGTCCACCAGTTTCATCACGTCGCTCATCCGGTCGATAATAATGATGTGCCCGTCATCTTCAATGATGGCCGCGTCTCCCGAATGAAACCAGCCGTCCCGTAAGGCTTCATCGCTGGCTTCCGGATTCTTGTAATACCCCTTGAAGATGGTATTCCCCCGACTCAACAGCTCCCCTGAATCGGAGATTTTGAATTCAACTCCCGGGATGGGTTTCCCCACCGTATCCAGGCGGATGTCGCCGGTCCGGTGCATGATGGAGCCTGCGGTCTGTTCAGTCATGCCGTAGACCTGTTTGATGTCGACGTTAAGGGCCATGAACATGTTGAAAATCTCTTGCCCCAGGGGTGCCCCACCCGTATAGACGTGGCGCAGCCGGGCAAGACCCAAATAATTCTTCAGTGACCTGAACAAAAAAACATACCCCAGCATGTTCAGGAATTTCAAGCCGATGGGGAGCGGCTTTTTGTTCAATATGTGGTCCGCCACCTTATACCCCACGGACAGAAACCACTTGTAGGCCAGCCGTTTGATCCATACGGCGTCCTGTATTTTCACCTGAATGTCCGAACACATGCGCTCCCATATGCGTGGCGGCGCCAGCATGATGTGGGGGCCGATCTCGCGAATGTTTTCCTGGACCGTTTCGACCTTTTCAGGGAAATTAACGGTGAAGGCCTTGTAGAGTGCCCAGTAGACGCCGAATTCCTGCTCGCCGATCCAGGGAAGCGGCAGGAAGGAGACATATTCAAAGTCATCCTGCGCTTCATCCACCTCGTCCTGGCCTTTAGCCACGGAGTACATGTTTTTGTGGGTGATCATGCTCCCCTTGGGCAGCCCGGTGGTGCCTGAGGTATAATTGATCATGCCCACGTCGTCGGGTTCAACTTTTTGAATCATTTCATCAAAGAGCCGAGGTTCCTTTTTGTGCAATTTCCGGCCCAGTTCCTGAATGTCCTTGAAGTAGGCGAGCATGGGCTCGTCATAGCGCCGCATCCCTTTAGGATCATCCACGATGATCTTGATGATATTGGGGCATTTGTCCTTGACATCCAGGAGTTTGTCCGTCTGTTCCTGGTCCCCGGCCACCACGAAAATGGAGTCGGAGTGGTTGATGATGTATTCCACCTGGTCCAGGTGGCTGTCCGGATAGATGCCCACAATGGCGCCGCCGAGGGATTGAACAGCCAGTTCCGAATAGAGTCCTTCGGGTCGGTTGTCTCCGGCATAGGATAGCTTATCCCCCGTCTTAAACCCGAGCTGGTGAAGTCCCAGAGCAAAATCCCGCACGTTTTCAAAATACGCTTTCCAGGTTACGGGCTGCCAGATGCCGAACCCCTTTTCACGAATGGCGACCTTGGCGTCTCCCAGGCGATCGGCATTACGCTTCAGCAGCATGGGCATGGTGATGATGTTGGTCATAAAAATAAATCCTGTGGTGCTTTTATCTCGTTCCCACGCTCCTGCGTGGGAACGTTTACCATATGGATTCCCACGCTGGAGCGTGGGAACCGGACGGGAATCCGTAATTTTGGTCTATTCCGTCTTGATCCAGCCGGAAATGGGTTCAAAGATTTTCTTCTTTATGTTGGCCTTGTAAACCCTCCCGTAGGGGATTTTGTTGTTAACCACCGTGTAGGGGCACATGAGTCCGCCGGTGTCGACATCCTTGAGGGTCTGAAGCGCTTTGGCCAGGCCTGGTCCATTTAATTCGCCAGCCTTATCCGCGCGTTTCAGGCATTCCACAAACACCAGGCCCGTGAAAAATCCCTGCATGTAGGAGGTGG
>CAYPQJ010000227.1:0-6522 GCA_964412835.1 uncultured Desulfobacteraceae bacterium | reverse complement strand
CGGGGGGCAGGGGGCAGTATGAAACTCGAAGCTGATTTTTTCTGCACCCTGACAATTGCACCCTGCACCCTGTAAAGGGTGCTTATTTCATCGTCTTCAGCTTATTTCTGGCAATTTTTGCTTCGTTGGATTTGGGGTATTGCTTGATGAGCTTTCTGAGCAGCAGCTTAGCACTGGTCTTGTCATTCAGCTCATAAAAAGCCAGCGCCTGTCTGAGAGTGGCATTGGGAACTTTGTTGCCCCTCGGGTATCTCTTTATCACTTTCTGAAAAGCCAAAATTGCCTGTTCATACTGCTTCAAGGCCATGTATGACTCTCCGATCCAAAAAGCAGCATTGTCGGCCAATTTAGACTTTGGATACTTCTTAAGGAAATTTTTAAAACCGACAATGGTTTCCTGGTACTTTTCCTTACGATAAATATCCATATTGACGTCATAGAGCGTCTGATCAGGTGGGAGTTTTATCTCGGGCTCCGGTAGGGCAATTGGTGTTGCGGGTTTCCGGACCTGGGGAGTCGCCACGGGCGCCGTCAGGGCATCTTTTTCCCTGGGCTCAAGGCCAAGATAGGAAGAAATCCGGTCCACACGCAATTCCAAACGGGTCATTTGTTCGTTCAATTCGGAAACGCTATTCCCTTCCGTAGTGCCCTTTTCGATGGACCGTTTAAGCAGATGACCGTTTTCGTCCAGACGGCCATTTAGAAACCGCATTTCCTCTTTCAGTCGATTCATTTCGGCGCTGTTTGCGGCCATGCGCTCGCTGTTTGAAACCAGGTCCTTGTCTGTTTTTGCTTCAATGGCATCAATTCTTTTGCTGAGATACAGAAATTTATCTTCCGTGGCGCATGCGGAGAAAAGGAGGAATGAAGACAAAAAGAAAACCACTCTGACATTGACGGGCTTTAACAAAAGATGAATTCCCATATTTCACCCCATTAATCAATATATTGGTATAACATTGGGTTTATCAGGACAATGTTAAAAGATTTTTAACAAAAACCGGTGTTGCGCAGAACGATGGCGGCGCAACACCGGAAATAATGATGAATGGCATTTTCCCCTGGCAAATTCGGTTTAGACGATGTTACCGAACAACCCGGACTATTGAAACAGTTTAAATGCGTCCCTTCTGTTCAAGGCCCATGCAACAGGGTTGTTGGCAGGATCCGCGGGCCTCAGTTCACCGTAGCTAATGGTTTTCAAGCGGTCCGGAGAAATTCCCAGGGTTGCGAGATAGTTTTTGGCGCTCATGGCCCGCCTTTCACCCAGGGCCAGGTTGTATTCTTCGGTGCCCCGATCATCGCAATTTCCCGCAATAAGGACGGAGTGAGATGGATTCGCACGGAGAAAATCGGCCTTTTCTCTCAAAACTCGCTGAGCCTCAGGTTTCAGATTTGACCTGTCATATTCAAAGTAGATATCGAGGTTTTCAAAATCTGAAATCAAGGCGGCTCGCCTGGCTGCGGCTCTCTCAGCTTCAACGCCTTCCACCACCACAACTTTCTGTCCTTCTTTAACAACGGTAACTTCTTCGGTTTCACCGCCAGGCGGGTTTACACCGCCGGCTACGCCCACCTGCTTTTTCGCACAGGACGTCATAAAGAAAAGCGAACAGACGAATACAATGGCCATTAAGCCGGTGATGAATCTATTTTCCATACACTCTTTTACCTCCCCTGATTTGTAGGTTAAAACAGAAATAATGAAAAAATCCAAGCGGTCTACCTAAGCGAGCCATGAACCGCAATGACGCTGATTGATAACCAAGAACAATACAAGTTATCGTTTAGCATTTCTGATAATATATTTCAAGTGTTTATTAATGATCAAAATACAAATTGATTTGACAGTTTTGCCCCATCGTTATACTGTTATACGCGTTTAATCAGGTTCAAATTTCGGAGGAAAAATGACGGAGAAGAATTTTGAAGCGGCAATGAAACGATTGGAGGAGATCGTGCAAAGCCTTGAAGGGGGCGAAATGCCCTTGGGAAAATCTCTGGAAGTGTTTGAAGAAGGCATGCAATTGGCCGGTTATTGTTCCAACGAACTTGAAACAGCGGAAAAAAAGGTTTCGTTACTTGTTCAGGAAAGCGGTGGAAAATACAAAGAAACGCCTTTCAAGCCGGGTAGAGAAAATAATGGTGAAACCAGTGAAATTTGATTTAAAGGCTTACCTGCTGGAAAAGCGGATTCAGGTGGATAGCGCTCTTGATGAATACCTTCCCAAAGTAGATGGTCTTACGGCAGACTTGATTGAGGCCATGAGATACAGTCTTTTTGGAGGCGGAAAGAGGCTGCGGCCGATCCTTTGCATGGCCGGTGCCGAAGCGGTAGGCGGAGAAGGTCAACATGTACTTCCTGTGGCATGTGCTTTGGAATTGATCCATACCTATTCTCTGATTCATGATGATCTGCCGTTGATGGATGATGATGATCTCAGGCGCGGAAAACCAACCAATCATAAAGTATTTGGGGATGCGATAGCCCTTCTGGCAGGGGACGGTCTTTTGACCGAAGCATTCAGTCTCATGACCTCACCCGTTGCCACGGGAGGAATAACACCCGAACGGCTGCTTGAGGCGATCCGGATGATTTCCGGAGCTGCGGGGCCTGGCGGAATGGTCGGTGGACAGGTGGTGGATATGCAGTGGGAGGGAAAAAGAGCGGATCTTGAAACGGTGAAATTTCTTCACACCCATAAAACAGGTGCTCTGATTAAGGCTTCGGTGGCTTCCGGCGCCATTGTTACCGGTGCTCCGGAATCTCAAGTCCGGTCTGTTTTATCGTATGGAAAAAAAATTGGTTTGGCATTTCAGATCTCCGATGACATTTTAGATGTTGAAGGGGACAGTGAAACCATGGGGAAAATGGCGGGGGCAGATGAAGAAAAAGGAAAAAGCACCTATCCGTCAGTCCGGGGCTTAAGTGAATCCAAGAAAATCCAAAGCGCACTGGTTCAAGAGGCTATCCAGGATCTGACAGCGTTTGGTAAAAGAGCAGAGCCCCTTCGACAAATTGCATATTATATCATTGAGAGAAAAAAATGACCGAAAGCGGACCTGAAAAATCGAATTTGTTAAGCACGATTGATAGCCCCGCGGATATAAAAGACCTTTCCTTGGATCAACTGCAGGATTTGGCTGAGGAAATCCGCTGGAAAATTATCGAGACAACGTCAAAAACAGGAGGGCACCTGGCGCCCAGTCTTGGAACAGTGGAGCTGTCCATTGCCTTGCACTATGTTTTTGACGCCCCCAGAGACAAAATCATCTGGGACGTGGGGCACCAGGCCTATACCCACAAATTGCTCACCGGGCGGCGGAAGCAATTCCACACCCTGAGAACTTACGGCGGCATCAGCGGGTTTCCAAAGCGGGCGGAAAGTCCCTATGACGCCTTTGACACTGGGCACAGCAGCACCTCCATCTCTGCGGGTCTGGGCATTTCTACGGCGAAATGCCTCAAAGGAGAGAAACGGAAAGTTATTTCCGTAATCGGCGATGGTTCCATGACCGGGGGAATGGCCTTTGAGGGGCTTAACCAGGCCGGCCATACGGGAAAAGACCTGATCGTTGTGCTCAACGACAATGCCATGTCCATCGCACCCAACGTGGGGGCATTCTCATCTTTTTTAGGTCGCAAGATGACCGGCAAGCGATTTGTAAATTTCAAGAAAGATCTTGAGAATTTCATAAAATCCTTGCCCGGGGTGGGGGAAAATATTCTTAATTTTGCCCGCAAGAGCGAGGACTCCTTTCTCGCCTTTTTTACGCCGGGGATGATGTTCGAAGCCTTTAAGTTCAAATATATAGGCCCCATTCAAGGGCATCGTCTTGACCGCCTAATTGAGACGTTCGGCAATACCGAAAACCTGGAAGGTCCCATTTTGATTCACGTTCTCACCGTAAAGGGAAAAGGGTATGAATTTGCCGAAAAAGACCCCGCCTATTTTCACGGGGTGGGGTCCTTCGATGTTCAAACCGGCGCCCCTCCCCTAAAAAAACCCACGAAATCCGTTCCTTCTTACACCAGTGTTTTCGGTAAGACCATGATGGATCTGGCTTCCAAAAACGATCGGTTGTTTGCCATTACCGCGGCGATGCCCGAGGGAACCGGGTTGACGGCGTTTTCAAAAGAATTTCCAAGAAGATTTCTGGATGTGGGAATCGCGGAGCAGCATGCCGTGACATTTGCCGCAGGTCTTGCAACGGAAGGGTTCCATCCTGTGGTGGCCATTTACTCCACGTTTCTTCAGAGGGCTTTTGACCAGATCATCCATGATGTGTGCCTCCCTAATCTGCCTGTAGTTTTTGCCCTGGATCGGGGCGGCGTCGTGGGTGAAGACGGACCGACCCATCATGGGCAGTTTGATGTGAGCTATCTGCGAAGCCTGCCCAACATGACCATTATGGCGCCAAAAGACGAAAACGAGCTGCGGCATATGTTTTTTACGGCGCTTAAACATAATGGACCCGTGGCCATCCGGTATCCACGGGGCAGTGGTTTTGGCGTACCGCTGGATGATGAATACCAGCAGCTTCCCATGGGGGAAGTTGAAATTCTGAAAGAAGGAAAAGATCTTCAGGTGCTGGCGTTTGGCAGTATGGTGTATCCATCCCTTGAAGCGGCCCGCGTCCTTGAAGCGGAAGGGATATCAGCAGGCGTCCTGAATTGCCGATTTGCAAAACCACTGGACAAAAAAATCGCTGATATCACAGCCCCTTCAGGCCGGCTTCTGGTGGTAGAGGAAAACGTGCGAATGGGTGGCCTCGGCGGTGGTGTTCTTGAGCTTTTTAATGAAATGGGGGTGCGGAATATCCTGATTAAGAGGATGGGAATTCCTGATCTTTTCGTTGAACAGGGTCCGGCGGGTCTCCTTCGGAAAAATTTGGGTCTTGATGCGGACGGTATTGTAAAGGAGGCCAGAGATTTCTGCCAAAAGACCTGAGAACCGTCGATGGAGATTGGATAAATTATTGGTTCAAAGGGGATTGGTCGAGAGCCGCGAGAAAGCCAAAGCGATGATCATGGCGGGTCTTGTTTCTGTGGACGATGCGAAAGTCGATAAAGCCGGTCACCTGTTTCCTGAATCCGCAGCCATTCGCCTCAAAGAACCCTACCCGCCCTTTGTCAGCAGAGGCGGCATAAAACTTGAGGGGGCTATCAAGCACTTTTCCCTGAACGTTCAATCCCTCTTTCTGCTGGATGTGGGGGCCTCCACAGGTGGTTTCACCGATTGTCTGCTGAAGCGGGGTGCCGGGAGAGTCATCGCCATTGATGTGGGTTACGGTCAGTTTGCCTGGAAGCTTCGTCAGGACCCCCGCGTGACGGTAATGGAAAAAACCAATATCCGCTACTTGTCGGCGGATCGTCTTGGCGCCATGGCGCAGGGGGCGGTCATTGATGTTTCTTTCATTTCCCTCAAACTGGTGATTCCTGCCGTATCCCGTCTTTTAACGGATCACGCCTTCATTGTGGCCTTGATCAAACCCCAGTTTGAGGTGGGCAAGGGAAGGATCGGAAAGGGTGGCGTGGTGCGCGATCCCGCTCTTCACGCGTCGGTTGTTTTGGACTTGACGACGTTCTGCCAAAAGGCAGGTTGGTCAGTTCGGGGAACGGTTCCGTCGCCCATATTGGGACCCAAGGGCAACCGTGAGTTTTTTATCTATCTGGAGAGATAGGGGCAGCCCGCCGCCGGAGATGGAAAGAATGAAAAGTATTGATCGGCTCGTTGAAATAATTCAGGAAATTGCTTCCGGGGAATATTCAAATGATATTATGGGGCTGACATGTGAAGATCAGCCGGAGACGGTGCGAACCATTGCGGAAGCCATGGGCTTGATGATGGTCAAAGTGGAGGCAAGGGAGTACCGGCTCGAATTGATGGTTAAGGAGCTGGAAGCATTAAACGAGAAGATCAAGCAGAATACCATTCAGGCGGTGTCGACCATGGCCCATGCGCTGGAAGCCCGTGATGCCTACACGGAGGGGCATGCCGCCCGGGTTGCGGATATCGCCTGTAAAATAGCAAGGCAAATGGGGTTGGCGGAAGAAGAAATAGAGTTTATTCGATTGGGCGGCATTCTGCACGATATCGGAAAAATAGGTTTTCCGGACCGTCTTTTCGAACCCCATGCACACAAAAATCCGCCCGACCTGGTCAAACAGATCACCCGGCACCCCCGCACCGGGGCAGAAATACTTCGGGATCTGGACTTCCTGGGCCCGGCGCTTGAGTATGTTCATTGTCACCACGAACGTCCTGACGGGAAAGGGTATCCCCGCCATCTCAAGGACGAACAAATCCCGCTGGGCGCCAGGATACTGGCCGTCGCAGACGCATTTGACGCCATGACAACCGACCGACCCTATCAAAAAGGGAGGCGTCCTGAAGCCGCGTTGGATATCTTGAAAAAGAGCGCCGGGAAAAAATGGGACGACCGGTGTGTTTCGGCCTTTGATGCGGTTTTGACCGGAGCAAAATCAGAATCAGAGGCTGACGAACACCGGAGCAACTA
>CAYPQJ010000226.1:0-6600 GCA_964412835.1 uncultured Desulfobacteraceae bacterium | reverse complement strand
CTGTGGGGTCACCAATGAGGTTTTGAGCAGCGATTCCGTAACGGAGACCACTTCACCGGGGTCATGAACCACTTTGACGCCGCCCCCTTTCCCGCGCCCCCCGGCATGCACCTGGGCTTTGACGACCCATAAATTTCCACCGATGATCCGGGAAGCCTTTGCAGCTTCATCAGGAGATGTTACCACCTGACCATCCGGTACCGGAACGCCGGACTGCCTGAGAATGTCTTTTGCCTGATATTCATGAATTTTCATCGATTGTCCTTTCCTCTCATTCCCACGCTCCCGCGCGGGAATGCATACCATGGGGGTTCCCACGCTGGAGCATGGGAACCAGGTGGAACCTTCTTTACAACGGACAATTCCCGTGACGCCTTTCGGGAATGGTTTCCCGTTTGTTCTTGAGCATGTTGAGCGCTTTGATCAATCGGGGCCGGGTGTTTTCCGGAAAAATGATTTGATCGATGTAACCCAGTTCTGCGGCCTTGAAAGGGCTGGCGAAGTTGCTTCGATAATCATCAACCAACTCCTTTCTCCTGGCTTCCGGATCGTCAGCTTCGGCAAGTTCCTTTCTGAAGACGATATTGACGGCGCCTTCAGGCCCCATGACGGCGATTTCAGCTGTGGGGTAGGCATAGTTGATGTCGCCCCCGTGATGTTTGCTGCTCATGACGTCATAGGCGCCACCGTAGGCCTTCCGGGTCACCACCGTAATTTTCGGTACGGTGGCCTCGCAATAGGCATAAATGATTTTGGCCCCGTGCTTGATGATACCGCCGTGTTCCTGGCCGACGCCCGGCAGAAATCCCGGTACATCCACGAAGGTGATCAGCGGAATGTTGAAGGCATCACAGGTTCGCACAAACCGCGCACATTTCATGGAGGCGTCGATGTTCAGGCATCCTGCCATGTACTTTGGCTGGTTCGCCACAATCCCTACGGGCATGCCGTTTAAACGACCGAACCCGATGACCATGTTCTGCGCATAGTGGCGCTGGATTTCCATGAATTCGTTATGGTCCAGAACCGATTCGATAATGTCCCTGATGTCGTAGGGAATCCTGGGATTGGTGGGTACCACACTGTTTAATTTGATGTCGGTACGATTCGGGTCGTCGGTGCAGGGGATTGCGGGAGGCATCTCACGATAGCTTTGCGGCATAAAGCCCAGAATTTTTTTGACCCGGTCAAGGGCATCCTGGTCGGAATCCTCGGCGAAATGGGCCACGCCGCTCTTGGTGTTGTGGGCCATGGCGCCGCCTAAGGCTTCGGCGGTGACTTCCTCGCTGGTAACGGTCTTGATGACCTGAGGACCGGTGACAAACATGTTGCTGGTTTTCTTTACCATCACCGTAAAATCCGTGATGGCCGGTGAATAGACGGCCCCGCCGGCACAGGGTCCCATGATCACCGATATCTGGGGGATGACGCCCGAGGACCACACATTCCGTTTGAAGATTTCACCGTAGCTGCCGAGACTGACGACCCCCTCCTGAATCCTGGCACCCCCCGAATCGTTGAGCCCGATAACCGGCGCGCCGTTTTTGAGCGCTAGGTCCATGATTTTACACACTTTCTCGCCGAATGGGCCACTCAAGGAACCGCCAAAGACCGTAAAATCCTGAGAAAAGATGAAGACGGAGCGACCGTTGATGGTGCCATATCCCGTGACAACGCCGTCGCCGGGAATCTTCTGCTTCTCCATGCCGAAATCCTGGCAGCGATGGACCACGAACTTGTCGATTTCCTCAAAGCTGCCCTCGTCAAGAAGGTATTCGATGCGCTCCCTGGCGGTCATTTTTCCTTTGGCATGCTGTGAATCGATTCTTTTCTGGCCTCCACCCAGGTCCGCCTCACGGTTTCTTCTCTTAAGTTCACTGATTTTTGCTTCTATATCCATTTTGGTCTCCTTGGGGTTATGATATCAGAAGGGTCTATGGCAAAGCAGCATGCAAAGCTGTCGCTGAGCCCTGGTCCTCAGGAACGGTTACTTTTCCAGTTATGGTATTTCTGAAGGTCTTTTTCCAGAAGATAGATGCACAACAAAAGGATAAAGGCGTCGTCAATTTGTCCCAGAAACGGGATGAAATCGGAAAGGATATCAATGGGGCTGAGGACATAGGCGATGGCCAGAACAAAGACAGCAATGGATCCGAGAGAAACATCGCGATAATCCCCTTTCCAGTAATCTTTTATCAATGCGCCCAGAAGCTTGAAATCCTCAAGCAGTCGGCGCCACAAACCGATTTTGAGCAGACTGTTGCCTTGCATTATGAAAGACCTCGCTGAAGAGCGGCCCCATCATGTCAGGATTCTATGAGAATTTCAATAAATTTCATCAAGGTAAACGGGTTGGAATTAAAAAATGGTATTCAACGCGATGGTTTTGAACACCATAACGGTATTTTTGGACTTGCAATAAATTGCGTGCATAGTTACAATATAGCTATTTCTAAGGAAAGGCCCTGAACCCAGTCGCAATGAAGTTGGGTCTTTTTTGTGAGGCCCTTACCGAAACCAAGGAAGGAGACAATCAATGACTGAAAAAATAATGGGTTCCGTTCTGGTGGTGGGCGGTGGCATTTCCGGTATGCAATCGGCGCTGGATCTGGCCAACTCAGGCTATTACGTATACCTTTTGGAAAAGAGCCCATCCATCGGGGGCGCCATGGCCCAGCTGGACAAGACCTTTCCCACCAACGATTGCGCCATGTGAATCATTTCTCCCAAACTGGTCGAGGTCGGCCGGCATTTGAACATTGAACTGATCACCTATGCGGATCTGGAATCGGTGGAAGGGTCCGCCGGGAATTTTAAAGTGAAAATCAGGAAGCGCGCTCGAAGCATTGATATGGACCGCTGCACCGGGTGCGGCAGTTGTGTCGAAAACTGTCCGGTCACCCATCAGGGGGTTCTTCCCGGTCAGGCATGACGGTTTATTTCCCAAAACCCTTTATGGAGTCTTTCCTAAAATGAATGAGACCAACCCCGTGGCGAAGGATTCTACTCCAGCCATCGATTATCCGGCGCTGGACCGGCTGGTGGAAGATCGGTTTAACAACGACAAAGAAAACCTGATCATGATCCTCCAGGCCATTCAGGCCCAATACAATTATCTCCCCCGCCCGGCGCTCAGCTATCTCTCCGAGAAAATAGAAATCCCCCTGAGCCGCATCTACGGCGTGGCGACTTTTTACAGCACCTTCAGCCTTGAACCGCGTGGAAAAAACATCATCAGCATCTGTCTGGGTACGGCCTGTCATGTAAGGGGAGCCGGCAAGGTGCTGGACCGCATCGAAGACACCCTGCACGTTGAAAACGGCGAAACCACCGACGATGGCCAGTTCACTCTGGAATCGGTGCGGTGCATCGGTTGTTGCAGTCTGGGGCCGGTGGTAAAAATCAACGAAGATGTGTACGGGCGAATCGGTTCAGAGGACCTGACGCAAATTCTGGATCATTACGGGGAATCCAAAATAGAACAGGGCGGATAATAATGAAGATTCAGCAAATATCGGATATGGATGAAATAGGCCGAAAACAAAGGGAGACCCTTTATACTCCCGAACGGGTCACCATCAATACGGGGATGGCGTCCTGCGGGATTGCGGCAGGTGCCGGCAAAACCTTTGCACGGGCCGTGGCCGAATTCGGTGAAGACGAACATATTCAAATTCGAAAAACCGGGTGCCTGGGGTTTTGTGAACTGGAGCCCCTGGTGGAAATCTACAAAAAAGACGGCCCCCGGATCGTTTATAAGAATGCCACGGAAGACAAAATCGCGGATATCATCAACGGGTATATGGAGGGCCAATTTGACAAAAAAATGGCTTTGGGGCAGATGCGCGACCCCCGGTCGCTGCTGGAAGAAGACTTCCCTAATCCCCTTGAAGGGTTAGACCCTGTTCCGGATATCCCCATCCTGGAGGAGATCCCTTTTTATGGTCAGCAAATCAAGATCGCCTTACGCAACTGCGGTTACATCGATCCTGAAAAGATTGAAGAATACATGGCCAGGGGCGGTTACAAGGCGTTTCTCTCAGCCCTTGAAGCCGATCAACCGGAGGGCATCATCACCGCCATCAAAGATTCCGGTCTGAGGGGCCGTGGGGGCGGCGGGTTTCCAACGGGTGTCAAATGGGAAAGTTGCGCGGCCCACGAGGGAGAGCGGTTTATCATCTGTAACGCCGATGAGGGGGACCCGGGGGCTTACATGGACCGTAGTATTCTGGAAGGGGATCCCCACGCCATCATCGAGGGGATGCTCATTGCGGGGCTGGCCGTCGGCTCAAATAAAGGGTTCATCTATGTGCGTAATGAATATCCCCTGGCCGTGAAACGTCTGGTCGTAGCCATAAAGCAGGCCACGGATTACGGCCTGTTGGGTCAACATGTTGCGGGTTCTGATTTTTCCTTTGAAATGAAGATCTCAACCGGCGCCGGCGCCTTTGTCTGTGGGGAATCAACGGCGCTGATGGCCTCCCTTGAAGGGGAGGTGGGACGTCCCAGGGCCAAATACATCCACACCGTGGAAAAGGGGTTCCGCCAAAGCCCTTCCAACCTGAACAATGTGGAGACCTATGCCAATGTGCCGGCCATTTTGCTGAAAGGGTCCCAATGGTTTTCCCAGTTGGGAACGGACCACAGCAAGGGGACCAAGGTGTTCAGCCTGGTGGGCAAAATCAAAAATACGGGTCTGGTGGAAGTGCCCATGGGCACCAGCCTGCGAAGCATCATCTATGATATCGGTGGCGGCATTCCCAAAAAGAAAGCCTTTAAAGCCGTGCAGACCGGCGGCCCTTCGGGGGGCTGCATACCGGATGAATTTCTGGACCTGGGAGTTGATTACAACGAACTGGGCAAGGTGGGTTCCATCATGGGTTCCGGCGGTATGATCGTCATGGACCAGGACACCTGTATGGTGGACGTGGCAAGATATTTCCTGGACTTTCTCAAAGAGGAATCGTGCGGTCAGTGTAATCCCTGTCGGGAAGGGATTAAACGGATGCTGGAGGTGTTGAACCGCATCTGTGAAGGGGACGGCAGGGAAGGGGACATTGAATTGCTTCAGGAGCTTGGCGGCATGGTCCGGAACTTTTCACTTTGCGGGTTGGGCACCTCCGCCCCCAACCCCGTGCTCACCACCATCCGATATTTCAGGGATGAGTACGAGGCCCACATTCGGGACAAAAAGTGTCCGGCCGGGGTCTGCAAGCCCCTCTTTCATTACGAAATCGACGGGGATGCTTGCACCGGCTGCACGCTCTGCGCTCGCAAATGCCCACAGGAGGCCATCACCGGAGAGAAGAAAAACCCTCACGAGCTCGACCAGGAAAAATGCATCAAGTGCGGCATCTGTTACGAGGTCTGTAAATTCAACGCCATCCTAATTGTCTAACAGCTAATGGCTAAGCGCTAATAGCTATCTAAAGGGATCACCCATGATAACATTTACAATCAACGGCAAGGAAGTTCAGGGAGAGGAAGGTCAGTATATCCTTGATGTGGCCAAAAAGTCCGGCATCGAAATCCCCACCCTCTGCCATCATGAGGCCCTGGAGCCCGCGGGAATGTGCCGACTCTGCACTGTTGAGTTGTTTGACGGGCGAAAAACCAAATTTGTGACCGCCTGCAACTACCCCATCTGGGAAGGGATGGAGGTGTTTACGGATACCGAAAGCGTGACAGAGGGACGAAAACTCATCGTGGAACTTCTGTTGGCCCGCTGCCCCGATGTACCGTTGCTCAAAGACCTAGGCCTCAAATACGGCATCCAAGAACCCCGGTTTGCGCCGGAGGGGGATGACTGTATTCTCTGCGGTCTCTGCGTTCGTATCTGCGAAAAGATGGGCAATAACGCCATCAGTTTCACGGGGCGCGGTGTTGAGATGAAGGTGGACACCCCCTTTCATGTGCAGACCGAATTCTGTATGGGGTGTGGATCGTGCGCTTCCGTCTGCCCCACGGGCCATATCAAACTGGAAGACATCGCCGTTCATCAGGTGAAGCCTATCCCCTCGGAATATGACATGGGGCTTACGGGTCGAAAACCCATTTATGTTCCCTATGCCCAGGCCATTCCCAATACGCCGGCCATTGACCGGGATGTGTGCATGCATTTCAAGACGGGCGGCTGCCAGGTGTGTACGGAATTCTGCGGGGTGGACGCTATTGATCACCTGCAACAGGACGAGACCATCGAACTGGAAGTGGGATCCATCATCCTGGCGCCGGGATTTCAGCCTTTCGACCCCTCCAAATTGACCCACTATGGGTACGGCCGGCATCCCAATGTGATGACGGCCATGGAGTTTGAGCGCATTCTGTCGGCTTCGGGGCCCACCCTGGGGCATCTTACGAGGCCTTCTGACGGCCGGGAACCCGGCAAAATAGCCTGGATCCAATGTGTGGGATCCCGTGAAGAACACCACTGCGACCACGCCTATTGTTCATCCGTCTGCTGTATGTACGCCATCAAGGAGGCGGTTATCGCCAAGGAACATGCGGGTGCAGATCTTGATTGTACCATATTTTTCATGGATATTCGGACCCACGGCAAGGATTTCGAGCGCTTTTATGACGATGCCCGAAATAAGCATG
>CAYPQJ010000225.1:0-6617 GCA_964412835.1 uncultured Desulfobacteraceae bacterium | reverse complement strand
GAGAATATCTTCTCAATGCCTTTCGCCGGGATTTCGAGGTCAACGGCCCCAGTCTGGGCCGATTGATTCGGACCACACTACAGGGATGGCAAAAATATAAAAATCACCCGGACAAGCGGATTCGAAACCGTTTTGTATTGAAGGCGAAAACGCTTCGAACCACCTACGCAGGAGCCGTGTGGGCAATGAAAAAATGGTCCCGGGGTAAAGAACCGGTTGGGGAAAAAATGGCGTTACTCCTCAAAAAACTTTACCGGGAGTTTGGCTGGAAGACAAGGCTGTTTGCCCCACTGGTCGGAAGATACCTTTACCACAATCTGAAAAAGGAAGAACATCGGCTTCAAAACGGATGGAACTATGAGCCCCACGCCTTCTATGAAAAAAATACAGCAGCGCTGGCACTTGAAAATCAGCCAAAAGGCGAAAGGACCGTAAAATCCACGGTTCCATGGGTGACCGGAGATCTCTCTCCTGTTTTTGGCCGGATTCGGACCGGCGCATGGGTGTCAAAGTAGTAGCCCTAAGGCG
Source organism: uncultured Desulfobacteraceae bacterium (assembly GCA_964412835.1). Taxonomy (GTDB): domain Bacteria; phylum Desulfobacterota; class DSM-4660; order Desulfatiglandales; family Desulfatiglandaceae; genus NaphS2. The sequence goes on along the minus strand of CAYPQJ010000225.1, from coordinate 6,089 downwards.
GGATACCCGCAACCCAAAAATGAAGTTGTAGGAGGCAGTTGTCAGTTATCAGTTTATAGCACTGGCGGATGCGCCTTGCATACGAACCAAAAATACGGCGCAATCTGGCGCATTTATTTTTTTCCGAGACCCTGAATTAATATCAATATGCTGTTACTGATAACTGACAACTGACAACTGTTAAAATATTCACCCATTCAAGCCCCGCTGTTTATCATCGAGACCTGATCATTCAGCGTCCAGAGATCATACAGGTACCCGATGCCGAATATGCCGCCCGTCAGCAGGTACACGATTCCCGACAGCCACTTCCCCATGTAAAAGCGATGGATACCGAATAATCCGAGGAAGGTAAGCAGAATCCATGCTATGGTGTAGTCGAGATCTCCTTTCCGGTACCTGAAATCCGCCAGGCGGTCCATGGAGGGGATAAGAAACAGATCGATAATCCAGCCGATTAGGAAAAGCCCCAGGGTAAAGAACCAGATGGTTCCTGAAATGGGTTTGCCGTAATAAAACCGATGGGAACCTGTGAACCCGAAGAGCCAGAGGATGTAGCCGATTGATTTGAGATGCGTGTCGTTTGATGGGTCCATACGTATTTCTCCTGTCATTTTGACTTTTTTGACCATTTTATTTTTGTTTTACCTCAACGGGCATTTCAGATAAGAACCCCGCAAGCCGTCGAATACCTTCCTCAATTCTTGACTCGGACACATAACTGTAACAGAGCCGCATGTGTTCTTTTCCTTTGCGATTGTGGTAGAATGCCGGGCCTGCACCGTATGCAACCGAGATGTCCTCGATTGATCTTGGCAAAAGCGCTTCCGTGTCGATTCCCTTTGGGAAGGTAACCCAAATATAAAAGCCGCCTTGGGATTTTGTCCAGTGTGCACTTTTCGGGAAGTAATTCTCCATGGCAGCCAACATGATGTCTCTTTTCCGGCGATAAATTTCAACGGCCCTGGACGTTTGCCGTTCAATCAAACCCTTTGAAGCAAAGGCCAGGGCGGCATACTGTCCGATAGTTGTGGAACACTGATCCTGACCTTGCTTGGCCAATGCCAAATTGCCGATTAATTCTTCCGGTGCGGTAACCCAGCCTATACGCACGCCCGGGTTAAAGATTTTCGAAAAGGTATTGATAAAAATAACATTCCGAGGGTCCAGGGATGCGAGCAATGGGGGCGCGTGCCCCTCAAATCGCAGGTCCCGGTATGCCGCATCTTCTACGATGGGCACATGATATTCATCAGCGATTTCAACAATTCTTTTTCGCCGATTTTCTGGAAGCGTCGCGCCGGAGGGATTTTGAAATGAAGGCACCAGGTAGATAAATTTGGGACGTGATGATGTACGCCGCAAGTCTTCAAGCGTCGATTCAAGAGCATCCGGCTGCATTCCCTTATCATCCAACGGAACACCGGCAAAGCGGCCCTGATAAGTTCTAATCACATGCAGGGCAGCCAGGTAAGATGGTTCTCCGACAATGACCGTATCGCCAGGGTCCAGCAGAACTTTACAAATCAGGTCCAACGCTGCAATGCCGCCGGTTGTGACCAGACATTCATCAACTTTCGAGGGCCTGCCTGACCGCGTCATATTTTCCGCCAGCCATTCCCGGAAAGAAGCAACGCCGGCTACCGGTCCATATCCCAGAGCAGCTGTTCCCCTTTGAACGAAAACCGTTTCAAAGGCTTCCCTGATTTCCTCCAGGAGAAAAACGTCCGGATCCGGAAGTCCCCCGGCGAAGGAGATGACTTCGGGTTTTTCAGCCAGCTTCAACATTTCGGCAACATCCGAATGTCCCATTGAATTGATACGGCTGGAGTAGAGGGTGTTCCATTTCATTTTAATACCCCGGAAATTGAAGACTATTGAGGAACAGGATTACTTAGTGTCTGAACGAAAACTAGGATTTTTTGTCAAGATCAAGGAAGATCAAAATTTTAACCGCAGGAATACATTTAGTATTTCGAGGATTAAAATTTTTATCTGACGCAGAGATTGGCGAAAAAGACAGTTTTCGTTCGGGCACTACTTAATCCTTCTAACAGGCCATCAACGGCAGCGCACATGGCACCAGCAACCCGGCCGCCTCCGCCCGGGCCAGCAAAACCGTCACGGCCTTTTCTCCTTCATGTCCCAGGTCTTTGCTGAACCGGTTCACGTAAAGATCGATATGCTGCTGAATCACCGAAGGCGCCATCTCCTGGGCATGGGACCTGACGTAATCCTTGACCACGGATGATCCGCTCTCCGCCAGTAAAAGGGATTGGCGGATCCGTTTGTCCACTGCCCGTGCCGTGCTGCCCCCCAAATCCCTGCGGATGACAATGCCGCCCAGGGGAATGGGAAATCCGGTTTCTTCCTCCCACCATTGGCCCAGATCAAGGATGGCGTGAAGGCCGTATGCATCCAGCGTAAACCGTCCCTCATGGATAACGAGCCCGAAATCGGCTTTCCCATCACTCACCGACGGCATCACATTCGAAAAAACCATTTGCTGAAATGGCGGTTCATATCCCAGATAAAGGGTCAGGAGAAGCCGGGCCGTTGTCAGATTGCCGGGTGCCGCAATGATACCGTCTTTGAGATCTTTAAAGTCGGTCCCGCGCCGAGCCACCAGGATCGGGCCGCAACCCCGTCCCAATGCGCCCCCGGAATGTAGCAGGGCATAATCTTTCCGTACTTTAAAAAAAGCGAAGAAAGAAAGTTTGGTAATGTCCAATTTTCTTTCCAAAGCCCACTCGTTAAGGGTCTCAACGTCAGCCAGAACCGGTTTGAAGGCGAGGGATGAGTCTTTTTTATGGGCGGAAAGACCGGCGAATATAAACGTATCATTGGGGCATGTGGAGTAACCGATAGTTAGTTTTCTCAGCATATTATCCTTAAATATTCAAGTATCACTTTTTGGGGTGGAACCATGGCCTTTTTAAAATCCCAGTGGGATTTGTCGCGGTCACCGGCTCGATTACTGATGCCTCGGATTTCAGCCGTAGGGATCCCGAACCTGTTCCCTGCCAGGGCCAGTGCATATCCCTCCATGTTTTCGGCCGCAGCGTTAAACCTCCATGCCCTGGCACGGGCATGGCCGTCATCGGCAGAAACCCCGGCAACGGTAAGGGACCTGCCATAAGTCGTCTTTCCCATATCCATGGCGAGGTCCAGCAAAAGGGAAGAAAACGATTTATCCAGGGGGATTTCCTGCATGACACCCGGCAGTTTCATCTGGTGAGCATCGCCAATACCGGGGCCTGACACAACGCCCAGTTCCGACAGGATTTCTGTTTCCGCCACCACCATGTCCCCCACCTTCAATCCGGAATCGGGCAATGAACCGGCGGAGCCCACCATTACCATGAAGTCCGGCTGAGCCATGCCGCAAAACGCACCCAGTGTTGTGCAGGCGGCAGCGACTCCAACGCCTGTGACCCCCAGGGTCACTGCATGCCCTCCCCTGGCGCTCACAAACCACGGAAAGCCGCCCACACGCTCTTTCAACTGAGCATCCACCGCCTCAAGCAACAGGGACAGTTCTTCCTCCATGGCGGCAACAATACACAGGTTCATTTTTTCACCCGATGTTCCGATAACCGAGAAGGGACCATGCCACATTTCAGGATTTTCAAAATTTCTTCGACCTCTTGTTTCGGATCCGTATGGGACACACGGTTTCCACTGCCATGCTGACCCCGAAACTGTGCGTGATGTGCATGAACAAATCGGTCCACCACCGCCTCTACCATAAACGCCGAAAGCCTGGAATCCAGATTCCGTCTCAATTCGCCTTTGTCAATACCCTTTTGAATCAGGGATTCAATAAATTCCAGGGATTCCCGGTGGACCTCTTCCACAATCTCCCGTTTGGAAGGCGAATCCCCCGTGAACACAATACGGTAATAAATGGAGGCCAGACCCGGATGAGCATGGATGAAATCAAGGCCGGCGAGCATCACCTTCTCAAGACGCGTGAAGAAATCTTCTGCCGCACTTTCATCGCGCACCTGCCTGAGATAGTCTTTTACGCGACCCAGGGCCATTTTATACACAAAGCCGAACAGGCCCGCTTTACTCCTGAAATATTTAAAAAGCGCACCTTTTGAGATGCCGGCCGCCTTAACCACCACATTCATACTGGCGTTGTTATAATTATTGTCCGCGAATTCGTTGACGGCAGCGCTCAAAACCCTCTCCCGCTTCTCTTCATCCAGTTGCAGGAACATCTTTGTGGCAGTGGTTTGAATACCCATTGAGGACACTTTCTATAAAGGGAAAATCGTCTTTTTCATTTGCATGTTGTTAACACAATTCCACCATTTCATCAAGAATTCACCATACCGAATTAAATTGACCGGAGATTGTAAGATAGGGTATTTTCCTGTAGTGGAAAATCAATCATGGACTTGATTAACAGATTGATTTATGTTGGAAAAATGAAACTTTAAAGCGTTTTAAAACCCTGAGCCGGATTTCAGGAGATCCCAAATGACGAATAAAGACCAACAGGAATGGTATAAAAAATTTTATGAGGGAACATTTCTGGTTAAAGGCTGGAAATCCCGTGTGAATGATGTTCTCAAGGGCATTTCACCCGAGGATAAAGGGGAAATGGGCGAACTGCTGGAAACCCTCGGGAAAAAAATCGGAATGGAGTGGGCCAAGGGCAATGATGTCCGGAAGATCGACACGGCCCAACTTCAACAATGGGGCAAGGAGCTTCAAAACGCCAGTCAAAGAGGCTCCGAAGCACTGGCCGATCGGATTCAGCAACTGAATGGAGAGGTGGACAAAAAGCTCGCCTGATGGGAACCTGCATGTGGGCAGCCGCAGAAGCCTGCCCCTGCGCCCGGGCAAAGGTTATTGACAAAATGACGCTATGCGTTATATTTTAAGCACAACATAAACCCCAAACAAAAATTTTGTTCATGAAAACCACACAAAATAATAACAAACATCCGGAAAAACCCGTCACCGCCCCTGATTCCCTTGAGAAAAACAACCCCGTCCATAATCCTCATGATGCCCCAATGGCAAATGAAGTGATGATGATGGCATTGATGGGTATTTTGAAGCCCCATAACGGTCGAAAAGCAACCATCCCCAAGATGCGGCAACGCGCCATGGGGCTGCTTAAAACAGCCAAATCCGGAGGAATGCTGGAAGACCTGGTCCGACAGGTGGTCCTGTCAACCGGCATCGAGAAGTTTCTACCCCAACGCTACGCCGGCTATCAACCGGTGGTGAGGGAAGGCATGGTCTTCATGATGTCATCTATGCCCCTTTCGCGACTGGCCCCTAAAATTGTTGATCAGTTGCGCCTCCCTGAGGACGCTTCGTTCGGCAAACGCCTTTTTACGTTGATCAAAAACATGCCCACACTCCAGAAACTGGGTCAAATTATCTGTCGAAGCCCGGGGCTGGAACCGGCCTTCAAAAATGAGCTCATCGATCTGGAAGACAACATTCAGACCCTGTCATACCCCCAGATTCGTCCGTCCCTGTTCAAGGAAATCAAAAAACATTCGCCGAACGAAACCATCATCCCTGAAAAACGCATCCTGGCTGAAGCCTCGGTCTGTGCGGTGGTGCCTGCGCGGATCACGTCAAACAACGGTGTAAAGACAGCCCCGGCGGTTTTGAAAATCGTCAAACCAAAGGTCAAAAAGGATATGGCTGCGGACCTGGCGCTTCTGGACCAACTCATGGTTTTCCTGGACCGCAATAAAGCGAACTGGGATCTGGGTGATTTCAATTTCAGTGCCACTCTGGCCCAGGTGGGCACCATCCTGGCCAACGAGATAAACCTGGAATCCGAGCAGAAGAATCTTGACCGCGTGGGCCATCATTTCAGGAACAACAAAACGGTGGTGGTCCCCGAAAGGCTTACCGTGTCTACCCCCGGCATGACCGCCATGAGCCGGGTGGAAGGCAGAAAAATTACGGATGTGGCTGACCTGACAAAAAAGCAGCGTCGAAAACTGGCAGGCACTCTGGCAAAGACGTGCATCCTGCGCCCCATTCAGGACATTCGGGAAGGGGGACTTTTTCACGGGGACCCCCACGCCGGGAACATCGCCTACACGTTT
>CAYPQJ010000224.1:0-6617 GCA_964412835.1 uncultured Desulfobacteraceae bacterium | reverse complement strand
ATACCACGGTAGGACACAGCCTGTGCATGGCCCAGGCCTTTGAGGCCTTGTCGTCTACTAGACCGGATGCCGGCGCACGAATTATCCGAACCATTGATTTGGAACTGGAACGTATCCAGAATCACGTGGGTGATTTGGGCGCATTGAGCGGGGATGTGGCGTTTCTGCCGCCTGCAAACTACTGTGGCCGCATGCGGGGTGATTTCTTGAATATGGCGCTGCTCCTTTGCGGGAACAGGTTCAGCAAGGGATTTATTCGACCGGGTGGTGTGCTTTTTTCCATGGACAATGAAGTCCGTAACATTTTGACAGAACGGATTGTTGAGATCAAACCGCAGGTGAAGCATGTCATCGAGCTTCTTTTTTCCACATCCAGTGTCCGTTCCAGATTTGAAGGTTGCGGCGCTGTCAGCAACTCAGATGCCGAAAAACTGGGTCTGGTGGGCCCGGCCGGTCGGGCCTGCGGCATACCCTATGACGTGAGGCGCTGTTTTCCCACTGAGCATTACAGTAACCTGGATATCCCTGAAAATGCTGAGCCCACAGGGGATGTTTACGCCAGGGCAAAAGTAAGGGCCGACGAAGTTATGCAATCCATTGATCTTATTCAGTCCATGTTGACCGATTCGGTTGAAACAAATTGTGTGGGTTCGGGAAATGCTTCACCGGCAGCCTCATCCTTCGTTGTTACGGTGAATGAAGCCTGGCGTGGGGAGGTGTCGCACTGTGTTTTGACGGATGCACAAAGCAATATCCTTCGCTATAAGATTAAGGACCCCTCGTTTCACAACTGGAACGGATTGTCCATGTCTTTGCGGGATACGGAGATTCCTGATTTCCCCCTGAACAACAAGAGCTATAACCTGTCCTACTGCGGGTTCGATCTATAGGCAAACTACAATCAAAGAGAAACCACAATGCTCAATACACTGAAAAACAGATTTGAACAGGGCTACCGAACGAGCCGATACCCGAAAGAAAAAATTGCCTTATGGGAACGTTACCGAGGCTTGCCGCAGATCAATAAAGACGCATCCGCGGACCTGGTTCGTCAGTGTGCCGAAGCGTGTCCCCAGAATGCCATTGATGTTGAAAACAGATTAATTGATATGGGTCGTTGTATATTTTGCGGAACCTGTGAAAGAATTTCGAAAGGTCAATTTGTCTCTTTTACCCAGGACTTTGGAATTTCCGTTGCCGAAAAAAAACATTTGCTGACAGACGGGACCCTTTCATCTTTGGCCGACCATTCAAAGCAGCACTTTAAGAAGCTTTTTGGAAGGTCTCTTCAGCTTCGCCAGGTGTCCGCCGCAGGTTGCAATGCCTGTGAAGCGGATTTAAATGTGTTGGCAACACCCTTTTTCGATCTTGCCCGATTTGGCATCAACTTTGTGGCATCCCCCCGTCACTCCGATGGCATTGTGGTGACCGGCCCTATTTCGAGGAACATGAAAACGGCGCTTTTGAAGACATACGAAGCCGTGCCTGATCCCAAAGTGGTCATTGCCGTGGGAAGTTGTACCCTGACAGGCGGCCCGTTCAGGGGGAGCCCTGAAATCACCGAAGGTCTGGACAGCCTGTTGCCGGTGGACCTGTTTATCCCGGGTTGTCCGCCCCATCCCCTGACAAATCTGCATGCACTGCTGACTTACTTTAAATAGGGGCCATCTAATGCTGAATCATGATGGTCGGATACAGCCCTTCCTTTTCTCCTTTTGGGTACGGCTGAAGGGTGTTGAACGAAATTTTCTGGTTCCGCTGAGCATGTCCCCGATTGGCCTTTCCATCGAAAAGGGCGCCGTTCTCTTTCAGAATGTGATGAATCCGTTCTTTGAATGCGGAAACAAAACCGGCCCCGTTCCCTTCAAATATCATGTTCCCTTTAGACATCGTGGTTTTCACTTTTGATAAGACATCAAGGGGTATGCTGTTGACTTCAAGGTCGTTCTCATCTTTCACAAGGCCCCACACCAGATGGCCTGCCGGGACCGTCAGCGGTTTTTGGATATCGATAATGGTATGGGGCATGATGATGGTGTCTTGACCCACGGTAAGCCGTGAGTTGGGCTGACCCCTCAGGAAGGCGTTAAACCCCACGAACACATTTTTACCCAAATCAGCTTCAATGATCTTTGCGCCATGGGCGGTGATGTCAAACCCCTCAAGCCGCGAGTTGATGATGTAGCACTGTTCCTGGGCGTTGGCGCCTTTTCCGAGCCACGAATTTTCAAGGTAGGCACGCTGTGCGACCATGACATTTTCGCTGATATGGATTTTGGGCTTAATCACCGAATAACGGTTCAGAGAGCTGCTTTCGGGAACCCATGCGGGCTTTTCGATATTGACGACGCTAAAGATCTGCTCAAAGTCTTTCTTACGGTCCTCCACGAAATCCATGAATATCCCCCGAGGCGGGAAACCTTCGGCAAAATAAATGTAATCCTTCAGACGGTCGACGGGATACCGGTACAGGAAGTTGAACGCATCAGGACTCCGTACCCAAACGGTTCCGGGAGCGATGTTCAGGTGATTGACCTCACCGGCCTGAATGTATGAAAACGCACCGATCACGCTATCATGCATTGTGGTCAGGTCAATGGTTGAAAAAGGTCCAAGGAAAGATCCTTCCACAGGGGATCCGTGGATATTGGCATAATGGGTTGAGATGGTGTCCCTGATAAAGAATCTTTCCAGTGTTTCAGGGTCATGGGAAAAACAATGGACCAGGGTTTTGATGAGAAAGCTTTCTTCAATTTCAATCTCCTCATCCACGTCAACAGGAATTTCAAAATCCTGATACTGAAACAGATCGCCTTTTTTCTTGAGTTCATCGCCGCGGATGTCGCTTTTGTAAAGAAGCGAGTTCGTCACCTGGCATTTCCCCAAAAAATGGCTGCCGGACAGGTTGGAGTGCTTGAATTGAAAGTTGAGCGGGTGGTGGGGTGTAATCCCGTAAAACGCATAAAACTTCGCCATCTTATCCGGTGGAATAAGATTTTGAACAAAGGGCTTTACATCGTAGTCATGCTCTCGAAGGTTAATATTGACCCGCTGAATAATTCTGTCAAAAAGCCTTTCCAATTCCTTCATCACTTATCCACATTCTTTAAGGGTTTCGACAAAAAGTAGTCTTACACAGGCTTTTTTGGTTTGTCATCATTTTTCTAAATGTGCTCAAATTAAATTCAACCCAAATCCTGACTTATCCCGTAGCTGTTGTTGCATTTCCCCATTGACACATAGGGGTAAATCCCGTAAGCATTGAAAACTTGCCCCTCCCTCTCTCCGCGCCGGAAGCTGGACCGGGATGCACGGGATGCATTACGAATATCAGATAGGAGGTCTTCTGTGAGCGAATATCGCGTTAAGGAATTAATGGTGCCGCTGTCGGAATATGCTACGGTTGCTGTGGGTTCAACCCTGTTTGATGCGGTCCTGGCCCTGGAAAAAGCCCAGGCGGAGTTCGACCACACCAAATATAAGCATCGTGGTGTCTTAATTTTAGATAAAGATAAGCGCGTTGTTGGAAAATTGGGTCAATTGGATGTGCTGCGGGCCCTTGAACCGAAAGATGAGAGTCCGGCTGAAATTAACGAACTGAGCCAATTCGGATTCAGTTCCAGTTTTGTCCACAGACTGCGCAAGCAGCAGCGATTGAAGGCAGCGCCTTTGAAAGATCTTTGTAGCAACGCCTCCAAATTAAGAGTGGAGGATTTCATGCAGGCCCCCTCTGAGGGCGAGTTTATAGAAGAGGACGCTTACCTGGATGTGGCGATTATGCAGTTGGTCACGGGGCGCCATATATCACTGCTGGTAACCCGGAAAAAGGAACTTATCGGGATATTGCGCATGACCGACACTTTTGCGGCCGTATTCCACACCATGAAAGATTGTGAAATCGATAAGGCTATCATAAGGAACCATCATGAAAAAATTGGAAAAACTGCTGGGCCGGATTATTCAAAGAATTAATATCAATTTGCGGGAACTTGATTACGACGTAAGTCCGTTTATCAAAGATCTGGTTCCACTGAATCAGATGGATAAATTCTATGCCTTTTACGGCATTACCCCCAACCATCCCCTTGATTTTGTGTTCAGACATTCCAGTCTGGCCGGTAGTTACTTCCTGGGGAAAATCCGTGCCAGAAACTCGATCCTCTATAAAAGTGATATCCGGGGTGACGAACTAAAACACCAGGGTGATATGTTCCATTATCAAAAGTTTGAAATCCCCATTACCAGAGATGAAGGGATTGACATCGAAGACAGTTTTCTGATTAAAACCCTGGTTCACAATTTTTCACATGATCCGGAAACCTTGGAAAAATTTTTTATCAGAGATACGGTTTCAACCCATTATGCCAATATTCACGGCTCTCCCATGGATGGGTGTTTTTTGGGGCCGTTTGCCACCGTTGATTTGACCACCATGCGGGATTGCGTTATCGGAACCTTTTCCTATGTTCAGGCCGGTGAGGTTGATCATCTTAATGTAGATCCCGGCACCGTGTGGGTTCGTAGTCCCGACGCGTTTAATTTTTTGTACCGCTATCCCCTCAATAAATTAAATCATTACCTAAATTTTATTGCAGGCAGGCAGCCACAGGGGTTCATTATGGACTTTGTGGAAAACCGAAAAGAGGCTTTCCAGCGCGTTTTTGATGTGGTTAATATTGAACAGTCCATTCCTGTTCCCGACAGCGCCTCATTGGATCGTTATGCGGTGATCAAACCCAAGACGGTCATCAGCGAAAATGTCTTGGTGGCCCAGCGCGCCTACCTTCAAAATGCGTGGCTCGGCAAAGGTGCCAACGCACAGGAACAGTGCTACATCATCAACTCACGGCTTGAGGGATTTGATATCACGGCTCATGGTGCGAAGATCATTGAAGCTGATTTGGGTAAAACGGTGTTTGTGGGGTTTAACTCCTTCCTGAGGGGTCGGCCGGATTCCCGGCTTACCATAGGCCAGGACTCCATTATCATGCCCCATACCATCATCGATATTAAACAACCATTAACCATACCGCCCGGTCACTTGGCCTGGGGGTTGATTACGAATTCGAAAGAGCTTGAAACCAACAGCATTGCCCTCAAAGACTTATCCAAGATCAGTGATGGCCTCATAAAGGGCAATATGTCTTTTGAAGGGAGTGGCGCCGGTTTTGTCACCGCCTTCAAAGAACGTATTCATCACATTTTAGAGGCCAACGGGGCCTTCTTTGATGGTGAAAAAAACAGGGGACATGCCCAAAAGAACCAGAACATCTCCTTCAATACAATTCAGCCCTACCCGGACGGCGAATTGCAAGGGCTGTATCCGGCCATTGTGATTCAACCCTGACCTCCCCGGAATTACCATCCAACAATCCAACAAGGGCAACCACGGGGGGGGGGGCCTACGTCAGCGGCTGTTTTCCTTCACGGACTCAAGGGCTTCCCATCGCTGGTAGGTTTTTTCAAGTTCGACTTCAAGGGATTCAAGCTGCTCTTTGGCGCTTGCGATTTCAGCGCTTTCTCTTTTGTAAAACGTCGGATCGGACAGGTCTTTATAGATCTTCTCATGTTCCAATTCCAGGGATTCAATTCGCGAGGGCATGGCTTCAAGCTCTTGTTTTTCCCGGAAAGTGAGCTTCCTGGGGCCTTTCGGTTTCGGTTTGGGCTTTTTCGTGATATTTCCCCCGGGCCTGGGGGGGATTTCTGTTGCGTTCTTTTTTCGCTGTTTCAGCCAGTCGTCGTATCCGCCGATATATTCGGTGACCTGCCCGTTCCCTTCAAAAACGAGTATGTTTGTGACCAGGTTATTTAAGAATGCACGGTCATGACTTACCAGAAGCACATTCCCTTGATAATTCAACAGCAGTTCTTCCAGCAGTTCAAGGGTTTCGGTATCCAGATCGTTGGTGGGTTCGTCCAGCACCAGGAAGTTGGAAGGTCTCATGAAAAGTCGCGCCAGCAAAAGCCGGTTCTTTTCTCCCCCGGAAAGGGTTTTAACGGGACTTCGCATCTGGTCCGGCGTGAACAGAAATTCCTTGAGGTACCCCACGGCGTGTCTGCTTTTACCGTTGATGATGAGGAAGTCTCCACCCCCCGTTACATTCTCAATGACGGTTTTTTTCGGAGCCAGTTGTTCTCTTGTCTGGTCGAAATAGGCGCACTCGACCCGGGCGCCCAGTGTGACATGGCCTTCAGTGGGTTCCAGCTCCTTCAGAAGTACCTGAATGAGGGTCGTTTTTCCACAGCCATTGGGCCCCATGACACCCACCTTATCTCCCCGCAGGATGGTGGTGGAAAACGCCTTAAAAATCGGGCGGTCATCATCATAATGGTAGGTAACATTTTTCGCTTCAAGGACGCGTTTTCCGGATCGGTCCGCTTCCTGGGCCTTCATTTGTACCCGGCCGGTTTGTTCGCGCCGTGCTTTCTTTTCCTCGCGCATTTTCATCAGAGCCCGCACCTTTCCCTCATCACGGGTTCGACGGGCCTTGATCCCCTTTCGGATCCAGATCTCCTCTTTGGACATCTTCTTGTCAAATTTCCGGTAATGTTCTTCTTCAGCGTCAATCAGCGCGCTTTTTCTATCTAGGTATGTTCTGTAATCACATGCCCAGCTT
>CAYPQJ010000223.1:0-6623 GCA_964412835.1 uncultured Desulfobacteraceae bacterium | reverse complement strand
GGTTTTCCGCAGCACCTTCCAGGCATTGTCCCATTTTTTTTGGGAAACATGCCCAATGAAAGTCCGGACGTCAACGTGAAGCGGACAGGACGCCATACACCAGGCGGGTTGCTCCTGGATGCATCTGTTTTCAATCTTTCGAAGCGCTTGCTGATCCATTGGCGTCTTCCGAGAAAGGGGCGTGGAATCTATTCTTCCATGGAAAATTCCAAGGGGCGGGAGCGCATGGAAACTGAGCGCCCCCGCCTGTCTCCTGAATTAAAGGGGGTTATTGTTTCAGACCTGCCAGAATCTTTTCAGGCAGGGCGGGCAGTTGGGTGATGCGAACACCGCAAGCGTTGTAAATGGCATTAATAATGGCGGCGTGAGGGCTGGTCAAGGGAAGCTCTCCCACACCGGCTGCGCCAAAGGGGCCTGCGGGCCGCGGCGTTTCCACGTAGATTAGTTCGATATCGTCAGGTATCTGTTTGGCGTAAGGGAAACCCGCTCCCACCAGGGTTGAGTGTTTTTGAATGTCTTCGAAGTTTTCGCTAAGGGCCAGGCCGATGCCCTGGGCGATCCCGCCATAAAGCTGACCGTCGGTCACCAGGCGGTTGTTGACTTTACCGATGTCGGCCACCAGTGTCATTTTCTCCACGGTGGTCTTTCCGGTAGCCGTTTCCACGGCCACTTCGGACATGAAGACACCGTACATATACACTGAGAAAGGCGAACCTTGGGCATTTTCATCGCAATTGGCGGCCGGTGCGGTCCATTGGCCCGCGTACTTGGTGGGATGGCCTTCGGAAATCATCTCCTCGCAGGTACGATAGCTGCCGTCGGCCTTACCCATGGCTTCGATCAACGCTTCGCACCCGACCTTGATGGCCTGACCGGTCATGACCTGCTGTCGGCTGCCGCCGGAAGGCCCGCTGTTGGGTGCAAGGGCCGTGTCGTTTAAAACGAGATGAATCTGTTCCGGCCTGAGGCCCAAAGGGCGCAAGGCTTGATGGGCTGTGCCGAGGCAGCCCATGTCGGCACCCTGGCCGTGGTCCTGCCAGCAGGCGTAGACGGTGACGGTGTTGTCAGGGTTCAGCTCAATTGCCACCTCGGATGCATCGGGTCCGTCCAGGCCGCAGCCATAGACGCCCACGGAGACACCCACGCCGCGCTTTAAGGCGTCGGTGGAATCGTCCTTGGCTTTTTTGAGAGCCGCCTGGTACTTGGGCCGCAGGATATCGATCATTTCGGGCAGGGAATAGACTTCGGGCTTCTGTCCGCTGGGGTTGGTGCTGCCTTCCCTGTAAACGTTCTTAAATCGTAACTCCAGGGGATCCATGCCCAGCTTTTCGGCCAGTTCGTCCATGAGAACCTCCGAGGAGAACTCGCTTTGGGGGGAGCCATAGGCCCTGAAGGCCGATCCCCAGGCGTGGTTGGTGCAAACGGTTCGGCCCTCTCCCCTTATGCTGGGGATGTGGTAACCGGCGCCCATGAATTGTGCGCCGCGCAGGGTCAACAGGTCGCCGAACTCGGAGTAGGGTCCATGGTCCACCGACCAGTCCGTCTCCATACCCAACAGTTTGCCGTTCGTGTCGGCCGCCATGCGCATCTTGACGAAAAAGGGTGAGCGTTTGCCGGTGTAGGTCATCTGTTGGTGGTAATCATAGCGCAAAAACACCGGCTTGCCCGTGGCCAGGCACGCAGCCCCCACCAAGGCCTCCATGGTGGGGCTGAATTTGTAGCCGAAGGTGCCGCCTGCGGGATTCTGCACCATGACCAGGTTTTCCAACTCCACGCCCAGGCCCGGGGCGATCATGGCCGCATGCAGGTGCAAAGCGATGGATTTGGACTGGATGTAAAGTTTATCGTCCTTATTGATGAAGGCGAACCCCACATCCGGCTCCATGGTCATGTGGGGTTGGCGGCCCACATAGAATTCGTCTTCCACCACCGCGGGGGCCTCACTGAAGATGGTGCCGGTATCTTCGCCCTTGGCGATCTTTTGGGTGAAGTAGACATTAGGGGTTCCGGGATGGATCTCCATGGCGTCTTCGGCCATGGCCGCGGGTGCGCTCATGTAAGTGGGCAAAATTTCCAGATCCACCTTGACCTTTCCAGCCGCCGCCTTGGCCTGTGCCTCGGTATAGGCGCAGACGATGGCGATGGCATCGCCGTATTGGAACACCTTTTCATCACACAGGATGGGGCGGTCCCAGCCGTCGCCCAGGTTGGTGGGAAAGGTGATGAGACCGGTGATGCGATTTTTCCCTTTGATGTCCTTGTGGGTCACCACCTTAACCACGCCGGGCATCTGTTCGGCCTCGCTGGTGTCGATGGAACGGATGTTGGCATGGGAGATATCCGCCTGCACCAGGGCCAGATGCAGGGTATCGGACGGGAGCTTGAGTCCCAGGTCCGCGCCGTAGTCCAGGGTGCCGGTGACCTTGGCCACGGCGGAAGGGCGGGGGTATTTGCCGCCCCAGATTTGTCCGTCGGCGGGCAGCTTGTAGAGCAGATCCTCGGCCGACATCTCCCCCCGCATCACCCTGGCCGCGTCCATTACCGCATCCACCAGTTGGTGATAGCCGGTGCATCTGCAGGCATTGCGGTGAATCTGGAACCAGTTTCGGACATCTTCTCTATTGGGGTTGGGGATTTCAGACAGTAGGGCTTTGCTTGAAACAATAAACCCGGGGCTGCAGAACCCACACTGGGCGCCTCCATGTACAGTCCAGGCAAGCTGGATCGGGTGAAGGTTGTCCGGATTTCCCACCCCTTCGATGGTTAAGATCGCCGCGCCGTCAGGGACCTTGGCCATTTTGGTGACACAGGACCGGACCAACTTGTCATCGAGAATGACATTGCAGCTTCCGCACTGCCCTTCGCCGCACCCGATCTTTGTGCCGGTCAGACCTAACTGCTCGCGCAGAACATTGGCCAGACTCTCATCGGAAGCGGCGACAACGGTTTTGGAAACGCCGTTTATCTTGAGGGTTTTTTTTAGCATTTGGGTCTCCTTTCAAAATGGGGTTAAAGTGGGTTGAAATGTGGATTTCCGAAACATTCCCTTTTCGACTACAAAATGCGGAAAAACCAGGCCGAAGGGTGAGTACTAAGCCCAACATATAGCATTCGATCAATACTGACACAACACAATATGCTGGGTTAGTATATCTGTCAAGAAGAAATCGGTGACTATCATTGACGGAGATGTGGAGACGTTTCATTGGACCCAAATATCGGGTATTGTTGAAATCGGCCTTGGGAAAACTTTGGAGTTTAATGATTTAGGCCGGGTGGTGGGGAACATCCATCATCATAAGGACGTCTTATCTGGTGGGTTGTACTTGTTGGAAGCCGGTTGATCTGTTTTTTTCAAAAGGGCGCTCGCAAACCAGAACCAGAAGATGGTGATGAGCTGAATGGCCAGAAGTATGCCAAAGGCCGCCTGATAACCCACAGGTGCATACCCTCCCGATTGGGTGGTGGGCCAAATGCCGATGATGGCCCCGATACCCCATTGGGCTGCAAAGGCTGCCAGAAACACCAGCAGGTTCAGTGCCGTGTTCACCCTGCCGGAAAGGTGCAGGGGAAAGCTTTGAGAAAGCGCTGCATAAGGCAGAATACCGGATGTGCCGAAAAACCCGAACAGCATCCACATCAATGTGGCCCCGGATTTATTTCCCGACACAATCAGTATCATCACGGCCATGAAAAGGCCCATGCCCATTGCCCCCACCGCCATGGTCGAGATGCCGCGCCGGCTGAGGCGTTCCGCAACCGTCCCCAGTATAACAAAGCCGAGCACCATGGCCACAGCCAGTAATAGCAGTGTGCCGGCCACCGTGGAACGGTCGTATCCTGCCACATCCCGCAACCAGGGGCCTGCCCAGAGTCCATGGACCGCCAGGAAGGTTCCCTGGCTCAGGGTGGCCCAGGGCGCAATCCGCCAGAAGTGGAGACTCGTCAGAATGGTTCCCATTTCCCGCATTTGGTCGGCGAAGGGCTCGTCTTTGCTGTGGCTGTGGCGTTCAGGAACCATGAAGAATATGACCGCTGCCACCAGAAGGGTCAGCACCGCCAGCAGTGTGAAGATCCCCCGCCAATCCGTTACGGTCAAGGCCGACTCCACCGGGGACGTAGCGGCAAGGGCTCCCAGGCCCCCCGCCGCCATTTGAAAACCGTTGATCCGGGGGAGTTGCTGTTTGGGAAACCAGATTACAAAGGCTTTGAAGGCCGCCATCAGGCATGCCGAGACACCAAAACCGATGAGGCCACGGCCAATGATCAGACCGGTCAACGTATCGGCTTGGGCAAACATAAAGGCACCGGCCGCGGCTAGGATCAGCAGTCCTGCTTCAATCCTGCGGGGGCCGAAACGGTCCAGTAAAATGCCCAGGGGCAGTTGAAATGCTGCAAAGGTAATGAAATAGGTCGCCGTGAGCAATCCCAGCCCGGAGGGGCCCACACCCAGGTCGGCAGTCAGATCAGGGGCCAGTACGGCGTTGATCACCCGATAGAGATACGATAGAAAATACCCCAGCGCAAACGGCAGAAAAACCTGCAGTTGTCTGGCAAAGGATATGGGTGATGCGGGTTTTTCCAAAGAAGACCGTTTACTTTACGAGCAAAACAGGGCATTGCGCCAGAATACTCACCTTGTAGCTGATGGTCCCCCATCCCTGGCTTCGTTCCTCAAGATCAACCTTGTGGGATTTCATGATAATCAAATCCACATTGTTTTCTTCCGCGTAACGGACAATTTCATGGGTTCTGTTGCCGTACACCACTTGTGGGTCCACAGGCGTTTCGGTGAGGCCCAGGCGATCAATGATCGTATTGAGGCCTTCAAAAGAACGTTTTTCAAGGCCGCTGTAAAAATCTTCAAATTCATTAAAAGTCGTGTTTTGGATGACCTCAATCACATGCAGAAGACAGATTTTGCCGCCGTCCATGGAACAAAGCCTGACGGCAATCTCCAGGGCATGTTGATTGTCATCCAGAAAATCCGTTGGAACCAGAATGTTTTTAAACATTGCATACACTCCCGATGTTATGTTTTGATTTAATGAAGCAATTTAACATACTGAAACTGATATTATTTTTTATGTGTTATGAATTTCAATGGCGCCTTGATCCTTTCACAGGAAAGGACTCAACGTCCGAAGATCATATTTGTCTATTTTTCGGTAGAGGGTCGCTCTCGAAATTTCAAGCTTCTTCGCCGTCAACGCCAGGTTTCCCCGTGTGATGTTGAGCGCGTTCAGCATTGCCAATTTTTCCATGGTTGAAAGGGGGGCCACTTCCGGGGAAGAAAATTTAACGGGTTCGTCGGTATCAGGTTTTTCATCATTGGGTAGGCATTCCCCGGAATCGGTACGGGAGCCGTCCGCAATTTCCGAAGGAAGATTTGAAATCTCCAGACGATCGCTGTCCGATGTCACCATGGCCCGTTGAATGACGTTTTCCAGCTCCCTGACATTCCCCGGCCAATCATAAGCAACCATGGCCTCCATGGCGTTATGATCAACAGATCGGATATCCTTTTTGGTTTCCTTCATGTATTTGTCCAGAAAATGCTGCACCAGAATCGGAATATCCTCTTTTCTATCCCTAAGACAGGGAATGGTAATGGGGTAAACCATGAGCCGATAATAGAGGTCTTCCCTGAACTTGCCGGTCTCCGTTTCCGTTTTCAACACTTTGTTGGTGGCGGAAATAATTCGCACATCAACCGAGATGCGTTTTCGACCGCCAACCCGTTCAATGGTTCTGGTTTCAAGAAAACGAAGGAGTTTCACTTGAAGGGAGGGCGACATATCGCCCACTTCATCGAGGAAAAGGGTGCCGCCGTTAGCCACCTCAATTTTGCCGGCCTGTGACCGGATGGCGCCGGTAAATGCCCCTTTTTCATGGCCGAAAAATTCACTTTCCTGAAGGTTCTCCGGTATGGCGCCGCAATTGACAGCTTCAAAGGGCCCATCTTGACGGGAACCCTGGTAGTGAATGGCCCGGGCGACCAGTTCCTTGCCCGTGCCGCTCTCTCCCTGGATAAAAACGTTGATGTTGTTGTTTGCCACCTTTTCAATCTGATTGAAAACCTTATCCATTACAGCGGTTTTGCCGACGATATTATGAAATGAATAAGTATGGCCCAGCTCTTTCTGGAGCCGGGTGATTTTTTTGGCCATGGCGTATTTTTCCACAGCCTTTTTAAGGGATGTCTCCAGGCGGCTTCGGTCGATGGGTTTTCGGATGTAATCATAGGCCCCCAGTTTCATGGATTTGACCGCCAGCTCCAACGAACCTTTGGCGGTTACCATGATAACGGGCAATTGTTTTTCGATGCTTTGAATGCGTTTTAAGACTTCAATGCCGTCCAGTCCGGGCATCATGATATCCAGACAGACGGCTGACGGCCCCTCATCCAGGGCTTCAAGACATTGCTTGCCGCCGCTGAATGTCCGCACCTCATAGCCATATTTTTGAATCCATTTGGACATCAGCTTTCTAGCTGTTGGCTCGTCATCCACAACGAATATCAGGGTGTTGGCCGTCATTTTCCGGTAAACCTCGTTTGGGGGCCAGATAAACCTCGTTTGGGCAATTACACCGCAAAGTCAACTTTGATCTTGAACATCTCT
>CAYPQJ010000222.1:0-6689 GCA_964412835.1 uncultured Desulfobacteraceae bacterium | reverse complement strand
GCATCAGGGCCATGTGTGTATCGTCGGCAAATTTCTGAAGATAATAGGTGATGGTTTGTTCATCCCCTTCCCGGTCGAGCCCGAAGCCTACAAGGCCATCGTATTCTTCTACAAAATGATGTGTATGTTTTCCCATTTAAAACCCCATAGCCTGGTTTACCAGAACGACTGATATATCGGTCATCATTGGTTTTCGGTGAAAAATGGCGGTAATCCTGCAGATTCGCTGAGGGGCGTTGCAGTCGTTGCAGACGCCGGTTTCTGCGCAGGGTGTATCCATGTTGAGGCTTTTGGCGCGCATGGGAGCGGCCACTTCCCTGACCCGATTAAGCGCTGATGGAAGGTCATGGGTGACCTTGTTCATGCCCGCCACCACCACCACTTTCCGTGTTCCGAAGCTCATGGCGTTGGTTCGGTTCCCCACGCCGTCCACGTTGACGATCTCACCGGTTACGGATATGGCATTGGCGCTGCAGAAAAAGCAGTCACACCGTCCCTGCTGAAGTCGAAGCGCCAGGTCCTCTTCCCTGGAAAGACCGGTTTTCCAGTGGTCATAAAGCGTTTTCCCCTGCGCCTTAAGTGCCTCGGTGAGCCCCAGTGCCCGGGTTGTGTCGGAGCCCCCGAAACCAAAGGTATCATAACCTGAAACCATACCCAGAATCAGGTTTTTCGCATCTTCCTTCGTGGCGGTAAAATGGGCGTCGAAGCCATGCTTTTTCAGGTTTTTAACACATTTTTCGCCCAGCTTTTCCCAGAGCCATGACGGGTAGTCGTTTTCCATAATCATCCCCTTATAGGATTTAAATTCCACTCTCAGACCCTCTCTCAGGGAATCGTTATGAACTCATTTTTTCGAAATGACCCTAAAACGACCCGTTCAATAAAAGGCTGTTTCGAAATCAGACGCCGGGCCAAGTCCCGCGCCGCCCGGTGATCAATGAGCATATCCAACTGGTTCAAAAACACAATCCGCCGGGCCGAAGCCGGTGTATTCTTAAATAGCCCCGCTTTCCCATCAAATGCTCTGGCCAGTCCCTCAGGATTAAGGACATCCCCATCTTCAAGCCCGGTCAGCGCTTTGAACAACGCCGGTCTGAAGACCATGTCCGGCCCCAGGGGTTTACCGAGAGCCTCAAGACCCATCAGGGCAATCACATGTGTTACGGATTCGGGAATCACCGGTTCATGGGCCGCCGGCGCCTTCAGGGGGCGGCCTGCTGCGCCGTCTGCTTCGATGATTACGTAGTCTACACCCGGCATCCTGAAGAGCTCATCCGCTAATGTGGAAGGAATGCCATCAACTTTTCCATTTTCCAGAAATTCTTTCCCCACAAACACATTGCCGGCCTCATCAAGCCCTTTTTTTACGGCTTCCGGGCCCGGTCCGTCAGAAGGGTAAAGCACCAGGCGGGGAAAGGCATTGGCTTCCTCCTGCCAAACTTTTGTGGTGGTGGTTGAAATCACCTTTGCGCCGGTAAGCCCCAACACTTCCGCCAGTGCGAAACAAAGGGTCGATTTGCCGCCCCCGCCCACAACGGCCACGTGCTCTTTTGGAGCGAGATCGAGCGCGGCGATTAAACCCTGGTGGGATTTCTTCAAATCAAAATGCCCCGATCATTTTTTTCTTAAAACCCTGCTGTCGCCCACCCGAACCGTTACCTGGGACTTGTCAAAATATTCGATCAGCGGGATGGTGTATTTTCTGGAAGCGCCGGTCATCTCTTTGAACTGTGGTGTGGTGATTTCCCCATGGGATTTCAAAAAATCCACCAGCTCTTTTTCCAGAGCTTCCACCGCGCTCCTGTGAAAATAGAGGTCTTCCTTGACCTTCAGCAAAACGCCGTCCTTCACCATAACCCCCAGTACTTCCGATGCCGTATTTCCTTGAAATTTTGATTTGATATCCTTGAAATAGGGGGGCTGGAGGCGGCCTTTGGCATATATATCTTCCAGTTCCTGACGCGCCTCTTTCTGGTCCTGGGCCAGGGTGACCTGGTGGTCCTTCAAGCGAACCACCTCTTTTTCCTGAACCAGCGCTTCTTCTTTCGCCAGTTGATGAATGAGGTGGTTGAAAAGCTTTGGATCTTTAGCGCCGACCATCCTGGAACGAAGTTCCTCCTTGACCAGACCCTGCTTCAGGGGAAAGGCTTTATGATATGCAGAAAGGGTTTCCAGAAGCTCACCTCTGGCTTTTTGCAAGAAATCCGCGTGGATCAAGGTCCCCCGCTCCTTATCAAACCGAATAATTCTCCTTTTCGCTTTGAGGGCGTTAAGTTGTTCCGTCAGCTTTTTTCGGCTCATGTTAACCAGGAAGGAAAGTTCCTCCTCCCCTACACCCTGAAAACGTCCCAGGGAGACAAATATTTCAATGGTTTCATGTTCTTCTCCCTTATCAAGCAACTTGAGCTCGTTGAGCACCCTTTCTTGAAACCGTTTTTTCTTCACGGGCAGGGGATGCAGGATCTGACCGCCGCCGATGGTGCGGACAGGCGAATAACTCCTGAGTACGTAACGGTCGCCTTTCAGAACGGTGGTGGGGGCATCCAGCCTGATCTGAGCCAGACAGGTTTCACCGGGATTCAGTTCATCCCGGTCCAGCAGAACCAGGGTCGAGATAATCTCGGCTGTGCCCGCATGAAACCGTACTTTGGCTCTGTTTTTGAGTTTACGCGGTGCACTGGAAAGAATATCCACAACAACGTCCAGCATGTAAGTTGAGCGAAGGGCGTCTTTCGTAGCCACCACATTCCCCCGCTGCAGCATCATTTTTTCGATGCCCTGCAGATTAATGGCGGTTCTCAGGCCTGCCTGGACCTCTTCCACGGCCTGGTTGTGAACATGAATTCCCCTGATTTTCGTGGAAATTCCTTGAGGGTAAACGGTCACCTCATCGCCCGTCCGGATTCTTCCCGAGGCGCTGGTTCCCGTAATGACGGTACCAAATCCCTTCATGGTAAACACACGATCGATGGGGAGTCGGAAAAGATGCCCCATATCGCGTTCGGGAATCTCTTTGGTCATCCGGCCGATCAGCTCAACCAGCTCCGGAATACCCTCCCCCGTGACAGAGGAGACCTCCGCAATAGGCGCTTCGCCCAGGAAAGTCTCCGACAGGTATTCGGAAACATCTTCCCGCACCAGTTCAAGCCAGTCGGCATCCACCATATCCACTTTGGTAAGGACCACAAGACCGTGTTTGATCTTCAGAAGCGAACAAATCTCCAGATGCTCCCGGGTTTGCGGCATGACGCCCTCATCCGCTGCAATGACGAGCGCTACCAGGTCGATTCCCGTTGCCCCGGCCACCATGTTTTTGACAAATTTCTCATGACCCGGTACGTCGACAATCCCCAACAGTCTTCCATCGGGCAGCGCCAGATGGGCAAACCCTAACTCAATGGTGATACCCCGTTCCTTTTCTTCTTTCAAACGATCCGTATCAATACCGGTCAGTGCTCTGATCAGTGATGTCTTTCCGTGGTCGATATGGCCGGCCGTGCCTAGAATAATCTGTTTCATGAAACGATCCTTAACTCTATCGAAGAGATGTTGGTGAAAAAAATCCTCAGATGCCAACCGCCTTAGTCCCCTGGGGCAGTTGCAGACGTTCGATGAAAATGGGTGGGCACTAAACGGGCTCACTGACAAACATCGTACCCGTCAAAATAAAAGGTATGGGCATAGGTGTCAAGCCGAATAGCGGACGAAAAATTGTTTGAAATATTTATTGACCCTTAAATGGATATCTGATAAAAGACGTCTTCTGTTGATTCGGCTCCAGTCCAGCACTGTCTGATGAGCAGGTTCTATTCCCCGGTAGCTCAGCTGGTAGAGCAGGTGGCTGTTAACCACCTTGTCGGCGGTTCGAGTCCGTCCCGGGGAGCCAGTAAAAACAATGGCTTAGAGATGTAGCGTCTTTAAGCCTTTTTTTATGCCCAACGCTATACCCAACACCTCTCGAGTAAATTGAGGTTCAAGAAGTTCTCTGTTGCGGCAACAGGAAAAAATCCGTACCCTACAACAAAACCGTCCACCCGATACTGGGAAACCGAATTATCCTACCCATGCTTCTATATAGTTTCAATGCTAAAGTCGATTTTGTAAAACATGTGAGGTAGGCAGCAAAGAGGGGAAAGGAATCCCTTTCCAGAGAATTCGGCAGGGGTGGGTCCCATCCTTATGGATACCTTATTGACCCTATCCAACTCCCGACTTTCGAGCGCAACGTTTTTCAAACCAGCATCGTCCCCAAGAAATGGTCATATACGCATGGTTTTAGAGACGACTCCCCCATCACCCTGCCCATGGTATTCGTTAATTATTCGTAGGAGCGTCGTATATGGGCTTATGGGGGCAAGAGCGTAGCTTTAATGGCGCTTTAGTTTTGGGTCAGAGATGCTGCTGCCCAGCATAAATGGCAGGCGATTCCGGTGGTACCGGACTGGAGGGAGGTTCACGGTCATCGGTGTCTCTTTACCAATTGTGCCATTACTTGTCGACATTGTACTGGGGAAGAAGGGCCGCAATGGACATGTTTCAGTGGAAAAAATACTTGCGCACCTGATTGGCCAGGTATTATCATCCAAAAAAAATATAATGTTGTTCGAGGGTTTTTGCTTTTGCGCTTTACCACTTTAAAAAAAGGGGGAAAAGATGTTCTGTTTACTCAAAAAAAATACCCGTGTATTCTTGGCCTTAGCAATACTATTTCTTTGTTCCTGTGCAGGGGGGCAACAGACGACACAGTCGACCGGCACTACCGATAGCAGCTTGTCGTCTGCCACGTTAGAATCGGTTAAAAATGCCGTACCGTTGACCCAAAGGTTTAATAACGTCGTATTCGCAGAGGTCCAAGCAACGGATGAGATTCGGCAGACCTATCCAGAGGCGCTGAGGCAGTTTGAAACAGCCATGATTTCGCATCTGAGAGGAAAGAATGTTTTTGCTAAAGTCGACCAAGATACAGGCAAAGTGTTAAAAGGGAAAACCCTTCGGGTTGAGCCTTCCATTCAAGACATGCGGATAGCCGGTACCTCTGCCAGGGTTTGGGGAGGACCGTTCGCCGGGTCTTCCTACATGAATGTCACTGTGAAACTGGTAGACGTTTTGACGGGCCAAACCCTTCGAACCGAAACGATTACATCAGCTAACAATGCCAACGCCGCCAGTTGGACCTTCGGTGCTTCTGATAGATCCCTTCCCACGGATATGGGACAGATCGTGGGGGAGTATGTTTATACGGTGGCTCCTGCCAATAAATAACAATGGCCATCGGATTCAAGCAGATTGCTCGTTGTGTCTTGTCCAACTCAAGGGGGTTGAAATTACTGGATTGCAGTCAAATCCCTTGGCATAAGTTTGAACAAAACTAGTATGATTATATGAGGATATCTTAACGCAATTTGGCGGAAGGATCGGATTGCTGTTGGGGAAATAAAATATCACGGTGACCCCTTATTGGGAGTCGCTAGCTCCCCACGAGTTTTGCCGATTCAGCACAAAACATCTGACTGATATCCCGGGTAAAGCAGAAGGACACTTCTGCTAGTCTTGCGAAATTCCGTCGATGTGCGACGGAAGTGTTATGCACGTTTCTTTAAAGTGCACAATGTTATAATGGTTTTCCTTTTGTGGACTGGAGACTTTTTCAATGGCATACAAACCGACCTATGAAGAATTGGAACAACGGGTTCATGATCTGGAACAAGCTGAAATTGAACATAGGCAGGTGGAGAACGAATTGAGAATCAGTGAAAAGCTGTTGCGAAATGTTATGGATATTGTACCAGCTTTCATATGTGCGAAGGACCTTGATGGAAGATTCATCCTGGCCAACAAGAAGCTGGTCGATTTCTATGGCACCACAGTTGAGGAGATGACCGGAATGCTTCACGCGGATATTTGTGAGAATGGAGAGGAATTGCAGGGGATGCTTGCTGCCGATTGCAAGGTGATCTATAGCGAAAAACCCAAGTATATTCCCGAAGAAACGATGATGCACCCCGACGGAAGCATTAGTGTGCTTGAAACACACAAGATCCCATTTTTCGCTTACGACGATCCGGCGGTCTTGATCGTATCCGCTGACATCACCGATCGCAAGCAAGCTGAGGAGGCGTTGAGGAAGGCTTACGATATCATCAACAGGAGTCCGACAGTTGTTTTTCTTTGGAAAAACGCTGAGGGATGGCCTGTAGAATTTGTCTCGGATAATGTAGTAAGACTCTTTGGCCATACAGCAGAGGAGTTTACCTCGGGGAAAGTGTCTTATAAAACGATGGTGCATCCCGATGACCTGGAAAGAGTTGTCCAAGAAGTTACAACTTGCAGTGAAGAAGAGGATAGAAAGGAATTCTCTCACGATCCATATCGAATTATTACTAAAAACGGAGAAGTAAAGTGGCTTGATGATATGTCATCGATAAAAAGAGATGAAAAGGGAGATATTACGCATTACGAGGGTATCGTATTGGATATTAGCGATAGGAAACAAGCGGAAATAGAAAAAGGGAGACTTCAATCCCAGCTCCAACAATCCCAGAAAATGGAGGCCGTTGGGACTCTTGCAGGGGGTATTGCACATGATTTCAACAATATTTTAGCCATTATCATGGGTAATGCGGAATTGGCTTCCGATGACATTCCCGATTGGAACCCCGCAAGTAAATCTTTAAAGGAAATCCACCGGG
>CAYPQJ010000221.1:0-6707 GCA_964412835.1 uncultured Desulfobacteraceae bacterium | reverse complement strand
ACTGCCATAAACAAGAAAAGAAAAAGATAAAAAAAGGAGAAGTTCAATGGGCAGACTTTTCGGAACAGACGGCATTCGGGGAGAGGCCAATCTATACCCCATGGACGGGTTGACCGCTTTTCGCGTGGGCCAGGCCATCGCCGTCACCATCAAGGAGGATGCCGGAGACCGTAAACCCGTCGTGATGATCGGAAAAGATACCCGTATTTCGGGAGACATGTTGGAAGGGGCTCTTTCTGCGGGCATCACATCCATGGGTGTGGATGTCCGCCCCGTCGGGGTATTGCCCACACCGGCCATCGCATATTTCACCATCCTAACCAAAGCCCAGGCGGGAATTGTTATTTCCGCATCCCACAACCCTTTCCAGGATAACGGCATCAAGATTTTCGGGGAGAATGGTTTCAAACTGTCCGATCGTCAGGAAGAAGTCATCGAGGACCTGATCCTCAAAGATACCCTTTTTGAATTCATGCCCGCATCTGAAGAAATGGGCCGGATTCAGCGTATGGAAAATGTCCTGGAAGAGTATGTGGCATTTTTAAAACAGCATTTCCCCCAAACCCTTTCCATGGCGGGGATGAAAGTCGTTCTGGACACGGCCAATGGAGCGACCCATGAAGTTGCGCCCGTGCTTTTTAAGGCCCTGGGTGCGGATGTGGCGGTGATCCACAATCACCCGAACGGCATCAACATCAACGACCGTTGTGGTTCCCAGCACACCGTTGATTTGGAGGCGAGGGTTCGGGAAACAAGGGCTGCCGCCGGGTTTGCCTTTGATGGAGATGGGGACAGACTCATTGCCGTGGATGAAAAGGGCCGAAAATTAACCGGGGATCATATTTTGCTGATTTGCGCCCGCGCTTTGAAAGAAGAAGGTCGGCTGAAAAATAACCTGGTGGTCAGTACCGTCATGAGCAATCTGGGATTGACCAAAGCCTGTGAAAAATACGGCATTGGCCGTCATGAATCCCTTGTGGGGGACCGGTACGTTCTGGAGGACATGCAGCGGCTGGGGGCGGTTGTCGGTGGAGAGGAATCGGGGCATATTATCCTGTCAGATCATCATACCACCAGTGACGGTATTATCACGGCGCTACAGATTCTGGCGGTCATGCTGAAAGAAAAAAAGCCGCTTTCCGAACTGTCTCAAATGATGGACGTGTACCCGCAAGAACTAATCAATGTGCCGGTCAGGGAAAAGCCCGACATCGCCACTGTGCCGAAAGTGGCGGAAGCCATCCGACAGGTGGAAGCAGATCTGGGCGATGAGGGCCGCGTGTTGGTCCGCTACTCCGGGACACAGAATTTATGTCGCATTATGGTTGAGGCTGCAACAATGACCATGACCGAAAAATATTGCGGGCAGATCGCCGATCACGTGCGGAAATCTCTCGGTTGATCACTTACCCGTCACATGACGTCTATGACTGGGCCTGATCCAGAATGATTTCCTTCATTTTATCGGCGACTTCCTCAAGGGTTTCATCAAGCCATTCCACATCATCAACCGTGAGCCGACCGGCTTTGGTGGAACTCTTTTTGCCATCTTTTCGCGTGTAACTCCTGGGGCCGATCTGCATTTTGGGATCAGCATCTCCGTACTGGTTGATTGAAATCTGAAGCCCTGTCTCTTCATTTTCCCAGGAAGCCAATACCTTATCCTTGTTTGCATCGTATGCCATCTGTTTTTGTCCTTTCATCAAAAATCCGCCATTCCACCGGTTCCCATGCTTCAGCGTGGGAACGAGAGGTGCTTGAGATCAATTTTCCAGGCTGGAGGGTGCCCCATCCGTTTGAAGGGAGTGAATATAAGAGAAAGCCTTTATCATGGCAAGGGAAAAAATGAAGATCAGCGCAATCAGTATTTCCAAGGGCGCTGACGTGTTACCACGCCGGCGAAGCCACCACCAGAACCACGCACTGCTCTTTGCCTGTGTTCAGCAGGGCATGGCTGTCCCCCACAGGGATCCAAATGGCGTCTCCCGGTTTCACGGGCCGGGTTTCGTCTCCCACGGTCATTTCTCCCGTACCGTGAAGGATGAAATAGATTTCCTCCATGGGGTCCACATGGGCCTCGATTTCCTTCCCGGGGTCAAGTCTGGCGATGGCCAGAAAGCCGATTTCCTTGAGGTTTCGCCGATCCAGAATCATCTGTGCGATGGCGCCCCCATGGGCCAGGTAGGTGGTATCCAGAACTTCCTTATCACTGATATTTCTCACTAACATATGATCAACCTTATTGACTTTTCAGATCCATTCGGCAAGAATTCCAAATATATTTTTTTGTGATTGAACCTTATAACCAAAATCGTGGAGGATGCCAAATGGAAAAAGGAAAATTGGATCCCCGGTTGAAATTGATCCAGCAGGCGGATTTGAAAGATAAGGTGGTTTTGCTGCGGGTAGACCATAACGTGGTCAAAAAAGGTATCATCAAGGATCCCTACCGCATCGATGCCACCATCGGGACCCTTTACGCTATCGCCGCGGCGGGGGGCAAGCCGATTCTCATGAGCCATGTGGGCCGCCCCAGGGATAAAAAAACCGGCATGATTTCATGCCGGGAAGACCAGTCCGTATTGCCCATCGTGCGCTATCTCGAACAGAAACTACCCGTTAGAATCCACCCACAGACGTTTCCCGTGGATCCCCGGAAAGGGATTACTCACATTGATGATTCCATAAAACCAACCCTTGAGGCCCTTCGAAAGGGAGCGTTCGATATGGTTTATCTCCCCAATTCACGGTGGTTTGCCGGAGAGCAGAGCAAGGGGCCTGAAAGAGATACCTTTTCTACCGAACTGGCTGTCATCGCAGATATCTTTGTGAATGACGCATTCGGCTCCTGGGGCGTTGCGGCGTCCACCTATGATGTGGCCACACGCCTTCCGTCTTTTGCAGGGAATCTGCTTCAAAAGGAAATTGCCAATCTGTATCGCGTTTTGGAACCGGAAAGACCTTTTGTGGGGGTGGTGGCCGGCGCCAAGTACGACACCAAAATAGGCCCCCTCAAGGCCCTTTACAATACTGTGGACCACCTCATCCTGGGCGGACTCATGTACAATACCTTTCTTTCGGCAAAGTACGGGGCGACCATCAACGGGGTATCCGAGGAAGACAAATTGCTGGCAAGGGAACTGGTTGATCTGGATCGGACCGAGGGAAAGATTCTGGAAATGCCGATACTGGTGGAGTCGGACAGCGCCGGGAGTCGGACCGATAGAGGGGCTCGCCCGGTTGAAACCGCGCAAATAAAAGAAGGCAGCCGGCTGCAATATATCCTGGATGTCCATGAAAAATCATTTCGGGACCCGCGTGTTACGGAGGTTATTGGGTCGGCCCGAACCATTTTTGTGAATGCGGTGATGGGTTTGATGCCGCTGTTTTTCGAAGGTTCGCGAGCGCTTTATCAGCTCATTAACGAGAATACTGCCGCTACGAAGCTTTATGCGGGTGGCGATACGCTCCAGGAACTCAAGAATCTCTGCCCCGGTATTTATATGGCCGGCCTTGACGATCCGAAAACCTATTATTTTACAGGCGGCGGGAGTGTCCTTGCCGCCATTGAACAGGGGAGTCCCTACAAAATGAAGCCTTTTGAAGTATTGCTCGGGGAGGACACTGCATGACCCTGACTCCCATTTTTGACGCTGAAAAACGGGGAAGGCCCATGCGGGTTGCCGCTTTCATGTCCGGTTCGGGTACCAACATCATGCGATTGCTGGATCATGAAAAGGGTCTTGGGGCCCAGGAAGGCCGGTCTCCCTTTGAGACCGTTTTTATTTTCAGCGACCGCTCAGACGGTGCTTCCGCCGGTGAAAAGATTGCCCTTGAAAACGCCCTGCCATATTTCAGTTATGATATCAGGGGTTATCATGCCCGAAAATCCATCAAGCGGACGGTTGCAAATGCGGAGGGGCTTGCGGCAAGAAGGGCCTATGATCGGGTGGCCGAGACGCTGGTGAAGGCCTTTCACATTGATGTCATCGCCCTGGGCGGCTATATGAGTTATACGACGCTTGGCAAATGTGTAAATGTGCATCCGGCCGACCTGTCCCTGCTCGATTCCTACGGCAACAGGAAATACGTGGGAGACCATGCGGTTCAAGATGCCATCGCCGCCGGAGAGCGGGTCCTGCGATCCTCAACCCTGTGGACGGATGACGGTGTGGACACGGGGCCGCTTCTCATGGTTTCCGATCCGCTTCCCGTAACACTTCCGGAACCCCTGGAAGATCTGGTGAGAGACCGCGGCCGGTTTGAACAGGTTGTGGATCACCATCAGGAGCAACTCAAGGAAGCGGGGGACTGGAAAATATTTCCCGGCACCATCGAACTCATTGCCCGGGGACGGTTTGCTTTTGACTCGCAGGGTCAGGTCCACCTGGATGGTTCGCCTGTCTCTCAGGGCCGCTGTGAATAAACAGACTACAATAAGGAGATCCTGCCATGAGTGAATTAATCCTTTGGATGGACGAGGAAATAAACAAGATGAAGCGCGATATGGATCGTCTTTTCAGAGAATCATGGCCCGGAATCGGGGTCGGTCTTTTCCAGGAAAAGGTTTCGCAGCATATCTTGGTTGAGACCTTTATGACCGAAGAGGCTTTTATCGTCCGTGCGGTGCTTCCGGGTGTCGATCCCGAAAACCTTGATATATCGGTGAAGGACTACCAGTTGACCATAAAGGGGTGCAAGAAAGAGGAAAGTGCGGAGAAGGACGGTTATTGCAGGCAAATGGTCCGCAAACTCAGGTCTTTTCAACGAACCGTTCCACTCCCCTTCAAGGCTGTTCCGGAACAAATCAAAGCGACCCTGAATTCGGATGTATTGGATATTCAGGTTCCCAGACAGGACCTGGAAAAAAAGCGCCGTGTCCGAGTTGAGATCGCCCGATTTTAAACCGAATCCAAAAGGAGATTGATCCATGCCCAGAAAAACTTCTTATGAGGAAGTCCCCCTTGATAAACTCCGCTGGAGGCTTGATCCCGCTACACTGCCCTTTAAAAGCACCGATGATCTGGAACCGCTGGATGAAATCGTGGGCCAAAAAAGGGCTGTCGAAGCTTTCAAATTCGGGATGGGCATTGACAGCCAGGGGTACAATGTTTTTGTCACCGGTATGCCCGGTACCGGACGGATGTCCACGGTTAGAAAAATGCTGGAAGAGATTTCCAGAAAAGATCGGGTTCCGGATGACCTCTGTTATATCAACAATTTCAAAAATCCGGAGACGCCCATACTCCTTCGCCTGAAGGGGGGTGAGGGTGCCGGTTTTAAGAAAGATTTTCATGACTTTGTGGAATTGCTCAAGAAACAGATCCCCATGATCTTTGAAAGCCAGGAATATATCAACACCAAGAAGGAAATCATGGCGACCTATGAGGCCAGAGGGAAAGGTTTTTTCAAAAGCCTCGATGAAAAAGTCAAGGAAGAAGGGTTTGCCCTGGTGGATGTTCAGGTGGATCAAATCAAACGGCCTGAAGTGATGCCGTTGGTGGACGGAAACCCGACCCACATTGACCAGGTTGAGGCCATGGTTGAGAAGGGCCGGTTCCCCAGTGATGAATTCGAAACCATGAAGGAAAAGTATGGCAAACTCAAAGGAAGGGTTGAACAGATCTTTATTGAACTGAGAGACCTGCAAAAAGAGGTTCAGGAAAAAATCGAAGAGATGGACCGACAGACCTTCGTAGTTAATGCGTCGGATCTGGCAAAACCGCTTACCAAAAAGTACAAGAACAAAAGGATTAAAACATATCTTCAACACATGCTGGAAGATATGGCGGACAACCTGCAGATTTTCAACCCGCAACAACAGCCTCAGATTCCGGGTATGTCCTCCCCGTTGGCTACCGATGGGGATCGTTTTCAACCTTATCAGGTCAACCTGCTGGTGGACAACAGTGACCAGAATGCGCCGCCCGTTATTGTCGAGAGCTATCCCACATACCGCAACATTTTCGGCAGCATTGAACGGATTGTAGATCGGGCCGGCGTTTGGCGAACGGATTTCAGCAAAATCAAGGCCGGGTCTCTCTTAAAGGCCCTGGGGGGCTACTTGATCATCAATCTTCTGGATGCCATCCAGGAGCCGGGCGTGTGGCAGGCGCTCAAACGGGCGCTCAAAAGTGAAAAGCTCGAAATTCAAACCTATGATCCCTTTTACCTGTTTACCACCAGCGGCCTGAAGCCTGAGGCCATCGATCTGGATATCAAGATTGTGGTCATTGGAGATGCCTATCTCTATCACCTGCTGCTCAATTACGACCCTGACATGAACAAAGTGTTCAAAGTGAGGGCTGATTTTGACACCGCCATGGACAAAACAGACGAGAGCATTCAGCAGATTTCACGGTTTATCCGGATGAAAACCATGGAGGAGGAGCTGAAGCCCTTTGATCGGACGGCGGTGGCGCTCCTGATGGAACAGGCCGTTCGCATGACGGGCCGCCAGGAAAAAATTTCCACCAGCTTTCCCCAATTGACCGACCTGGTGAGAGAAGCCGATTATGTGGCAGGCGAGGAAAAGGAAGGAACGGTTTCCGCAAGCCATGTACAAAAAGTGATCGAATCCCGAAAATTCAGATCCGGCATGGTGGAGGAGCACCTGCAGGATATGATTGATCGCGGAACGATCATGATCGACCTTGAAGGTGAAGTGGTGGGCCAGGTGAACGGGCTGGCGGTTTACGCCATGGGCG
>CAYPQJ010000220.1:0-6738 GCA_964412835.1 uncultured Desulfobacteraceae bacterium | reverse complement strand
GGAAACACCTCGGAAAAGGAGTATTCACCATTCGCATTGGTGCCCGTGCCCTGGTATATGGTGCCGTCCCGGAAGCGGAGCGTCATGGCTTGTCCCTCAAGACCATACTCATCCCCATCGGGAAAACCATTCTGATTGGTATCGTAAAATATCTTTCCGCTGATATGTCCAAACCACTGAAAAACCAGGATATTGCCCAGATTCAGCTTTTCACCCTCTTTAACCGTCACGGTCCTGAACCCGAAGAGCATATCCAGGGGTTCGTCCCAGTTGACCAGGGTATAGGTGCCGGCCGGCACGTGTTCAATCTTGAAATAGCCTGTTTTGGGATCGCACATGGCTGCGTAGAGTCCAGCCGGTGTCACAGCCGGCTGCGCGTTGGGATCGTTCAAACCGACCCAGGCATCACTCACCGGTGGTCCCGGAAAATAGCCCTGAAGGGTCGGGGGCCGAGAGAAATGATTGACTCGAAAGGTCCCCTCTATGGATGCGGTCCCCTGGGGTGGCGTGATATTCCAGGGCAGCATGTTGAGGGTCTGCCCTTTATATTGGGAACTGGCCGGGCTCAACTTCACAAAGCCGTATGCCGCATGCCAGAAGGCCGCGCCAAACCCCTCCACAAAAGCTTTGGGCTCGTTGGCCTTAACCCAGGCGTCAATGGTGGGGGTCCCCTCGATGGTGGTGGTTTGGGTCCAGGTCATGGTCGCACCGGCGTCATCCTCCTCGGGTGGAATGAGCCGGATACCGTATTTACCGGGAACAATGTATTTTACCAGGGCCTCTCCCACTTGCAGATTATAGGGGTTTGCCTTGGGGTCATAGTCCGGATGATCCGGATACATGGCCCTGTCAAAATCGTATTGGGTAAGGGTTGTAATAACGCCGTTTCCAATGACATCAACCACTGGGGCTCCGGTTTCATCTGTCTGGACGGTTTCGTCCGCGTTCAACAC
The DNA here is from genome assembly GCA_964412835.1 of uncultured Desulfobacteraceae bacterium. Lineage (GTDB taxonomy): Bacteria > Desulfobacterota > DSM-4660 > Desulfatiglandales > Desulfatiglandaceae > NaphS2. Next base: position 5,785 of record CAYPQJ010000220.1, on the reverse strand, counting down.
ATAGGTGGTTCCGAGAGGGTTTCCGAAAACATCATAGAAAAGCTGGCCGGCGTAATCATAGAGAAAAACACCCGCGCCACCCAATCCCTGTTCATTGGGATCAGGGCCGTCATTGATCAGGTTGTGATCCAGAAAAGCATAAACGGAGAACTGGGCCGTAGGCCAGGGCAGCGCCTCCACCACAAGATTCACGGTTTCCTGCCCCACACTGACGGTGGTGCCGGCCATACCGTAACCTTCAGCGGGAAGGACCGAAATGTAGAACCGCTCATCGAACATGGAAGCAGGGATATCCACTGCCACAGAAGCGGCGCCGGCCGTGCCTTTTAAGACCACCGGCGTATAGCTGTTATGGATCGAATTGCTGATACTGTCCGATACGTTGGCGCCGGGCACCGTCAGATTGGTATTATCCTCTTCCAGAAGCCATCGATAAGACGTTACCGGCTTTCCATCGGAGCCTGTCACATTCAAAGTAAACGCATGGGCTCCGGAGACAAATGCAACACCCATCCACAACGCCAACCCGAAAAGAAGAAATCTTTTAAAGGCATCCCGCCTGTTCCCAACATCAAAACTTCTACGCCCCATGGCAATTCTCCTTATGTTCTAAGTCCAAAAAATTCAATCGGCAACTATCCGTAGTCCGCAGTTTAATGATATTTTTCGTTTATTCTATTTGGTCTGGTCTATTTTAAGCGTTGCAGGCTCTGCATTCAAGTAGGGACAATACCGTATTCCTGCCTTCAAAACAGAGTAGACCGTCAATCAGGTAAGTTCCCAGCGGAAATTCCGGAAAGTTGAAATTCTCTTAATGGCTAATCCCCGTCACCTTCAGCCAGCTCATTTTTGTGGCAGAACCCACAGTTGATCTCCGTACCTTTGAAAATATTGACCGTACCCACATCCTCCACGGAAAAGGTTCTATCTGCGGCGGCTTTGGAAATCATGGTCCCGTCTCCGGTGATCCCATGGCATGCCTGGCACGACTGTCGGGAATCCTCAAAAAATTCTTTATGTTCATCAACCCAGGCCTGGCTGTTCACATTATGCATACCGTGGGGACCGTCCAGATTAAGGGACAACCCGGTCCCGTGGCAGGCCGTACATTCGACGATCATGCCGTCGTGGCCCTGGATCGTTGTTGCCGTAAAATTGTCGTTGGCCTCCCGGGTGGGCCAGATAGCATGGGGGCTGCCATGGCACGACTCACAGGCAACACCGTTATGCCCCTTGCTGTTTCGATAAAGCGTGTCGGTCTCTTCCGCAAACCGTTTGTTGGTCGCAATAATGAAGGTGGCCACGCTGGGGCTGTCGGTGTAAGTGGTCCGCCCGATAATCTGATTACCGATATTGCCGACGGCATCCCCGGTATGACACGATTCACACCTGGGAAGATCAATCCAGGGCCGGCGATCCGCCTGCCCCACCGCAGTCATATTTCCGTGGCAGTTCATACAATCCAGCCCGGCCGTCTCCATGGCACCCCTGGCGCACTTCGTTTTCTCCCCCGGGTGACAATAAAAACAGATATTGCCGCTGGCCGGCGGCGTCAGTATCCGTGACGCATGGTAACCGTGGGTGGCCCGGGACATGGTTTTGTTGAACAATTGAGGCCCCATCGGCCCGGTTTGTGCCAGGTCCAGCGCAAGGGAGTAATGACACGATGCGCAAAGCACCGGTTTGCTGTTCACCAGATCCGTACCCGTCCTGTAATCGTGAAGGATCAGGATGTTCTCTTTGTACTGAACCGTTAAATCCGTGCTGTCGCTCCATTGAACCTCCGGCAGGTTGGCCGCCTCATTTCCCGTGTTATGACACGCACCGCAAGCCATCTCATCGGATGCGGGGACCACCACGGGCAGAGCGGAGACGGTTTCCGAAGTGTCCGTATGCACCGCCTGGACCATCATCAGGGGATATGAATTTATCTTGAGATTGTCGTCCACAGCGGTTATGGGGATCCCCTCCGCCGAAAACCAGGTTGGCAATTCGGATTTCAGGTGAAAGGGCTGAGCCGGATTACCGGCACCGGGCATCTTCGCCCCCAGAAGCCCTTCATTCACCGGGAGATCCGCACCGAAAAGAGGGAGCACATAGTCCCAGAAATTGGTTTTTCCCGCGCTGGTAATATTGATGGATCCGGCGCTGTCCGCCATAGCTTTATAACTGACGCTCACGGATTCGCCCAAAATCTGAGGGGAGGACCCTTTCCGGATCACCTGCGCATGGAGCACATTAAAAAGGGGAAGAATGCTGAATACGGAAAAATCCGAATCGTAACAGTGCATGCCCAAATCGTTGAAGCCGAATACCTGGTAACCCTGGGCGCCCTGTTCTGCAATTTTGACCTCTTCGATATTGGAGAAAACACTCAACCCCGTGCTATCCTGGGACCGTACCCCCGTAAAGTAGGCACCGCCGGGGCTGAGATCCGCGGAGAGCGTGTTGACCATACCCAGATCAAGGGTGATGATGGAACCGGGACCGGTATAGGGGGATGGGGCATAGGAGAAAAAATAGCCGGTTGCACCTCCCACTTCACTCCAGGTGATGATCACCCTGGTTTCAGCGACGATAACACTCATAACAGGGGGAGAGGGTACCGCCATTACGACGTGTGAAAAGGTCAACATTGAAAGAAAGCCAATCAGAACAAAAAAACATTTTTTCCCGACCATTTTCTACCCCCCAGCATATTGGAATTTTGATGTTGTGGAAAAAACCTGTATTTTTTAACTACACCTCCAATTCAGAACGCAAATAATGATCAGAAACAGTAACTGAGGCCCAGGCTCACGGCCGTACGGCTGACGAATGTACCCTGCGCATTGATCTTGAAATGCTCTCCCAGATCCACATCAAATCCGATCAGACCACTGAATTTATTACTGTTTTCAAATGATGAGTCATATTTAACCCATCCGATCCGGGGATCCTGACTGGTCCAATTCCCGTTATAATTAACCTTGCTCCAGCTGTAACCGGCTCCCACATAGGGTGTAAAAGCGCCTATGGTCCAATGGGTACTGAGCACAAAATCCGCCTGCCAGTAATCGATGCTGTCGTTCGTACTCCAGCCGAGCTGGCCGGCTGACCGGCCGGTCTCCTGGCTTTGCCAGTCGTTCACTTTCCGGTTATCATACCGCAGATACTGAGCCCCCATTACCACGCCGAAACCGTTGTCCAGTTTGATTGCGTCATATTTAGCCCCCAAAGCCCACACAAAATTACTCTCCAGCTTTCCCTTCCAGTTATTGCCCGGCTTATAATCAAGCCAGTCGCCACCGTCGGCGAGCCCCAACCTGGCAAATACGTTGACCCGGTCAAGGACCCCATAGGTAATGGTGGCCATGTAAAACGCATCATTTTCAAAATCGGCGCCGACCCTGCTGGAGTCGCTTGTGCCGTTGGAATACGATCTGCCCAGCGTATAATCAGAAAAACTCTGTTTGGTGTAAAGGACGCCCTCAACGCCCACATCGATTTGACCTTTCTCGATGAGGTTGGCCGGGTTCCCCAACATCTGGGCAAATACTGCACTTCCGGTGAACATCACAACAGCTATCAACGTAAAGGCGAACAGTCTTTTCATGCTCTTTCCTCCTTAATTCTGAGCAATCGGGTAGGCGAAATTCAGATTATAGATTGTCTTGGTTAAATTTTACAATTATTTGAAGAATTTGTCAATAAACAATCTCGTGAGAGCATAACGCCAAAAAAATTACATCATGCCTCGAAATCTACAAACAACAGGCTCGCATGTAAATGGGGAGAATACGGTATATCCGATTTAGAAATACCGTATATCTAAAACCCCGGAAGTGAAAAGGGGTTTCCGACTTATAGCTTTCTATCTTTACATATGACAGCATTTGTGGTAATAGTGAGGGCACTCATCGATTCCCTGAGCTTGAGATCATTGGTGAAGCCATTGACGGCAGGGAGGCCGTCAGCTGTGTTGAAAAACTTGACCCGGATCTTGTTTTGATGGATCTGTCCATGCCCAGGATGCATGGCCTGGAAGCCATTAAAGAGATCAAAAGCAAATTCCCCATAACGAAAGTGCTGACCCTTACGGTTCACAAAACCGAGGAATACTTCTATGCAGCCCTTCAGGCAGGCGCTGATGGATATGTGCTGAAAGATGCCACCCATGCGGAACTCTCCCTAGCCATCAAGGGTGCCTTGAAAGGAAACCGGTATCTCAGTCCCGCCATTTCAGCAAAGGTCATTGAAGGATACCTGGGGGGGGGCAAAGACACCCCTTGAGAACTCAGCATGGAATGATACGCTTACCCAGCGGGAACGGGAGGTGCTCAAGCTCATCGCCGAAGGCCACAAAAACAAAGAAATCGCCGATTTGCTTTTTATCAGCCCAAAAACCGTCGAAAAACACCGCTACAACCTGATGCGGAAGCTGAACCTTCACAATGTGGCCGCCATCACGGCCTATGCCATCGAAAAAGGCCTTGTTGAGTCGTAAATCTACTTCACGGAAGGAAATGACGCCCTGATACGGGTGCCTTCACCGGGGGCGGATTCTATGTCAAGTGACCCACCTGACAGGGTTGCCCGCTCCTTCATGCTCGCCAGGCCCATACCGGTATCGGGATCTTTTGGCCCCAGTGCCGCCTCCACATCAAATCCGTGCCCGTTATCCTCGATCAAAAGCGCTACCCATTTGTCTCTCCTTTTAAGAACCACTCGCACCAGGTCGGCCCCACTGTGTTTCGCAATATTGTTGAAGGCCTCCTGCAACACCCTGAAAATGGATATCTTTAAATCACGGGGAACCTCTTCTTCCTCTAACAGGGTTTCCATTTCCACACGAATGTTATGGTAAATGTTCATGAACTCACGACAGAACCAGGAAATGGCGGCTAAGATACCGAGGTCGTCCAGAATGGGAGGCCTCAGGTTCTTGCAGATCCTGCGTACCTCTTCAACGGCTTCCTGGAGCGCGTTGCTAAGGCGTCTACGCTCTCGCATCTGCCTCTCCATGGGTCGGTACAGGAAAAAATAAAACCCCGGAAGCAAGAGGATGATCAGGATGCCGGAGTCCAGGAAGATCAACCCCCATAAAGAGGGCTGGAACAGGGGCACTATGGAAGCCATAATAACGGCCTCACAGGAAAAAACCACCAGAACAAAGATACCCACCTTGATGATGTTTGAATATCTTTTTTGAAAATTCTTTTCCATGGCAGGGAAAAATCTTTTTTCAGGATGTCAAAAAAGAAACAGCAAATTAAATCTATTCGTCAAACCGGCTCGTAATACTAATGCCGTATTTATTCATTCGATTCCATACCGTCATGCGATGGACCCCAAGCAATCTGGCAGCCTCCGTCTTGTTGCCCCCACTCAGACGCAACGCCTCCAGCAGGGCCGTTTTTTGATCCGGTTGGGCCAGGTTGTCTCTCCCGGGGGCCAACTTTTTTTCAGGCGTGGCGCTCTCATCGGCCCTGGGAAAAAAGGACGGTAGATTCTCCCTTTGGATGACGCCCGATTCGGTCACCACGAAGGCGTACTCCAGAGCACTTTTCAATTCCCGAATATTGCCGGGCCAACCATACGCCATAAAGTCTTTCATGACGTCGGGACTGACACCCTTCAACGCTTTTTGGGTCTTTTTGTTCAATGCCTTTATGATGGCCACCACCAGGAGGGGGATGTCCTCGCTTTTTTCCCGTAGGGGGGGCAGATGGATGGGAAGCACATTGATTCGAAAAAACAGGTCGTTGCGAAAAGTGCCCTGGGATACCATGTAGGAAAGATCCCG
>CAYPQJ010000219.1:0-6781 GCA_964412835.1 uncultured Desulfobacteraceae bacterium | reverse complement strand
AGAGGCCTTTGTCAAAGAAATCAAGAACGGTAAATGGGTCGGTGCGGAAAAACAACTTCAGTAAGGCATGACACTTGGAAAGCCTTTTCGATCAGTCGAGCCTTTTTCTGCAACAACTGGTAAACGGCATCACCCTGGGAGGGGTGTACGCCCTCATCGCCGTCGGCTACACCATGGTTTACGGGGTGATCCAGCTGATCAATTTCGCCCACGGGGAAATCTACATGCTGGGGGCTTTTCTCGCCTACACCCTGGTGGCGGTTGTGGGAATGCCTTTTTTTCCGGCTTTTGTGCTGACCCTGTTGATCTGTGCCGTTTTGGGCGTTGTGCTCGATTTTGTGGCCTACCGTCCTTTGCGAAAAGCCCCTCGACTGGCCGCGTTGATTACCGCTATCGGTATGTCCATATTTCTGCAGAACATGGCGATGCTCGTCTGGGGAAGCCAGATCAAATCATACCCCAGGGATATTTTACCTCCATTTTTTTCCGAGTCTGCCATAACCTTTGGAGATGTATCGTTATCCTGGCTTCAACTCTTTATTCTGGCCATTACCCTTCTGTCCATGATCATCCTTCATCTTACCATTCATAAAACCAGAATCGGCATGGCCATGCGCGCCATTTCACAGGACAAAACCGCATCCGCTCTCATGGGAATCGGGGTCAATCGCGTTATCAGTTTCACCTTTGCCATCGGTTCGGCCATGGGCGGCATGGCGGGGGTTCTGGTGGGGCTCTATTACAATGCCATTTTTCCCACCATGGGTTACGTGGCCGGCATTAAGGCCTTTGCCGCCGCGGTACTGGGGGGCATCGGCAGCGTTCCCGGCGCCATGCTGGGGGGAGGCGTCCTGGGGATTGCGGAGGTAATGGGCGCAGGATACATTTCGTCCGAATACAGGGACGGGATCTCCTATGCCGTCATGATTGCGGTGATCCTTTTCAAACCCTCCGGACTCATCGGGAAACAGAATGCGGAGAAAGTGTGATGTCGCTCTCCCCCAAAAACCCCCGCGTTCTTTTTCTCGCCATACTGTTTCTGGCAGTCATTCTGCCCTGGATTCCCCTGGGCCCTTCCACCAATTACCTGTTAAGGGTTTTGACCAGTGCGGTCCTGTATATGATTCTGGCATTGGGGCTGAATATCGTTCCCGGGTTCACCGGCCTTCTGGACCTGGGTTATGTGGGGTTTTACGGTATCGGCGCCTATACATCAGGGTTGCTGGCCATCCATTATGATCTCAGCCTGTGGGTGATTCTGCCCCTTGCAGCAGCAAACGGTGCGTTGTGGGGCGTTCTGCTGGGAGCGCCCACCCTTCGTCTGACAGGCGACTATTTTGCCATCGTCACATTCGGGTTTTCCGAACTGGTGGTGCTGCTCATTCGAAATGAACTCTGGCTCACCCGAGGACCCATGGGGTTGCCGGGCATCCCGCCGCCTGCCATTTTCGGGTATGCCTTAACACAGGGCTGGCAGTATTTTTATCTGGCGTTGTTTCTCTTGCTGGTGGTTCTGGTCGTGGTGGTGCGCCTTGAGAATTCGCGGCTCGGCCGGGCCTGGTTCGCCATCCGGGAGGACGAAACCGCGGCCCAGTGTTGCGGTATCAGCCTGATCCGCTACAAGGTGATGGCATTTGCCGCCAGCGCCGCCATCGGCGCCATGGGAGGTGCCTTTTACGCCAAGTGGTTCCGGTTTATCCATCCGGACATGTTCAAATTCTGGGAATCCATTCTCATTTTATGCCTCATTGTATTCGGGGGTATGGGCAGCATTGCCGGCACCATGCTGGGCGCCCTGATCCTGATTCCCCTGACCGAAGTCCTGCGGACGGCACTCCCCCAGAGTATGTTCAATGCCCGCTATCTGATTTATGGGTTGCTTCTGGTCCTCATGATGCGGCTGCGGCCTGAAGGGCTTATACCGTTCCAACTTTCCAGGAGCCGCAAGGCGGAGCAGGCGAAAGCGCGGTTGCTGGGCGGTGAGGAGTAGAACTTAAATGGGCACGCTTCTCAAGGTTAAGAAATTATCCAAGTCCTTTGGGGGACTGCAGGCTTTAAAAGAGATCACCCTGAAGGTGGCACCCGAGCAGATTGTGGGTATTATCGGCCCCAACGGCGCCGGCAAGACCACCTTTTTCAATTGTCTATCCTGCCTCTATCATCCCACCGGCGGGGAAATCAAATTTGACAACATCCCACTGGCAACCCCCAGATCAACGGCTGCGAAAAAGCGGGTTCGAATTTTCGCATGGATATTCTTAATCCTGGGCTTCATTCGACTGCCCCTTTTCTGGTCCTTTTTCCTGCCCCAGACCTTTTACAAAGTGGAGCTGTTTCTGCTGGGGCTTTTTATCCTTTCTATTCGGTTTCTTCTGGTCCGGGGTCTCATGCGACACGAAATCTGGGCATGGGGGCTCATGTTTATTTTTCTTTTGAGCGACGTGTGTTTTGCCCTTTTGTTTCTCACCCATCAGAACCCGCCTGCTTATATTGTTTTTACCCATGTGCCGCTCCGGTATATGGCCATGCCATGGGGGGTGGCCGGAGGGCTTTTCAGCCTTTATTTCGCAGGCGTGTTGTGCACCGGGAGAGTACGCAGGCTTTATGGGTTCAGAACGAGCCCGGATGCGGTTTGCCGAATGGGGTTGGCCAGAACCTTTCAGAACATACGCCTCTTTTTCAACCTGAGCGTTTTGGATAATGTAAAGATCGGTCGGCATGGTCGCATGCATTCCGGATTGGGTAAAACACTCCTTAAAACCCGTTTTCAGCGAAAAGAAGAGGCATCTGCCGAAAAAGAGGGGCTCCGTTTCCTCCGCTTTGTGGGTCTTGAAGATAAGGCCTTTGATCTGGCGGATACCCTGGCTTACGGAGAACAGCGCCGCCTGGAAATCGCCAGGGCCCTGTCGTCCGAACCGAAACTTCTCCTCCTGGATGAACCGGCCGCCGGCATGAACGCCAGGGAATCGGAAAAACTGATTCAACTGGTTCGAAAAATACGGGAGGGCGGTATCGCCGTACTGATTATTGAACATGATATGAAGGTCATGATGAATCTGGCGGATTACATCTATGTCTTTGATTACGGCAGACTCATCGCTGAAGGGACGCCCGATGCGGTTCGAGAAAACCAAAAGGTCATTGACGCCTACCTCGGTGGAGGGCAAGGCGTATGTTGAGGCTTGAAAATGTGCACAGTTATTATCGAAAAATTCATGCGCTCAAAGGCATATCCCTCAATGTCAAAGAAAAAAGTATCTGTTGCCTGATCGGGGCCAACGGGGCCGGGAAATCGACCACGCTTATGGCCATCAGTGGTATTCAGGGTATCAGCCGAGGAAAGATCATGCTTCAGGGGGACATGATTAACAAATTGCCGCCGGAGGAGATCGTTCGGCGGGGGGTGGTGCAGGTGCCTGAAGGACGTCGTATCTTTCCGGATCTCACGGTAAGGGAAAATCTGATCCTGGGCGCCTACCTGAACAGGGACAGGAAAAAACGAAAAGCGTTGGTGGAAAGCGCCTTTACCCTTTTTCCCGTCCTGAAAGAGCGACGGGGGCAGAGCGGCGGCACCCTTTCGGGCGGGGAGCAGCAGATGCTGGCCATCGCCCGGGCCCTCATGGCTTCCCCCAAGCTGCTTCTGCTGGATGAACCCTCACTGGGGCTTGCACCGCTGATTGTGGAGCAGATCATGGCCATCATCGGCCAAATTCGGCTAGACGGATTGACCGTGCTTCTGGTGGAGCAAAATGCCAGCGCCGCCCTGGAACTGGCTGACTACGGCTATGTCATCGAAACGGGCCGGGTGGTCCTCGAGGACCAAAGCTGTGAACTGCTTAAGAACCCAAAGGTCAAAGAGGCCTATCTGGGATAAGAATTTTTGAACCCTGGAATATCGAACAGGAAATAACGAATGTCGAAGGAAAACTTCATAATTCGACATTCCTTGTTCGATATTGGATATTCGTTGTTAAAATCCGTTCTGGTTCCCCAGCTCCGGCGTTAGAACCAGAGGAAAAAGGGAGAATTCAACATACATGGAAGAAAAAAAATCCGAAAATAAAGAACCTCTTCCCGGCCGAATGGAAGTGTTGAGGGATCTGCCCGCGGATATTATGAGAAGTCTTAGCAAGGAGGAAATTCAGGCTTTTCTCTTTGAAGAAATCTGGCCCGTATCTCTGAGCGAGAAGCTTGAACAGTATCTGGCCTGATGACCATTACCCGCAAGACGGATGGCAGGCCTTTTGACTGGGGCGAGCTTCATCAAAAGCAGATTAAGATCCAATGGAGCCGGAGCCGGCCCGATGGCGCCTATATCGCCATACAGAATCGCGACTACTGGTTTTTTATCGAGGACAGTGATCTGGACTCAAAGAGTACCTTCCTCCTGCTCCAGATATTGGCCGATCTTCAGGCGGGGAATACGCCTTCGGGAGCTCCGGTATTGACCCTGCCTGTGGCCGGGTAATTGAACGCAGGTTTTAGGTCCCGGCTAAACCTGCATTTTTGCCAAAAATTCCGGCATCACCGAAGGCTCAATGACATGCAAATGAATCCTGTCGTCCAAACCGGTGAGGCCGTTAAACTGTTCCCGGATCGCCGGGGCGATGCTGTCCGCTTCCTCCGAAGTGACAACAAGGCGGAACCTGTTGAACCCAGCGCTGTCACGTAGTTGCTTTCCAGCAGCAAGGGATTTTTTAATATCCTCACTCATTCCGCTATCCAGGCTTTCCGACAGGCAGATGCCTACCAAAAGGCGGTCCCCAATTGTAACCAGATAGTCGATCGGCAGGCCATGGAACACGTCGGGTTTTTTCTTTATCTGGATAAAGGAAAACACCTCGTCCGGACACCCACACCCAAGGCCTTCCCGGACGAAAGATACAAGTTCCTGCTCTTCTTCTGGTCTTAATTCAATTGCTTTCCGTATGCGGCCCAATTAAAAAATTAACCTCCGCTTGACTGAGTGGTCACTGGTTTCGTCATCATTCTGTCTCCATTCATCAGGAATCCTGAATGCCGGCTTCTTAACAATATCTGCCGACGGAATTCAGCTTCGCATTGCAATACACACATTAATAGGAATGGGCTTATTTTTTATCCCTTGAATTCTTTCGGATTCGCCTTCCAGCGAAGGCAAAGCGATGCTCATTTCTTGGCTTTTTGTTCCTTCTCGTTAACCTCTTCTCCCCAGTCTTCGGGCAGCGCCTGTTCTTCCTCCTGACTTTCCGGGTTATCCATATTAATGCTCCTCACCTCTCGAAGCACCACGTTCCCAGCATGATCAAGCCCAGCACAACTCCACAAAATGCATATGATACCAATATACAAAAACCACCTTTTCATTTACCATGAACCCCTTTTAGACTTGAATTGGAAGGTGACATCTTTCCAGTTAATCATAGGTCTTTCTTTGTCTTTTTATTGTGCATTTCAATTTTTTAATATATACTTTAAGTCCTTTTAGAGGTTCAGGATTAAGGGCCTCGGAAAAAATATTCAGGCGCACTAGCGGCGGAAAATGGGAACTGTTCACCCTATTCAACAGAGCAAAAAGGAAACCCGGAACCATCAAGAGACATCATTTCGGGAGGGTTCGGAAAATATCAACGGTCAAACCGATGACGCCCTTTTTGCCTTTGATATCGTTCACGCCATCCCCGGTCGGCTTCGGCTTGTTTTCCAAAATCTGAAGCACCGAAGTGAAATGATCTCTGGTGTGTTGGGTTATCTGTCCTCAACACCCGGGGTACACCGTGTTCGCGCAAACCATTTTTGCGCCAGCGTAACGGTTGAATACGATGATCTTTTGGTTGATAAAAAATCCCTGGTGGAACATCTCAAATGCATGGGTGAAAAAGATCTCCTATTGCCTGACGTCACGGGAATGCCGGAAAATCGACAACCCGGGATCCACGGGGATGCAACGAAAATCCTCCCTGCCAAATTTTCGTTCTTGTGGACGATCAGTGGAACTTTTTTTGTCGGCATGGCCTTTCTTGGGGTCATTGTCCCCGGCCTTCCAACTCCGCCCTTTGTGATTCTGGCCGCATACTGCTACCTACGCGGGTCCGAGCGCCATTACCGATGGCTCATGCATCATCCGCTTTTCGGCAAGCTTGTTGAGGAAACCGAATCGGGTCCGCGGATTTCGCACAAAGCCAAGAAAATCACGGTTTATTTTCTATGGCTTTCCATTTTCATTTCCTGCATCTTTTTTGTTCAGTCCATGTCCGGCAGAATGGCACTTTTCGTTATGGGGACAGGGGTAAGTTATTTCATGCTTCGCAGATGAGATTTCCGTTTCCTGTGCGCCTTCCTGCAGTTGCCATTTCCCGGTAATGCGTTGTGCTGTGGCTAAGGAGCAGTAACTTGTGCCGGGTATGAAATTTTACAAGTGTTCCGGCGCTCGGATTCGCCTTCAGCATTTGAAAAAGGTGAAGCACAGAGTGGATCAAAAAAGGGGGCGCTGATCGCTTCCAAGCCTCCGGCAAACAGACCGCCACGCATCCGGGACCCGAGTGGATGGCAACAACAGCGGAAATTTATTTCGCTCCCACCAAAGGAAGAACCATTTGGACGGAAAAAGTAACTAAAAATGCGTTATCCAGGTAATGAGGCTCACAGAAAACAGATGGATATTCGCGCACACAGGTCTTTTTGATGAGTTCCGGGTCATCTGTTTCGCTCTCTTTCGTAAGATACAGGCGCTTTCCTTGATACCCCGGACCCTCTTCTCTATAAAGAAATACCGCGTGGGAATTTTTTTGGGTGTTGGCAT
>CAYPQJ010000218.1:0-6797 GCA_964412835.1 uncultured Desulfobacteraceae bacterium | reverse complement strand
GACAAACAGGCAAATTTGCTTGTTTTCAATATTCAATATAGTATGCTCTTTTTGATTATGAAAAATACTATAAAATAGGGAAAAAGCTATGTCAAATAAGATTCTCGATGATATGCGTGATGTGATGCGGCGGCGACACTATTCGGTGCGAACGGACGCTGAGCGTCTACAGTGCGTTCCCACGCAGATCGTGGGAACGAGGAGAAATGATGAAATAGGCGTTTAACCTTCCTGATAACTGCTGTCGATACTTTTGATATAACACTTTATGCCCTCACAGATGCCGGCCGCCAGCCGCTCCTGGTAAGCCTTGTTCATCAGTCTTTTTCGTTCAGTGCGGTTGCTCAAAAATCCCACTTCCACCAGAACGGCCGGCATCTGAGCACCGATAAGGACGTAAAACGGCGCCTGTTTGACACCCAGACTCCTGATCCCCTTGTACCGCTTACGGGCACCTCCCACCATGCCCTTTTGTACCTGGTGCGCCAGCCGGCTCGATTCACGGATTTTCGTGTTCATCATCAGATCGTTCAGGATGGTTTGAAGATCGCTGATGCTCCGCTCCGAGGTGGCGTTTTCTCTCGCCGCAACCATGACGGCCCGTTGATCTGTGGCCATGTTCAAAAAATAGGTTTCCAGACCGTGAATCCGCGGGTCTTTATGGGCATTGACATGCAGCGAAATAAAAAGATCAGCCTTTTTCATATTGGCAATGGCGGTCCTTTGCTCCAGTGAGAGAAAATCATCTTTGTTTCGTGTGAGAAAGACTTCGCAGCCGATTTCCTTTTTCAATCGGCTTGCCAGACGTTTTGCGAGAGCCAGGGTAATATTCTTTTCCTTGTATTTCCGGTCTGTTTTACAGCCCGGATCCTTGCCGCCATGGCCGGGGTCAATGACAATCCGATTCACGTTCAGGCCCAGCTGCCTGGCCAGGGAAATGGTTTGATCCGGTTTTTCGGTTCTTCGAATGCCTTTTCTTATTTTTCGTTTTTTTGCTGCAGGGGCGAAAGATTTTTCGCCCCTACCCTCTGTTTGGGTTCCGGTTTTTCGTTTTTCAAATCCGCGCACGTCTACCACAATACGAAAGGGATCATAGAGGTGAAATACATTGTACCCCACCAGTTTTTCCGTATCCAGAACAACGCGCACCGTGTTTTCCGTATATTGTCCGGCCCTGGCTTTCTGAAGGAGATCATCCTTGATGGGAACAACACTGTCAATACGCCTGCTGACCCGGGCATTATGAAGGTCCAGGTACAACCTGCGCGGCTTCTTATGGCCGGGGTCAGCCTTTAAGAGGTGATGTTCATATTTCACCGGAGCCTTCACATCAATCACCACGCGGGTGTAGTTGGGGGTTGACCAGTAACGGATATTCTTAACCATGGCCCGCTGCTTTTCTGATGCTGCGCCTTTGGCGCCATTTTTCCGCTTCTCGTTTCTGTTCAGCGTTACAGCCAGCTTGTCGAGCATTTTTTTGGCCCTGGGCCGCATATCTCCTTTGGGGAACCTGACATCCACCTTCAAGAATTCCACATAGGCCTGGGACGGGTCATTTTTTATTCTGTAATAGATCTCCCCGATTTTGTATTGGGCATCATCGGCCAGGAAATGACCTCCGTTCTCGGCCACCAGCTTTCGGTAAAGCACAATGGCCGTGTCCAGATCTTCGCTTTTATTGGAGTATTTGTAGAGTCCGGTATAGAGATCAGCGGCCTGATAAAGGGCTTGGACGGCTGAAGGACTTTTCGGATAGCGGTCGTAGACCACCTCGTACTTTGCTGCGCATTTGATCCAGTTGTGGCGATAGCGTTTCTTTTTAGCTGAGCTGTAAAGGGCTTTTTTTGAGCGATCCGCCTTCTCAAAAAGTTCCGACGCTTTTTTGGGTGTTTTGCCCTCAATGCCGGGTGGGACCGCCAGAAGGATCACCGAAAGGCATGTCAATATGAAATAGAGCGTTCTTCGTCTCATCGGTTTAGCTTATCCGCTTTTTCAGATCATTTAATGCCATTAACGCTTCCAACGGGGTCATGTTGTCTATATTCAGATCTTTAATCCATTTTCTCAACTCCCGATCCTGAGATCCGAAAAGATCCAACTGCACCATGGATTTTTCCTGAGCACCTTTCTCACTTCTTGAAGCCGTATGGGCCAGACGCGGCCGGCCCGTTTCATCTACTTCGTCCCCTTCCAGATTTTTCAATATTTCCATGGCCCGCGCGATGACGCCCTCCGGAAGACCGGCAATTCGCGCAACCTGAATACCATAACTTCGGCTGGTGCCACCCGGCACCAGCTTCCGCAAAAAAAAGATATCGTCGTTCCACTCGCGAACCGCAATATTGAAATTTTTAACCCTGTTTTTGGTGGTCACAAGCTCCGTCAGTTCATGATAGTGGGTGGCAAAAAGTGTTCGAACGCCCTTTCCGGCCCTGTCGTGAAGGGCCTCCGCCACGGCCCAGGCAATGCTCAGCCCGTCGTAAGTGCTGGTGCCCCGGCCGATTTCGTCCAGAACCACAAGGCTCCTGGGTGATGAGTGCCGCAGGATGTTGGCGGTTTCGTTCATTTCGACCATGAACGTGCTTCTGCCTCCCGCCAGGTCATCGGATGCCCCCACCCGGGTGAATATGCGGTCCACGATGCCGATCTCGGCCTTTTTAGCGGGTACAAAACTGCCCATCTGTGCCATGAGCACCGTCAGGGCCGCTTGCCTTAAAATAGTGGATTTTCCGGCCATGTTGGGCCCCGTCAGGATAATGACCTGTTGTTTTTTCGCATCCAGATGGATGTCGTTGGGGACAAACTCTTCACCCTTGACGGTTTGCTCAATCACCGGATGCCGCCCCTGAATAATCTTCAGGTCAGTGCTTTCATTGATTTGGGGATGGGTGTAATTGTTGCGCTCCGCTGTTTCGGCAAGACCGGCCAGTGCATCAATCCACGCTATAATTTCCGTTGTTTCCCTTATGCGCTGGTTTTGAACACTGATTTTTGATCGAATCTTTTCAAAAATTTCAAACTCCAGGGCGACCCGTTTTTCCTCCGCCCCCAGAACTTCCCCTTCTTTTTGTTTCAGCGCTTCCGTAATATAGCGCTCCCCGTTAACCAGGGTTTGCTTTCGAATATAATCTTCCGGCACCAGTTTCAGGTTGGCTTTTGAGATTTCAATATAATACCCGAATACCTTATTGAACCCCACCTTCAAACTGCTGATGCCGGTTCGCTCCTTTTCGGAAGCCGCAAAACCCGCAATCCAGCTCTTTCCATCCCGGCTCAAGGTGACCAGCTTGTCCAACGCTTCACTGTACCCCCCACGGATAATGCCGCCGTCTTTGATGGAAACCGGCGGATCCTCATGGATGGCTTCCTGAATCAAACAGGCCACATCATGGAGAACGTCCAAATTAGAAGCCAGCCTGGACAACAGGATGCTTGAAGATCCTGAAATCGCTTTTTTCACGGCGGGAAGTGTCAGGATGGAGGCTTTAAGTGCCAGTAGATCCCTTGCATTGGCCCTTTTCATGGCAATTTTGCCGTTCAACCGGGCCATATCGTAAATCTCTCCCAATTCACTTCGAAGCGCCTGCCTCAAAGCCGGATCATCCTTCAGGCAAGCAACCGCCGCCAGACGTTCTTGAATGGGTTCCACATGAACCAGGGGGTAAGCGATCCAGTTCTTCAGCAGGCGGCTGCCCATGGGGGTGACCGATTGATCGAGGATTTGGCACAATGATCCTTTTTTTGAATGGTCCCGGATGGTTTGCAACAATTCCAGATGGGTACAGGTGGATGTGTCCAGGATCATGAACTCACCCATATGATAGGTAACAATTTCTTTGATATGGGGCGGAAATTCTTTCTGGGTCTCTCTGAGATAGGCAACGAGGGCGCCCGCAGCAATGATACCGCTTGGCATGTTTTCACATCCAAACCCTATCAGAGACCTGACCGAAAGCTGCTCTTTCAGCAACTCATCCGCCTTCCGGGGATCAAAGGTTTCCTCATCCAGTATTTCAAGCCGATACCTTGAAAAATCCTTTTGCCGGGTCTTCCGATCAAGTTCCGAAAACAATAATTCAGCCGGGTCAATTCTTCCCAGTTCTTCCAACAGGTTCTCAAAGGAATTGATCTCCGTCAGCCGAAATTCACCCGTGGAAAGATCCGCATGGGCCAGCCCGTAAACGCCGTTTTCACCCCAGATGGCCGCCATGAAAAGATTGGTCTTCCGGTCGAATTCTTTTTCATCCACCAGGGACCCGGGGGTAACAACGCGAACGACTTCTCGCTTCACGATTCCCTTTGCGGCTTTCGGGTCTTCCACCTGCTCACAGACCGCCACCTTCCAGCCACTGTCAACGAGTTTACCGATGTAGGATTGATATGCGTGGTACGGGATACCGCACATGGGGACTTTTTTGCCGTTGAAAGAGCCCCGGGAGGTTAGTGTGATGCCCAGGATTTTAGCCGCAACCCGGGCATCTTCAAAAAACATTTCGTAAAAATCACCCATGCGAAAAAACAAAATGGCATCCGGAAACGCATCCTTGATGCCCATAAACTGTCTCAGCATGGGGGTCAATTGGGTCATTTCTTGTTAATGAATCGAATCGACGGGGGTCTCGTTGTCATTGATCAAACCAATGGTATCCCATTGATTGCACTGGGGACATTGCCACTGGAGTTCATTTGGCTCAAAACCGCATTGGGCACATCTGAACCTCAGATAGGGAACGTTCAACCCTTCGATAATCTCACCGTAATCCGCCAATATATCTTCCGAGGCACCCCTGTTTAAAAACATCTGCCCCCTGAATCGCCTCGCCTCCCAGAAGCCCGGGTTTAATGAAAGGGCATTGTTGATTTCCTTTAAGGCGCCTTCCACGTCATCCTTGTTATAAAGATAGCGGGCCAACGCCATATGGGTAAAAGCATCCGGATTTTTGCGGGCGCATTCTTTTAAGAAAACCTCAACCGGTTCCAGGTTTTTCATCCGGGTGTAAGCCCCTTCCAGACGGCCATAGGCCAGAAATGTGAATTGGGGCGCTACTTCGGCCACCTTTTTCCATGCGGCAATGGCTTTTTTGTATTCCCGCTTCTTCAGGTGGAGATCTCCCAGATGCAGATAAGCGTCAACACATTCTTTTTGAATAGAAGTGGCTTTACTGAAAAGTGTCTTTGCCTTGCTGAACTCATCTTTTTCCTGATACACTTTTCCCGCTTCCACCAAATGGTGGGCTAAAATATGCTCATGATGCCCTTTTTCAAGTCCGGCAATTTTTTGCCGGGTGGCGTAAGCATTTTCCCAGTCCTTCAACCCTTCATAAATCCGTTCAATTTCCTTAAGGGTTCGCACATCATCAGGGGTTTTTTGAGAGACTTGAAGAAATGTCTTGAGGGCACGATTCAGGAAACCACCTTTCCGGTAATCTTTACCCAGATCGAAAAGCGCGCCGATTTTGATCTGTTCATCAAGGTTGGGACGTAAAATGATATTTTGCCGAATTCTGATGGCACGGTCGATATCGCCCCTTGATCGATACAAGTTTCCCAGTGTTACATAGGTTTCGATCGTATCTGAATTCACTTGAACAGATTTTGTAAACTCCTCGATGGCCTGGTCGTGGTCCTCGGACAGGAGGTATTGTACCCCTTTAAAAAAAGAACTATCCCCCCTATTTGACGCTGCCGGTTGTTTATCTTCCCTGGGTGAACGCATGCGTTTTCCCAGGAACAGCCCGATCAGCAGAAAAAAAATGGCCGTCAGGAGAATCTGCTGGCTTCCACCGCCGAGGAACCATTGCCAGGTTGATTCCAGCATGGGGATCTCTCCTTCACATTCAATATATCCGGTCTGACAGCTTCGAATCTATAAGAGGATGCATGATCAAGCGTTGACGGGAGGGGGCACTGGGTTCACATCGTCGTCTGAACTCATATCTTCCCTTATAACCGGTAGATTTCGCAAGGAATTCAGTTCCATCTCATTGTTTTTCACGTCCTTCATAAGGGCTTTGATCTGCCGTTTGAACGAGAGGCGCTCCGTGAGCCCGAAAAGCCAGACAACCACCACACCGAAGAGAAACGTCACCACCGCAATCAGAAATACGGACAAGTCTGCGGTCTGGTAATTCAAAAAAAGCAGGTTTGCCTTGAAATTGATTTTGGTTGTTAAGGCTGCGTAGTTTTGAACCGACAGCACCACAATAAGAAGCAAAAAAAGAATAACAATAAGCACCTTGATCTGTTTCATACCGAACCTCCCTATTCAGTCATCAACCTCTAAAGTTTTTGGGAAAACCCATGATATGGAAAAAAATCAAAAATAGCCGCTAAATTGGGATAATACGTCCCTTAACCGTTTCCGCCACCTCCAGGATGCCGATGCTGTTCACACCGGCGGCGCTGTAGCCGGTAGCCGTGCCGGGATTAAAAAATAAGACCCCGTTTTTTTCATGATTGCTAATAATGTGGGAGTGACCATAAATAATCACATCCACATTCGGAAAAAGCGGCAGGATACGCTCCTCCAAGCCACCGGCGGACCCCCAGCCATGAATAATCCCCAATGAATGGTTTCCCACTTTTACAACCTTTTTTTCGGGAAGCAGGGCTTTTATTTCCAGAGGATCCATGTTTCCCTGAACTCCATGAAACACATTTTTTTCCAGAAAATCAACAATATGAGGAGATACAATGTCTCCGGCATGAATAATCATATCCGCATCGGACAGATAGGTGTTATAAATATCGACAAACTCCCGGGTGACTTGATAGAGATGCGTATCCGAAAGTACCCC
>CAYPQJ010000217.1:0-6821 GCA_964412835.1 uncultured Desulfobacteraceae bacterium | reverse complement strand
CTGGAAATCTCCGATACCTTTTTCAGGGACCTGACGGTCACTTACCAGGCCGTGGCGGAAGAACAGGTCAAAAAGTATTCAGATGACGCGGATTTCAGCGGCCTCACTTACGACCGCGATAAAGAAGAATTTTTGATCAAGGAAGTTTTCACCCATTCCATCCTTGAAGCCGGGGATATGCTCACCTCCCCTTACCGCATGACGGAGAAATTCTTGAGGTTTGTCAATTCCCACAATGAATTCGGCGAATTTCTCAAAAACGGGCTGGCCCAGGCCATCCTGGCAGTGGAACATAAAAGCGAAAAACAGCTCTTTGAAACCCCGCAAACGGTTTCCTGGGAACGGGTGAGCAATAAACTGCCGACCATTTTTTACGATCTGATTGAAGTGGTGGAAAGTGAGAAAAGACGTTTTTCCTAACGCGGGAACGGAACAATTCATGGTTGATTCTTTTTTCACCCGGAATTCATCTCCGCCATCCCATCTGGTTTTTACCGATCTGGACGGCACCCTGCTGGATCACCATACCTACGGTTGGAAAGAGGCCCTTGCAGCGCTTGAACATTGTCGAAAAAAAGGGGTACCGGTGATCCTGGTCTCCAGTAAAACCAGGGCTGAAATGGATGTATTGCGTCGTGAATTGAATCTTTCAGCGCCCTTTGTATCTGAAAATGGCGGGGGCGTATTCTTTCCCCGGGAAACCTTCAAGGTTGCACCGGCCGATTCTTTTCCGTCGGAAATCAAAGGCCAAGAGAGATCGGAAGGCCTTTGGCAGTGGTCTTTGGGCGTTCCCTACGCCCATTTGATTCGCGCATTGCGCCATATGCGGAAAAGCCTGGGGTGGTCCCTGAAGGGGTTTTCCGACATGGATGTTGCCGAAATTTCCCGACTGACGGGTCTTACTGAAGCGTCCGCCTGTCTTGCTGCCATGCGGGAATATGATGAACCTTTTATTTTTGAAGGAGAGGCGCCTGACGATCTGAGGCCGCTTCATGAAAGCGCCGCCGAAAGAGGACTGATGGTCGTCTCAGGGGGTCGCTTTCACCACCTGATGGGCAACCACCACAAAGGAAAGGCCATGGCACGAATTGCGTCCTGGTACAATATGCAATACCATTCAAAGGGGAAACCCGACCCTATCCCCACCATCGCCCTGGGTGACAGTCCAAATGATTTTCCCATGCTGTTGCGTGCCGATTTTCCGGTACTGATTCTTTCAGAACATCATTTTCCAGATCTTGAAAAGAAAATCCCAAATCTCGAAACAACAAAATATCCAGGTCCAAAAGGCTGGAACGCAGCCGTTTTGAATATTTTAAGCACAAGCAAGGAGAAGGCCCATGCCTGATAGCTTTGAAAAGGAAATAAATCCGGAAAACATCAAAAAAGCGGAAATGGTGGTCTGCATCCCTTCCTACAAAGAAGCAGACGCCATCAGTTATCCCACCACCCATGCCGACAAAGGGCTGCAGAAATATTTCAGCGAGGTTGACGCCGTCATCATCAATTGTGACAACAACTCGCCGGATCATACCCGGGAAGCCTTTCTGGAGACGCCGACCCAAGCACCTAAAATTTATCTTTCCACCGAACCGGGCCTTAAGGGAAAAGGGAATAACTTCAAAAACCTGTTTCAAAAGGTGGTGGACCTTAAAGCCAAGGCCGTGGTGGTGGTGGACGCTGATCTCAAGAGCATCACCCCCGAGTGGATCAAACACCTGGGGGAACCCCTCTTCAGTGGGTTTACCTATGTAGCCCCCCTGTATATCCGGCACAAATATGATGGCACCATTACCAACGGCATTGCCTACCCCATGACCAGGTCTCTCTACGGCAGACGGGTCCGTCAACCCATCGGCGGGGATTTCGGGTTCAGCGGAGAACTGGCGCCATTATATCTTGAAAGCAAGACCTGGAACGAGGCGGTGGCCAATTTCGGAATCGATATCTGGATGACAACACTTGCCATGAACAACAAGGCCCAGATTTGCCAGGCCTTCATGGGAAGGCCCAAAATTCACCGCACCAAGGATCCCGGTAGCGACCTGGGACCCATGTTTCGTCAGGTTGTGGGGACCATCTTTTCCCTGATGAAAGAGTTTTCGCCCTACTGGCTCAAGGTTAAATACAGCCGCCCCACCGCCATTTACGGGTTCGGTCTGGGCGAAACGGAAATGCCGCCTGAAGTATCCGTAAACCGGGAAAATCTGCTGAATCAGTTTCATGCAGGCTTTGACAAATACAGTGATATATGGGAGAGGATCCTCACACCGGATGTTTACAGGAAACTCCTGGAGATCAAAGACATGAGACAACAGGAGTTCAGCTTTCCCACCGATCTGTGGGCCCGTCTGCTTTTTGACACAGCCGCTTCATACGGGGAAGTGGGCATTGAAGAGGATGCGACCATGGATTCCCTGATCCCCCTCTATTTCGGCCGCACCCTTTCTTTTGTCATCAGGACGGAAAAAATGTCCATGCAACAGGCGGAAGAAGCCATTGAAGATGACTGCGCCACCTTTGAGACGGCGAAACCCTATCTCCTTCAACGGTGGCAGGAACGGCATGGTTAACGAACCAGCAGCAGCCTCACGTCCATAACATTGGTATTGGTGGGACCGGTCATGAGAAGATCCTCGGTTTTTTCAAAAAAGTGGTAGGCATCATTGTTATTCAAGAAATCAACGGCCGACAACCCCATTTTCCCGCCCCGTTCCACCGTATAGGGGTCCACGACGGCTCCCGCCGCATCCGTGGGGCCGTCATTTCCGTCAGTCCCCCCGCTTAAAACAACCATTTTTTCGGGAAGTCCGGCTATTTCAACGGCCGATGCCAGACAAAACTCCTGATTCCGGCCCCCCAACCCCTTACCCCGAATGGTCACGGTGGTTTCTCCCCCTGAAATAATACAAGCGGGTTTTTGGGTGGGCCTGCCACTTCGGCATATCTCTCGCAAAATAGCACAGTGTACCCGGGCCACGTCCCTGGTTTCCCCCTCAATCAAAGATGAGAGGATCACGGTGTCATATCCCAACTCCCTGGCCTTTTTCTCTGCCGCTTCAAGGGCCAGGATATTGCTGCCCACAATGATGTTAGATACGCCAAGAAAAACCGGATCGCCTGCTTTGGGGGTATCGGGAATCCGGCCCTTTGAACCATCCTCCAGACGCCGAACGATACTGCCGGGAACGTCTTTTAAATCATATTTTCGCAAGATTCCCAGAGCGTCTTCAAAGGTGGAAGAATCCGGCACAAAAGGGCCTGAGGCAATAACGTCCATTTTGTCCCCCACCACATCAGACAACATCAGGTTGACCACGGTTGCCGGGAAGGCGGCGCGGGCCATCTGCCCTCCTTTGGCAGCGGATATGTGCTTCCTGACAGCGTTGATTTCGTCAATGCTGGCGCCGCAATCCAGCAGCATGCCGGTTACAGCCTGTTTCTCTCGAAGACTGATCCCCTGGGCCGGCTGGCAAAGGAGCGCCGACCCGCCGCCGGATATAAGTGAAATGATGAGGTCCTTGTCACTGGCCTTTGTCAGGAAGTCCATAATGGCTTCAGTTCCCTTGACCCCATTTTCATCGGGCAGGGGATGGCCGGCTTCAACGGTCCGGGTCACGGAGAGCTTATCCGTAAATCCATATTTCACGTTGATCAGTCCTTTGTGTATTCTATCTCCCAGAAGCGCTTCCATGGCCCTGGCCATGGGTGCGGTGGCCTTCCCCCCACCCACGAGGGAGACGCGATCAAATTGTTTCAGGTCAATCGTGTTCCGGTCCTCTCCATCTTTACCCAGAATGAGCCGGTCGTTTTCGATCCGCACAAAGTTTTTCACGGCCCCGTAGGGATTCACAGGGCGCAATGATTCCCTGAATATGGCTTTGGCTTCGGTGCGTATCCGTTTTAAGAGGTATTCATCCATTTTTTTCTCCTCATGTTCAATTTTGTGTGCGTGGAATCGAGTCGGGGAAAAGTGTACCTCATTTTATTTCGAAAGAAAAGTCTTTGACCGTTCCGAATACTGAAGGCCCGGTTTTCAACTTGACATGGAGGTTCCATTTTATCTAATATCCGGCAGTCCAATTTCAGTTAAAATGAAACCTCCGATCTTTTGGCAGAACAATCCAGGGACCGTTTCAAATTTCACGACAATACATCATTAAGAAGACCAACCCGCAGATTAAAAAAGGAGCCTCGTATGCCGAAGCGCGACGACATCAACAAGGTAATGATCATCAGTTCCGGACCCATCATCATCGGGCAGGCCTGTGAATTTGACTATTCCGGCACCCAGGCCTGCAAGGCCCTTCGGAAACTGGGCTATGAAATCGTACTGGCCAATTCGAACCCCGCCACCATTATGACGGACCCCGGTATGGCGGAAGCGACCTACATCGAGGCCCTCAATCTAGAAACCATGACCGAAATTATCGAAAAAGAGCGGCCGGATGCACTGCTCCCCAATCTTGGCGGCCAGACCGGCCTCAATCTTTCTTCGGCACTGGCGGAAGCTGGCGTTCTGGAAAAATACGGCGTCAAAATCATCGGTGTGGAAGTTGATGCCATTAAACGGGGCGAAGATCGGATCGCCTTCAAAGCCACCATGGACAAGCTGAACATTGAAATGCCCGAAAGCGAGCCCGCTTTCAGTGTTGAAGAAGCGGAAAAAATCGCTGACCAGCTGGGCTATCCCGTCGTAATCCGGCCGGCCTACACCATGGGCGGCACCGGTGGTGGGCTGGTTTACAATGTGGAAGAACTTCGAATAATCGCCGCCCGAGGCATTTCCGCCAGTTTTGTGAATCAGATTCTGGTGGAAGAATCCGTGCTGGGCTGGGAGGAACTTGAACTTGAAGTGGTCCGGGACGCCAAAAACCAGAAGATCACCGTCTGCTTTATCGAAAATGTTGATGCCATGGGCGTGCACACGGGAGACTCCTACTGTACGGCCCCTATGCTGACCATCGATCCGGAACTTCAGAAAAAACTCCAGAAATATTCCTATGATATTGTTGATGCCATCAAGGTCATCGGCGGCACCAACATTCAATTCGCCCACGACCCCAAAACCGGACGCGTCGTGGTCATCGAAATCAACCCGAGGACAAGCCGTTCCTCAGCCCTTGCCTCAAAGGCCACCGGTTTTCCCATTGCCCTGGTATCCGCCATGCTGGCCGGCGGCCTGACCCTGGATGAAATTCCCTACTGGCGAGAAGGGACCCTGGAGAAATATACCCCATGGGGAGATTACGTGGTGGTGAAATTCGCCCGTTGGGCCTTTGAAAAATTTGTGGGCTCCGAGGACAAACTGGGCACACAGATGCGTGCCGTGGGTGAAGTCATGAGTATCGGCAAAAACTATAAAGAGGCATTTCAAAAAGCCATCCGTTCTCTGGAAAACGGCCGCTACGGGCTGGGCTTTGCCAAGGACTTCCACGAAAAATCCCTGGAAGACCTCATGGACCTTCTCTCCGAAGCCACCAGTGAGCGCCAGTTTATGATGTATGAAGCCCTGAGAAAAGGGGCCGGTGTGGAGGACCTTCACCGGAAAACCCATATCAAACAATG
This sequence comes from uncultured Desulfobacteraceae bacterium, assembly GCA_964412835.1. Lineage (GTDB taxonomy): Bacteria > Desulfobacterota > DSM-4660 > Desulfatiglandales > Desulfatiglandaceae > NaphS2. The sequence goes on along the minus strand of CAYPQJ010000217.1, from coordinate 1,253 downwards.
GTTTATTGAACAGATGAAGGAACTGGTGACGCTGGAGGAAAAGATTCTTGCCCATAAAGGTAAAAATCTACCGGATGCGCTTTTGATACAGGCTAAAAAGGACGGGTTTTCGGATCGGTATCTTTCTCAAATTCTGGCGGTGCCTGAAAAAGAGATCCGGGAAAAAAGGATCAGCCTGGAGGTGGTGGAGGGCTGGGAACCGGTCCCCGTCAGCGGCGTTGAAAATGCGGCCTATTATTTCTCAACCTACAACGCCCCCGATCAGGTGGATTCCAGCGACCGGCAGAAGATCATGGTGCTGGGGGGCGGCCCCAACCGGATCGGTCAGGGCATCGAATTTGATTACTGCTGCGTGCATGCCGCATTTTCCATTAAGGACGAAGGGTTCGAATCCATCATGGTCAACTGCAACCCGGAAACCGTATCCACGGACTACGATACCTCCGACAAACTCTACTTTGAACCTCTGACTGTTGAAGATGTGCTCAGCATATACGAAAAAGAAAAGCCGGAAGGGGTAATTGTTCAATTCGGCGGCCAGACGCCCTTGAACATTGCCAGTGAGCTGGCCGAAGCAGGCGTTAAAATTATCGGCACATCGCCGGAAGCCATCAATCTTGCCGAAGATCGTGATCAGTTCAGGATCATGATGCGCAAACTGGGTATACCGCAGCCCGAGTCGGGCATGGCCAGCAACCTGGAAGAGGCCCTTGAAATTGCGGACCGTATCGCTTATCCGCTCATGGTCAGGCCAAGTTACGTGCTGGGGGGCCGGGGAATGGAAGTGGTTCACGATGAGGAAATGCTCAAGCACTACGTGGCCGCCGCCGTTGACGTGAGCCCTGAACGGCCCATCCTGATCGACAAATTCCTGGAAAATGCCATCGAAGCCGAGGCCGATGCCATCAGTGATGGCATCGATGCCTATGTTCCGGCGGTCATGGAGCATATCGAACTGGCGGGTATACACTCAGGGGATTCCGCCTGCGTGATTCCCCCCATCAGCATCTCGGCCAAGCACCTGGATACCATTTATGAATATACCCGAAGAATCGCCATTGAACTCAATGTGGTGGGGTTGATGAACATCCAGTATGCCATCGCCGACGATACGGTCTATATTATTGAAGCCAACCCGCGGGCATCACGAACGGTTCCGCTGGTCTCCAAGGTATGCAACATTTCCATGGCACGGATTGCCACCCAGCTCATGCTGGGAAAGAAACTGGCGGACCTGGATATCAAACCCAAAA
>CAYPQJ010000216.1:0-6851 GCA_964412835.1 uncultured Desulfobacteraceae bacterium | reverse complement strand
GATGCCCACAAAATGGATATGTTTCGCTTTGCCGAACTGTTTCATTTTTCCACCCGGCCCGTTAGCTTTAAAATTTGATCCACAATGATCCGGTCTGCATCCGGTCGGCTGAAAGTTCGGGCCGCTTCACCCATCATTTTTAACCGTTCCGGATGGTCCATATAAGTTGAAAGGGTATTCGCCAGCCCTTCAGGGGTCAGATCCTTTTGAATCATCACCGTTGCTCCACCCGAGCGAGCCAGAGACCGGGCATTGGTTTCCTGGTGCCCATTGGTCGCATGGGGATAGGGGATGAGGATCGACGGCTTCCCAAGGGCCGCCAGTTCAAACAGGGTTGTTGCCCCGGCCCGGCTGACCACCATGTCCGCCCGGTGATAGGCTGAACCCATATCTTTGATAAAGGGAAACACATTCGCTTCAAGTTCCTTGGCTTCAAGTCCTTCGACCCTGTAGTCCTTGACCACCCTTTTGTGATCGTACTGACCCGTCTGGTGAATGAAGGTGATTGTTTTCCCCGATTTTTTCAAAATACCATAAGCCTTTACAAAGGCCTCGTTAATGGCTCTGGCGCCCTGACTGCCCCCCACTGCCAGAACCGTGAAATTGTCGTTCGAAGGCAATGAATCTTGCGGGGGTGATAGCAATTCACGCCGTATCGGATTCCCCGTGAGAATACTTTCCCTCTTTTTGAAATATGGTGTGCTCTCCGCAAAGGAGACGAAAATGCGATCCACCACCCGGGCCAGCAAACGATTTGTCAAACCGGGATAAGAATTCTGTTCATGAATGGCTGTGGGAACACCCAGTAGTCTGGCAGTCAGGCAGAACGGGCCCGATGAATACCCCCCCACTCCCATGACAAGTGAGGGTTTGAAATCTTTAATAATACGCATGGACTGAACCAGACTTCCGGGTAGCATGCTCAAAACAACCAGTCCTTTTTTCCATCCGCGGCCTTTCATGCCTTCAACATCGATAAACACCACCTGAAAACCGTAGCGCCGAAGGATTTCTGATTCCATCCTTCTGCGGCCCACCACAAAAAGAACAGTCGCGCCTGTGCATCTTTTTTCCAACTCTCTCGCAATGGCAATCCCTGGAAACAGATGTCCACCGGTCCCGCCCCCCGCGATGATGCATCGTATCTTATGTCCTCTGTCATCCGTCATCCGTCAGTTTCTCGAAGAAATGTTCAGCAGAACCCCGATGCCCGCCAGGGTCATCACCAGGGATGAACCGCCATAACTGATAAGGGGAAGCGTGAGCCCTTTTGTGGGCAGCAGTCCCAGGACCACGCCCATGTTAACAAGTACCTGAAGGCCCAGAAAACAGGTCAAACCAAGGGCCAGATAGCTGCTGTAAAGATCTTTGCTGTTGAGGGCAATTCGAATGCCGCCCATAATCAGAACCCCGAACAACACTATGGTGGCGGCTACACCGACAAAGCCCAGTTCTTCGCCCATGATGGAAAGGGCGAAATCAGTATGGGGTTCCGGCAGATAAAAAAGTTTCTGCTTGCTGTTGCCGAGGCCCGCGCCGAAAATACCCCCCGAACCAAATGCCAGAAATGAGTGTATAATTTGAAAACCGATCCCCTTTGGGTCGTCCCAGGGATTCAGGAAGGCCAGCCACCTTTTAACCCTGTATTCGGCATTCCAGACCAGATATACGAAAAAGGGTGCCGCAAGCAGAAAAAGGGATAACAGTTGTAGGGGTCTGACGCCTCCCACAAACAGTAATAACAATGCCCATGCGCCGATTATGACCGCTGTTCCAAGGTCCGGCTGCAGATAGATGAGCACCATGAATGTGCCGACCACCAATATGTGGGGCAGCAGGCCTTTGGTAAATAATTCGAGATCCGACCCTTTCTTGCTCATGGAATAGGCCAGGTAGACCGCCAGGGAAAACTTCACCGCTTCAGATGGCTGGAAAGAGAACCCGCCCAGATTCATCCATCGGTAAGCGCCGCCTACCTTGCGACCCAGACCGGGAACAAAAAGGAGCGCCAGAAGAAGGGCGCTGACCAGCAATAAGGGATACACCATTTTTTTATAAAAAGTGCAGGGGATATATCGGGTGATCAGCATGGCCGCGATCCCAACAATGCAAAACAGGCTCTGCCGTTTCAGATAGAAATTGCTGTCCCCGAAACGGTGTTCAGCAAGGTTGCTGCTGGCGCTGTAAACCATTAGCAGTCCCAGGCCGATCAAAAGAATCACCGGAATGAGGATCATGAGGTTGTATCCTTCATATACCTTGGTTTTACCGGCCATTTAAAAGGTCCTCGACAGCGGCTTTGAAAACCGTGCCACGGTGATTGTAATCTCTGAACATATCAAAGCTCGAACAGGCGGGCGCCAGCAGTACGATATCCCCGCTTTTGGCCAGGCCATAGGCCTTGGAGACGGCGTCCTTCATGTTCACGGCCAAAGAGAAAGGTAGGGGCGAAAAATTTTTCGCCCTTACACGTTCGGTGAAAGCCTCGGACAGTAGACTTGCCGCCTCGCCCATGAATACCGCTCCCTTTACATTACCCCTGCATGCCTCAACCAGAGGCTGGTAGTTGGAACCCTTGTGCCTTCCTCCCGCGATGAGAATTAATGGTTTGTCAAAACTCTGTACGGCCCTTATGGCCGCATCCACGTTGGTTGCTTTTGAATCGTTATAAAATTGAATGCCGCTGATCCGGTTCGTATATTCCAGCCTGTTGGGAAGTCCTTTGAATTCATCCACGGTTTTTTGAATGGGCTCATCTGCCAGCTCAAGGGCCTGGCCCGCCAGAACAATGGCCAGGAGATTTTCCAGATTGTGAGCGCCTGCCAGTGAAAAGGCGTTTAGATTGAACCGGTTTTTTCCATTTGCAACTGAAACAATTTCTCCATTTTCAATGAAAGCGTTTATGCCGTCTTTTTTCTTTAACCCGTAGTGGAAAACGGTCGTGCCGTTGGGTGGGGTAACACTCGAGAGCACCGGGTCATCGGCATTGAGGATGACCGTTTGTCCGGGCCCCTGATTTTCAAAGATTCTCAATTTGGATTTGATGTAGGCCTGGTAATCCGCATATCGGTCCAGATGGTCCGGTGATATATTCAGAATCATTGAAATCTTAGGGCTGAACTGTTGTATGGTATCCAGTTGAAAACTACTGACTTCCACCACCAGATAGTCCGCTTTTTTTCCCCCGGCCAGGTACGCTGTTAAAGGGGTGCCGATATTGCCGCCGACAAAAACATCATACCCCGCATTTTCAAGCATCTGTCCCAGAAATGAGGTCACGGTGGTCTTGCCGTTTGTTCCGGTAACGGCAATCATGGGGATGTCAACATGTCGCGCTGCCAGCTCCATTTCTCCCATAACGGGAATTTTCTTTTGAAGTGCCGCGCGGATAAATGGTGTGTCCAGGGGCGCGCCGGGGCTCAGAACAATGGCATCGGCACAGAGGAAGGTCTCTTTTTGGTGTCCTCCGGTTTCCAGTGTCACCCCCAGTGCATGAAGTTCTTTTACGTATTCGGGGGCCAGTTGGGATTTTTTTTTGATATCGCTCAAGGTGACCTTTGCACCCTCCTCCGCCAGCCATCTGGCGGCCCAGTACCCCGATGTGCCGAGGCCCACCACCAGAAATCTGGAAGTGGGGATGTTTAGCCGGGATTTTTGATGTTGAGCGTTATCCAATTGATCTACCTTAATTTGAGGGTACCGATAGACAAAAGTGCCAGAATAATGGAAATGATCCAGAACCGTACGATGATTTTCGGCTCGGGCCATCCTTTCAATTCAAAATGATGGTGGATGGGGGCCATTCGAAAAATCCTCTGGCCTCCCGTCAGTTTGAAGTAGGCCACTTGAAAAATGACGCTGAGAGCCTCAAACACGAACAGCCCCCCCACCAGAATCAGGACAAGCTCCTGTTTTGTGATGACCGCAACGGTTCCCAATAAGGCGCCAAGAGGAAGTGACCCCACGTCCCCCATAAATATTTCAGCAGGATAGGCATTGTACCAGAGAAACCCTAATCCCGCGCCCACCGCTGCACCGCAGAGGATGGAGATTTCACCGGCGCCCGGGAGATAGGGAATCTGAAGATATGATGCGATTTTCACATGTCCGGCCAGATAAGCGAAAATCAGGTAACAGGCAAACGCCACAATCAACGGGCTGATGGCCAGTCCATCCAAGCCGTCGGTCAGGTTGACCGCGTTGGAAGTGCCCACGATGATGAGTACGGCGAGGGGAATATACCCCCATCCGAGATCGGGCGCGATGTTTTTCAAAAACGGAACATTAAGTGTGGCATCGAATTCCGGTGAGAAATAAAGCGTTAGCGCTACCACCAGGGCACCCATGATCTGAAGCATAAACTTGGTTGATGCGCTCATGCCCTTGGGGTTTTTCCCCGTTACTTTTGAATAATCATCCACGAAACCGATGGCGCCGAAGAAAAGGACCACAAAAACGGCCAGTTGAATGTAGCGGTTGAAGGGGTCGGCCCACAGAAGCGTTGCCAGCACAATAGCCGGGAGAATCAGGCAGCCACCCATGGTGGGGGTGCCGGCCTTGGCCTGATGACCGGGAGGGCCGTCTTCTCGAATCCGTTCGCCGATCTGCAGATTCCGGAGTTTTTTAATGCCCCAGGCTCCCACAAAGAAACAGAGCGTCAGGCCCGTCAAACTGGAAAGGATCGTCCTGAAGGTAATGTACCGGAATACATTGAGCCAGGAATAATCCGAATGGAAAAGATATATCAGTTTGAAAAGCATGTGTTTTTGAACCTTTTACATATATGCGTTTGCATGGGCCTGATTTTTTACGGCTCTATCTTTGTTGTTTGTTGTTGCGGCGATCACCACATCCAGGAATTTTTCCATGCCAAAGGGCTTATGGAGGTGCGTTACCACTTGAGGTAAGTCTTTGTCCATGAGCCGTTGATCCGAAGGGTTACCCGTCATGATAATGATTTTTTCTTCCCGTCCTGTTTTGCGCATGCTCTTCAACATGCTCACCCCGTCCAGGCGGGGCATATTGATGTCCGTTACCACCAGATCAAAATGATTTCCCTCCAGTTTTTCCAGGGATTCCTGACCGTCTCTGGCCAGGCTAACTTCAAAACCCCGATGCAGCAGCGCTTCCGACAACAGAAATCGAATGCCTTTTTCATCGTCAACCACCAGCACTTTGATTGGCTTTTTCATTTCACACTTTCCCCCTGATTTATTGGATAAACGGGTCCGAGGAATCCCCAAACCTCAATCCGAAATGCCTTTGAAGAACCTCGGACACCTTTTCAAATTGCATCATTCTGGAACCTTTAAGAAAAACCATGTCTTTGGACTTTACTTCCTGAATTATTTTTGTGGTCAGTTCATCATGGGTTTTTGAAATGATGACACGATTTGAAGGCATGCCCGCAGCGATGGCCCCTTCTTTCACATCATCCGCATGAATTCCCATGGCGAAGAGCCACGAAGCGCCTGAATCGGCAATTCTTCTGCCTGCCTCCCGGTGGGCGGATGGCGCTGCTTGTCCCAACTCCAGCATATCCCCGAGCCCCACGAAGAACCGTCCGTCTTTTCTTACCATTGGCGCGGCGGAATGAAGTGCTGCCTTCAAAGCGGATGGGTTGGCATTATAAGTGTCATCGATCAGAAGAATGTCTTTTTGAAGGGGTATGCTTTGAAACCGTCCTTTGATGCCGGAAAAAATTCCCAGGCCTTTTACAATGTGCGCCATGGGTTCATCAAGGCTCAAAGCAACAGCAGCGGCAGCCAGTGCATTTTTTACATTGTGAACACCCAATACACCCAAGGTGATTGGCCAGCTGTTGTCGTCACAGATCAAATCAAAACGCATCCCATCAGACCCATACCGTTTGATATCCATGCCTTGAATATTGTTTCCCTTATTCAGGCCGAATGTGACAAATTCCCTGTCAAATCGGGCGGCGTGTTTCATCAGTATCTCATCATCACCATTCAATATGATTTTCGCTTCGGGCGATAGTTTTTCCATCATTTCCGTTTTGGCCTCAGCAACGCCGTCGATATTGCCTAATCCTTCTAAATGGGCCATCCCCACATTCAGAATAACCGCCACTTCGGGGTTTGAAATTTCAGTCAAACGGGCGATTTCACCTTTATGGTTCATGCCCATTTCAAGTACCGCCCGCTGATGGGTTCTTTCCAGTTTGAGAAGCGTTACGGGCAATCCGATGAGGTTATTGTGATTGCCCGGGTTTTTAAGGGTTTTGTTCCCCACCTGGAGAATGGCGGCTGTCATTTCTTTGGCCGTCGTTTTCCCGGAACTGCCCGTGATGGCGGCTACTTTGGCCACATGTTGCCGGCGCCACCAGGCTGCCAGATCCCCCAGGGCCCTGAGGGTGTCATCAACGGCGATGACGGCAATAGGGGGTACGTTTTTTAGGGAATCCGGAAAATCTTTCTGAACGACCAGGCCGGAGGCACCTTGCATAATGGCCCGTGAAGCAAAATCATGACCATCAAAACGATCCCCTTTCAATGCCCAGAAAAGCTCGCCCCGTTGAACAGTCCTCGAATCGGAATTGAAACCGGAAAAACGGGCTTGGGGGTCTCCGGAAACCATATGGCCCTTTACAGTTGCCATGATTTCTTTTGAAGATATTTTTCCCCATACAGCCGTCATATTTTTCCTTTGCTCAACTCAAGAAAGTGAGGCGGTCCGGGCCGCCACCAGGCGGTCGTCAAAAGCCCGTCTTGTTTTTCCTATAATCTGGTAATCTTCATGCCCTTTTCCGGCAATGAGTATCAGGTCTTCTTTTAGAGCCGCATCAACGGCCATTTTGATGGCCGTCTCCCTTTCCAGTTCGACCACAT
>CAYPQJ010000215.1:0-6852 GCA_964412835.1 uncultured Desulfobacteraceae bacterium | reverse complement strand
GCGATTGGGAACCAAAAATCACAACCTTTCTCTGTAACTGGTGCAGTTACGGTGCAGCGGACCTGGCGGGTGTAAACCGATTTCAATACCCGCCCAATTTCAGGATCATCCGGGTACCCTGCTCGGCGCGGGTCACCCCGAAATTCGTACTGGCGGCTTTTCGTCATGGTTCTGACGGTGTATGGGTGTCCGGCTGACACCCCGGCGACTGCCATTACCTGGAAGGTAATTATTACGCAAGACGGAAATTCGCACTTCTGAAGGGTCTTCTGGAACATGTCGGCCTTGAACCGGGCAGGCTCCATTTTTCCTGGATATCGTCAGCGGAGGCAACCAAGTTTGTTGAAGTGGCAAATGCGGTGGCCGGCGACGTTAAGGCCCTGGGCCCGACCCGTTATTTCGTTAAATCGAGAGCCGAGGTGGCATAATGCTCAAATACACTGAAAAAATCAGGGAAACTGCAAAAAGGCTGCTTGCAGAGGAAAAGGTGGATGTCTTCATCGGCTACCGGAAAGGAACGGTGCCCATGATGAACGAGCCTCTGCTGGTAAACCACCCTGACAAAGTGGACCAGCTCTACTGGGACAACTTTTGCGGTCTGAACCTGTGCAATTACCTGACCAAACGAACGGATAAAATCGGCATCATCGCCAATGGGTGCAACTCGAGAAACATGGTTACCCATATCATTGAAAACCAGATCAAGCGGGATCAACTCTATATTGTAGGCATCCCCTGCGAAGGCATGATCGACCACCGGGCCGTGGCCCGAGCGGTGAAACAAAGGGAAATCCTGGACGTAGAGCAGAACGGAACAAAATTTGTGGTCAAGGGGCATGATTTTGAGGAAACCTTTGAAAAAGCAAAGTTCCTGCAAAGCAACTGCGCGGTTTGCAGGCACCGCAATCCCGTCATATACGATGAAATGCTGGGCGACCCGGTGGATGAACAGACCGATGTCAACCCCTATTCGGATGTGGAAAAAATCGAGGCCATGGATCCCGAAAAGAAACAGGGGTTTTTCACCCGGCTTATCAGCCGCTGCATCAGGTGCTACGCCTGCCGGAACAGCTGCCCCCTGTGTTATTGTCCCACCTGTTTCGTGGATGAATCGGCCCCCCAGTGGGTGGGAAAAAGCATTGATCCCACGGACACCATGACTTTTCACTTCCTGAGGGCTTATCACTGTGCGGGACGATGTACCGATTGCGGCGCCTGCGAGCGCGTCTGCCCCATGGGCATCTCCATGAGACAGTTTACCAAGAAACTCAACAAGGATGCCGAGGAACTTTTTGACTGGGAAGCCGGACTTGATCCGGAGAAAAGACCGCCCCTGGATATTTACCGGCCCGATGACTATAACGATTTTATCAAATAGGCCATAAACGGAACCAACAGATATCATCAATAGATGAAGGTAGCTGATATGACTGAAAAAGTATTCACTAAAGAAGAATGGCTGGGAACCCTGGAGACTTTGAAGGAGTCCTATAAACTTTTCGGTCCGGTTAAGGATGGCGATTTTCATACATTCATGCCACTTGACGGGAACAAAAAGCCGGACTTTGATTATGAAAACACCAGGCTTTCCCCCAAAACCATTATTTATCCGGAATCGGAAAGGATGTTTGAATATTCCCTGGACGAAACCGAAGACGATGCCCATATCCTGAAGGAATCACCCAAGGACTATTCGCCCTCGGCGGTGTTGGGCATCAGACCCTGCGACGCCCAGGCTTTTCAAATTGTAAAACGCAACTTTGACAATCCTGATTATCAGGATCCCTGGTGGACGCAGCATTTTGAAGCCACCACCCTGGTGGGGCTCGGATGCAATACGCCCTGCGCCACATGCTTCTGCACCCAGGTGGGAGGCGGTCCATTCCATGAAGCGGGATTGGATGTGCTGCTCTTTGATCTGGGGGATCGATTCCTGGCAAAGGCCTTAACCGACAAGGGCGAAGCGCTTCTGAAAAAGACTGCGGGAAACCCGGCGGACGACGGAGCGCTTGCAGCGGCCGAAGATCTGAAGCAGCCGGCCCGGGAAAAAATTACCACTGAGGTTCCCACGGATCAATTGAAAGACAAGGTGACCACCGAACTGTTTGATGCCCCGTTCTGGGAAGAGGTGGCGTTTGCATGTCTTAACTGCGGGACCTGCACCTATCTCTGCCCCACCTGCTGGTGTTTCGACATCCAGGATGAAGTCCAGGGAAAACAGGGGGACCGGATTCGCAACTGGGATTCGTGCATGTTTCCCCTCTTTACCCTTCACGGATCAGGGCATAACCCCAGGGACAACAAATTCCAGCGGGTTCGGCAGCGGTTTATGCACAAACTCAAGTATTATGTGGACAAATATCAAAACGGTGTTCAGTGCTCGGGATGTGGCCGCTGCGTCCGGTATTGTCCGGTGAACATTGATATCCGGGAAGTCTGCAATTTGATGAATGCGTTTAAGGTGTAGGGGCGCCCAGTTCTAAAATTGGGTTATTCGCCCGTACACGGGTTGCGGGTGCTGACCGCACTGATATAGAAAGATTGTAAGCAATGCGCCGGGTGCGATATCCGGCGCAACAAAGAAGGGGGTTCAATTGGGAAATCCTTATTTACCCTATCCTGTTCGCATTGACAGGATTGTCACGGAAACAGAGGATAAAAACCTCAAAACTTTCAGGTTTGTGTTTCTCAACCCGGAAGATGAGGAAAAATTCGCCTATACGCCGGGGCAATTTGGAGAATTATCCATTGCCGGAAAGGGAGAGATCCCCATCGGCATCGCGTCCTCGCCGACGGAAAAGGGGTTTGTGGCCTTTACAGTCAACAAGGTGGGGCTCGTCACCTCCCATCTGCATAATATGAAAGAAGGCGATATCATGGGGCTCCGGGGCCCCTTAGGCAACTGGTATCCCTGGGACGAGATGGAAGGAAAGCATGTGGTTATCGTGGGCGGTGGTTTCGCTTTCACCACACTGCGCTCCAGCATCATCTATATGCTGGACCCTGAAAACAGGTCCAAATTCGCGGACATCTCCGTGGTGTACGGCGCCCGAAGTCCCGGCATGCTCCTTTACAAGGATGAGCTGGCCGCATGGGAACAGCGGGACGACATCAACATGCACATCACCGTGGACGGGACCGATGATCCCGACTGGAAATACAATGTGGGATTCGTCCCCACCATTACGGAACAGAAGATCACCAGCGCAGACAATGCCATCGCCATCGTCTGTGGACCACCCATCATGATTAAATTTACCCAGCCGGTTCTTGAAAAGCTGGGATTTCCCCCGGAGCGGATTATCCTCTCCCTTGAAATGCGCATGAAATGCGGTATCGGCATCTGCGGCCGCTGCAACATCGGTGACCAGTACGTGTGTAAAGACGGACCGGTTTTTCCACTGGCCCAACTCAAAACCATGCCGGGGGAATATTAGACTGTAAAGAGATTTTATATTCAAAAAAGCGCCCGTGTGGAAACAAGGTCCCGCGGGCGCTTTTGTTTAATCCTCGTCCTATCCCCTCCGTGCCGATGTAACTGAGACACCTACCCCTTGAAAAATTAGTGTAGGGCGGGTAGGAGTAAAAGCATGGAAAAGATAACCCCAATGATAGCAAGAAATTCAGAGGTTGAGGAAAGCGCCCGTGGGGGAGCACCGGCCCCCCGGGGGGCCGGTGCTCCCCCATAAAAAACAATATTTCACCAAATCTAAGGAGTGAAAAAATGAAAATACTATTCGCCTGCTTTAGCGCTACGGGAAACACTAAAAAAATCGCCGACACCATGACCGCGCGCCTAACTGAGCTCGGGTCCCAGGTAGAGAGACTGGATATAACCCTGCCTGAGTTCCGTGAACCAGGTATGGACCTGTCGTCTTTCCAGGCGGCGGTTTTCGGGTCCCCCATACATTCCATGCGCGCACCACGATTGGTCCGGGAGTGGCTGGCCACTCTCGACGGGGCTGGTATAAAGTGCGCCACTTTTTTTACCTATGGTGGCTTCCAGGTCCATCCCTCCCATTATGATATCCGGGAAAGGCTCAGCCGGCGCGGTTTCACGTTGGTGGCTTCCGCCGAGTTCCTGGGTGCACACACCTTCAACCTGGGTGGTTGGCGATCCATGGCGGGTCGACCGGGGGACGAGGATTTGAGACTGGCAATCCGGTACGCCGACGCCGTTCACATGAGATTCACCGGCGAAGACACTGTGGTAGTGGATGAACTGGATCCGGGTCCCTACAGCGAGGAACAACTGGACCAGTTTGAAGGAATGCGCTACAAGGCTGTGTCACAGCTTCCCACGCGGTCCGGTGCTGAATGCAGCATGTGCATGCTTTGCCAGGATGAGTGTCCGGCTGGGGCGATAGAGGCCGAAACAGGCGAAGCAAAGGCAGGAAAGTGCATTTGTTGTCTGCACTGCTTGAAAATCTGTCCCGACGAGATCCTGAAAATCAACGATATGACCGGATCATTCCAGTTCAAGATGGAAATGGATAAGGAAACCCCGGAAACCCTGGCAAAGAAAAAGAGCAAACTGTATTTATAGAGCGTTAAAGGATCAAATCTTTGATTGACCTTTCTGAAATCATCCAGAGATAAGCCAATCAAAGACCTGACCCCATTACACAAGCCGGTAGCTCGTTCCTGAAAATCAATCCATATACCACACGACAGTTCTGCGAATGGCCCTTTGACAGACCGGGCAGAAGTTGTTGATGCTTTTGGACTTCATGGTACAGTCATGATACGGACGGTAGATGCCTTTGGCCTGATATCCAGCGCCCTCAAAAACGCCTACCGTGTTATAGTAGACGGGGTCGTCGGGCGTGGGAACCGGCGTATTGGGGTCCACCATATCCTGCCATTTGCTTTGAAAGTCGATTAGCGTGGTGATGTTTTCCTGGTAGGGTTCAACCGTTAAATCAAAGAAATCGCTGTAAGGTACCTCAGAGCTGTAATACTCATCGGCCAGAGCCACAAATCCATGACCGAATTCGTGCATAAAAAGAAAATTCGAAAACTCGTTGTCCGCGGTAAAAATGGTGTAAAAATTATAGATGCCGCACCCGCCATACTTATCATGGTTTACGAGGATACAGATTTCATCGTACGGTGCGCCCCCGGCAAGATCACGAACCGATTTGAAATCAGATGTGGTCAGGTATCTGTCAATGCCAAAGGTATCAAACGTTGAATTCAAAATGGTGTTCCTGAAAATGCCTTCCTGGGGAATGTCTGTGCCGCTTTCTTCAGAGGGGGCCTCCACGATCCATATGTTAAACTGACCCTGAAACTCAGCGTATGGCGCCCAGGAAGACAGGGTCTCCACAAATTTTTGCACATCACGTCGAAACTTCTCCATTTCATCCTGAGTATAACCCTCGGGGAGGAAAACGAGATCCACATATTCCGAAGGATCCCCCGCATCCAGGACCTTTTTGACCGGATAGTCGAGAGGCTCAGATTCCGCGACAAGGTCTGAAAACGGATTAAAGACGGTTTCGAAAATCACATGGAATTGTTGCTTTTTATCTCGTCTGGAAATTCGAAGCAGCACTTCGTGTGTCGGAAAAGGAATGATGATTGATTCGTAGAAAGCCCTGGTGGTTTGGGACGCTTCATCTGTGGTCTGCCATTCGCTGAACAGGGTGCTGAAGCCCTTTGAATAGATTCGTTCATGAGTTGACATATCAAATACATCAATGACGAATTCGCCCTTTAACGGGTTATCAATCAGGTTCCATCGGGGACCGCCCCAGAACGGTTCCTTCTTCCACGTGATAAATTCCACGACAGACGTGTCCTTGCTGCCGGTATGCAGGTAATCCATTCGCAGGCATTTGCTTTCAAAGTATTTCTCATCCTCGGTGCTATCGGAAGAACAGGCACCGAGGAAGGCTGCCAGCAGAAACAAAATCAACGAAAATTCAACTTTTGGAAATCGGAATTTGAACACGTTCATTATTACCTCCAAAGGATCATCTCTGAATAGATGGAAGTATGGGGAAAAAAGTGTGTAATGTCAATGTGTTTTCAGGGACAAGGATTTGTTGATGGATTTTTGCCAGGCTCGCCATATCAGCCCCGACGGCATGTCATTGACCATGACATGTAATCGAGATGAGGAAAACAATATGTATACAAAAATGTCCATCAATTTGAAACTGCCAGAGGGATTTGATAAAAAGTATCAAAAGGCGATTGTTCGGTCAATGGACCTTTGCTCGGTTAAAAAACATATGCTGAACCCTCCGGGATTTGAAATCACCACCTCATGAGGACCTGCCCGCTAAAATGTTTCTGTTTAATGATCACGGTAGCAAAGGGCATTATATAATTTTTGGGCTCACCCATAGTGAAGTTCTGCGATATCGAAAGGCAAATTCTTTAGGCTCATCGGAATTTTGATACCTTGACACGGACAATCGGTGATATTGATTTGAGTTTAGCTTTTAACCTCACCATCCTGCATGGGGACTGCGCTACTCGGACCATCATCCAAGACCTCTCGAAGTGCCGAAGCCAGGTTCCGCAAGTCTATGGGCTTTTCAAGATATTTGCATAAACCAAGACCTTTTGCTTTTTCGGCCGACATCCTTTCGCTGTAACCGGTACAGATGATCACCGGCATGTGCGGTCGAATTTTCAGAACTTCCGCCGTCAACCTGTCGCCGGTCATTCGGGGCATAGTCATATCGGTGATGATCACGTCGAACTGATCCGGATCAGCCCTAAACCATTCCAGGGCCTCCAATGGTTTTGTGGTACTCTTGACCTGATAGCCCAACCGCTCCAAGCGCTGGCGGTTCAGGTTCACCATAGACTGTTCGTCATCCACAAAAAGGATTCTTT
>CAYPQJ010000214.1:0-6867 GCA_964412835.1 uncultured Desulfobacteraceae bacterium | reverse complement strand
GTGACCACAACATATAGGGGTTGGTCGATTTACCGTCTATCCAGTTTCAGAAAAGGACAACGTGCAAAGTTCAGCATTGCCCTCAACACAGAAATCAAAACGTACGCAATGAAAGAATACATATTCCAGCCTTGAAACCAACGCTCCCGTCCTCATGAACTGATTTCCCCGCAGCATAACAGGAAATGAAAGATATCTTCAACAAAAAGAATAATTTAGAAAATCCACACAGGCACAAAATGTAGTGGCGCCATCATGCATTATTTTCCTTTGGCATGGCAATATTCCAAAAAAATCCATGTCAACAAAATGCTTTGATAAGCGCAACATGGCCGAGACGATGATCAAGGCCTGATCAAGCCATACAAGCCTTTACAAACCCGAAAAACAGCGGAGAAGGGGACTCCATGCGTGATTTCAGCTCGGGGTGTGCCTGAGTGGCACAGAAAAATTTCAACTCCGGTAATTCAATAAACTCCACCAGTTTACCGTTTGGGCTCATGCCGGAAAACACCATTCCCTTTTCTTCAAGCGCCTCATGATAGTCCGGGTTCACCTCATAACGGTGCCGGTGTCGCTCGGAGACTTCTTTGGCGCCATAGAGGGAATGTACCACCGATCCCTTCGTGAGCAGGGCAGGGTAGGCGCCGAGACGCATGGTTCCCCCCTTTTCGGTCACAGTTCTCTGTTCCGGAAGAATGTCAATGACCGGATGGGGTGTTTCAGAGTCCATTTCCGTGGAATTGGCGCCGTCCAGGTCGCAGACATGTCTTGCAAATTCAATGACGGCCAGTTGGAGACCCAGGCAGAGCCCCAGAAAGGGGATGTTAGATTCTCTCGCCAGGCGGATCACCTCTATTTTCCCTTCGGAGCCCCGTGATCCAAAACCGCCGGGAACCACCAAACCGTCAATTTGACCCAATTGCGAGGCATCTTTGAGTTCGGTCGTCTCAACCCATTTGAGGTTAATCTTGCATCTCAGGTGAGCCGAACAGTGATTGAAGGATTCAATGATGGAGGCATAGGAATCTTCGAGTTTGGTGTATTTTCCACACATGGCGATGGTGATTTCCTTGTCGGGATTCCGGATGTTCTCCACCAACTTTTTCCATTTTCTGAGATCCGGAGGGCTGTATATGTTGAGTTTCTTGTGAATATTTTCGGGCAGACCTTCTCGTTCGAAAATGATGGGGATTTCATAGATGTCATCCACATCCAGACCGGTGATAACCGCCTCAGACTTGACGTCGCAGAAATTGCTTATCTTGGTTTTGATTTCGGGTGTCAGAAATTCCGGAGATCGGCCGATGATGATATCCGGGAAGATACCGCGCTGTTGCAGAAGATTAACGCTTTGCTGGGTGGGTTTGGATTTCTGTTCATTGACGCCGGCGGGAATGGGTACGTAGGTCAGGTGTACAAATACGATATTGTTTCTGCCCACATCTTTTTTCATTTGGCGCATGGCTTCCAGAAAAAGCTCGTTTTCAATGTCCCCAACGGTTCCGCCGATTTCCACAATCACCAGGTCCGGGGATTCTTCCTTTACAACCTGCCCGATGTGATCTTTGATCAGGTCCGTCACATGGGGAATATATTGAACGGTTTTACCCAGGTAATCACCGCGTCTTTCCTTTTTCCTGACCATGTTGAAAACCTTGCCCATGGTCAAGTTCCAGTTGGACTTGCAGCGAACTCCCAGAAACCGTTCATAATGTCCGAAATCCATGTCCACTTCGGCGCCGTCGTCAAGCACGAACACCTCACCATGTTCAAAGGGATTCATGGTGCCGGGGTCAACATTAAGATAACCGTCACATTTGATGGGAACAATTTTGAGTTTCGTGGAGAGCAGGTGGCCGATTGAAGCAGCCGCAATCCCTTTGCCTAATCCGGATAGCACGCCTCCCGTCACGATGATGTATTTGGTGAGCATTTCCGGTATGTTCCTTTCTTTGTACGAATGTTCGTGGATGAAGGTTTATTCTTTAAGCATGACAACGGTCCCGAATCGTCCGGTTACGCCCTCTCCCCTGTAAGAGAAAAAACGATCCGTGTGACATCGGGTGCAAATTTCTGAAACCGTAATGTTATCTGGGTTGACCCCTTCCATCACGAGCTGATGAGAACTTAAGCGCCAGAGATCGAAATGGTTTTCAGAAACCCTGAAATCCTCGAAATCGGGCGGGAATATGTCTCTGTGGGTGATGAATTCGGCGCAACAGGGACCGAGAGATGGTCCAATGGCGGCAACAAGACCCTCTGCCCTGCAGTGGAAATGATGTGCCATCATGCGGACAACCCGCCCCAGAATGTTCTTTACGTTTCCTCTCCAACCGCAGTGAACGTTGGCGATCACATTTTCCGCCGGGTCAAAGAGGATCACCGCCTGGCAGTCGGCCTGTTTGATCATCAGCCCGACATCGGAAATATTCGATATCATGGCATCTGCCTGACATGAGAACTTCGACGTTTCAATGGTCTCTGTATCAACAATCAAGACCTCGGTCCCATGGGTTTGCCGTGTGGAAAAGATTCGACGGGCACCCATGGACTGTTTGATGATCATCAGGTTTGCCGCTACGTTGTTTTCGGAATCCCCCACATCATGGCTGGTGTTCAGTGAATCATAAGGGGAACAACTGGTGCCCCCGTGCCGGGTGAAGGTTCCGTGTTTAAGTTGATGATATTGGGAAAGATCTTGATATTGAAGGTATGGAGCGCGTTGTTGCGTCTCTGACAGAAGATGGGAATCCGGCATGAGCATTCCGTTTTTAGAGTCCTTGGCCGCGCATCCTTTTTCGAAACCTGAACGATATGGTTTCGCCACCCGGGGAAACCATATAGATTCACTCGACGACACAGACTTTCTTACTTACCGCTGCTTCCTTCCGGACCTGACGGGGTTTATAAGTGCCTGTTACGTGAGGTCCATATCAACCCCAAAGTGTTGAAAACGCATCTCGAATCAGGGATCTCCAGAAGGATTTTCAACCCCGCATAAGCGGATTTCGGGAAATGGGGCACCGCTAACTCCCCGTCTAGCGCGACCAAGGGCTTTCACTTTTAGTGCGTGATCTTATATGATGTCGACTCTTTCTTTCAATTCTTTTCCGACTTTGAAAAAAGGGAGTTTCTTCCGGCCGACATTGATAATTTCTCCTGTTTTGGGGTTTCGGCCTTTGTAACCGTCATAATCTTTTACCTTGAAACTGCCCAGGCCGCGGATTTCAACCCTCTCTCCTTTAATGAGAGCGTTTTCCATCTCTCCAAAAACCGTGTTAACCACTTCCTCAGCCTTCCTCAAAGGTAAATCTTTTTCTTTGGCCAAGGCTTCAATCAATTCTGACTTGTTCATCATTCCTCCCGGGTTACGCGTAGACAGCACCTTGTTCGGCCACCTGTCCCAAAGCAAAAGACCGCTTAAGGGTTCTGTGCAGCCATTGGGTCACTAAATTTTCACCTGAAACCGAAACAGAAAGAAACAGCAGTCCCTTGCTGCAACCGAATGGAAAAATAGAGGATCAGTGTTTGTAAGTCAAGGAAAAATCGATTAAAAATATTCCTGATCCCGCACCTTCCACATGGAAACTGTTGGGGACGGCGCTTGCCGTTTACTTTTTCTCTGTATTGAGATATAACCCCTGAAAATTCAAGAGTGAATCATATCGCAAAACCGAATCATAAATCAACCGTGTTTTTTAAAAAATCAGACTTTTGAAAAACCTGCCCGGAAGGATTGGGAACCGGGAGAGGACATACCAAAAAAAGGAAAATTTTATGAGCGTTGTTAATGTGATAACAATCGATGGCCCCGCGGGCTCCGGCAAGAGTACCATCAGCCGCTTACTTGCCGCCAGGATGGGGTATGCATACCTGGACACGGGTGCCATGTACCGTGCCATCGCCCTTGCGGCAAAACGGGGTGGGATTTCTCTGGATAACGGCATGGAATTAATGCATTTGTGTGAAAATATACGTCTGCGTTTTGTGGCAGACCAGGACCCTCCCAGGTTGATGATGGGAAATGAGGACATATCGGAACAGATTCGAAATCCGGAGATCGACATGCTGTCCTCCACCGTTTCCACCGTCAAAGAGGTTCGGGAGGCCATGTGCAACCTTCAAAGAAAAATGTCCTGCCATGTCAATAAGGGACTCGTTGCTGAAGGCAGGGATATGGGCACGGTGGTCTTCCCTGATGCAAAGTTCAAGTTCCTGTTGACGGCTTCCCTTGAGGAAAGGGCCTCAAGACGGCATATGGAATTGCTGGAACGCGGAAAAACAATGGAAAAAACGGCTGTTATGGATAGCCTCAAAAAACGGGATAGTCAGGATGAAAATCGCGCCCTGGCCCCTTTGAAACCTGCCCCTGACGCATGTATTCTCGATTCCACGGGAATGGGAATCAAAGAGGTGGTGCAATGTTTGATGAACCATATGGCCTCCATTTAAGGAAATAAGTTGAAATCCTGTTTTAGGTTTGGTAGTTAACAATCCAGATTATTTCGCTAAGGCAAGCAGACCAGAGGGGGTTATCAGGTTAATGGAAAAGACAACTGACTTCTTAACTCAAAACGAAACAGTAAATGGCACGGATGAAACGGCAACCCAGGACGATGATCAGGTGATCCATGAGGATGGGCAAGGCACAGGTGATGACACCGCCGATACAATGGATGCGGATAACTTCATGCAGATGTATGAAGAAAGCTTGAAGAGCATTCAGGAAGGAGAAGTGGTCCCCGGCGAAATCGTTCAGGTGGATAAAGAATATGTGCTGGTGGATATCGGCTATAAGTCCGAAGGTCAGATTTCCATTCATGAATTCATGGATGAACAAGGGCAGATTTCAGCAAAGGTGGGCGACAAGGTTGAGGTCCTCCTTGAACGAAGGGAAGATGATGAAGGGGTCATCCGCCTTTCCAAGGAAAAAGCCGCGAAAATCAAAATCTGGGATCAGATCAAGGAAATATACGAAGGTAACGGTACCGTTACGGGCAAAATTGTTTCGAGGGTTAAAGGTGGGCTGTCGGTAGATATCGGCCTTCAGGCTTTTCTGCCCGGGTCGCAGGTGGATCTCAGACCGATCCGGGATATGGACAGCCTGGTGAATACCGAACATGAATTCAAGATTGTCAAATATAATAAACGGCGGGGAAATATCGTTTTATCCCGTCGTGCCATTCTTGAAGCGGAACGGGCCACCTTAAAAGAGGAAACGCTCAGGATTATTGACGAAGGGGCCGTCCTGAAAGGCGTTGTTAAAAATATTACGGATTACGGACTCTTCATTGACCTGGGCGGTATTGACGGCCTGGTCCATATTACGGATATGTCCTGGGGGCGTGTGGGGCATCCGTCTGAAATGCATCGGGTTGGGGATGAAATAGAAGTCAAAGTGTTGAATTTTGACCCGGAGAAGGAGCGGGTCTCCCTGGGAATTAAACAATTGGCACCGGACCCATGGAGTCAGGTAGCAGAGAATTATCCCATTGGTGAAAAAATTGTCGGGCGTGTTGTCAGTCTTACGGATTACGGTGCTTTTGTGGAGGTGGAACAGGGTGTTGAAGGGCTGATCCATGTATCGGAGATGTCATGGACCCGTAAAATTCGCCACCCTTCACAGATTCTAAGTGTGGGGGATTCGGTCAATGCCGTTGTTCTTAACATGGACGTTTCGAGGAAACGTATTTCACTGGGTATGAAACAAGTGGAGCCCAACCCCTGGGATGTCATCGAAGAAAAGTATCCGGTGGGAACCACCATCGAGGGTAAGATTAAGAACATCACGGATTTCGGAACCTTTATCGGCATTGATGAAGGGATAGACGGTCTCGTGCATATTTCTGATATGAGCTGGACCAAACGCATTAAACACCCTTCTGAGATGTACAAGAAGGGGATGGAAGTGCAGGCGGTGGTCCTCAATATCGACAAGGAAAACGAGCGATTTTCCCTTGGCATCAAACAATTGGCGCCTGACCCATGGGACGAAATTCCCATAAAATATAAACCCGGAACACGCGTCACGGGAACCGTGACCAACATTACCGATTTCGGGCTCTTTATCGAACTGGAAGAAGGCATCGAGGGACTGGTCCATGTTTCTGAGATTTCGGGCGATAAACGGGGGAACCCCCTGTCCCGATTTCAGTTGGACGACGTCATTCAGACCAAGGTCATAAATGTATCGCGCCGTGAAAAGAAAATCGGCCTTTCCATTCGTAAGTTGGAACAGACCAGTGAAAAGGAGATTTTCAAGAGTTATGTCAATAACCGCAAGGAAGCCACGTCAAACCTGGGTGATCTATTGCGGGAGGAAATGATGAATATCGAGCGTCAATCCATACCGAATGATCTGGGTCCGGAAGAAGCGAAAGCAGTTGAAGAAATTTCAGACGAGAGCGGCAGCATAAAAGCATCTCCTGAAAAAGACTGATTTTAAACGTTAACAGACCCTGTAGCCATGGCAAAAAAAAGCCGCCCACTATTGATCGTACTGACCATCCTTCTGGTTGTGGCAATTGTATTGGGCGGCACGCTGCTTCTGGTACGTCATTTTTTCAACCCATCCTCAACAGGCCTCTTTGAAGAGAAGATCGGTGTTGTTTCCATAAACGGGACGATTTCTTCCTCCAAGAAAATTTCCTCAGAGCTGGTAAAATTTGCCAAGGATGATAGCATCAGGGCCATCATCCTGCGGATCAACTCCCCTGGTGGTGGGGTGGGGGCATCCCAGGAAATCTATCGCGAAGTGCAGAAGATTACCCCGCAAAAGCCGGTTGTCGTATCCATGGGTTCTGTCGCCGCCTCAGGGGGGTATTATGTGGCGGCGCCCGCAACCAAAATCGTGTCCAATCCGGG
>CAYPQJ010000213.1:0-6872 GCA_964412835.1 uncultured Desulfobacteraceae bacterium | reverse complement strand
GAGAAATTTAAAAAAAATATCAATTTTTGACTTTTTTAGGGTGACGAAAGTGAGACATATGTACTTGACCATCGAAATATGCCTTTAAGCAGGTGTGTATAATCTTGATGCAATCGATTGCTCCCCGAGCCTGCTTCACTTCCGTATCATTAAATTTTGTTGGATCGAATGGCTCAAGTTGAAATGCCGCGATATTGCTTGGCCTTGTGTGGGAGTCCATTTGAACTGGGATTTCAATGTGCATAGATATCTACCCTGACCGCGTATAACGATAAGCTCACCAGCGCCACCCACCGGCCCCCGCTAAGACAGCAGGACTATCAGGCGTCTGGTGCAGCGCTGGGTTATGCCGTCAATGCTCGCAACACGCTACGAACCCAAATTAATGGGCGCCTACGATTTTTTAAAAGCATGTTTTTGGGGTCAAAAAGATGCTTTTAAGGACTAAAAATACCCTGATTTATGAGTTAACCTGTTGAATTTATGTCTATCTGCTTGGTCCGACCCCATTTGACATTTGACCATTTGAATTTGACATTTGAGACCCCTGTAGAATGAATCCGATCAGAATGATCGCGCGAATCGCACGGACCGACATCCTTCCGGCAGTTCGCCGATGGAACAAGGCGATCCGCAACATCCGGAAACCAAGGCATCAACAAGAAGCTGCAGACCAGTGTTCACATCTGAACTCACCTCATTGGCTGAAAGGGCCAGGCCGGTTTCCAGGTCCGGAAAATAGGCCGCCATATTGCCGAAACCCCCGATCTGTCCTTCATGCCCCCAGCCGAAGCCGGCTTCGGGCGTATAAAACTGGAACAGGCAAAGGCCAACCCCCTTATTGAAGTTGAAATATTCGCCCCTTGCTTTCATTACCGCGGCTGATTGCGGGGTTATGGTCTGCATTTCTCGGCGCCGGATTTCATCAAGCACCGGACCTGCAACAAGGGCTTCCATCCATTTCGCCAGGTCAACTGGGGTACTAACGACGCCTCCTGCTGCCCATGCAAGCCGGTATGCTGAATCGTCACCAGTGGTCATGAAACCAGCCGGTTCACAGGAAGGCTCGGGACAGGCTGCGTAACCCTGTACCTGGGAAGCAGGTCCCTGTTCAAGCCCATATATATAGGTAGAGCTTAATTGGTAAGGATCAAGGAAGCGGTTGCGGATTTCTTCATGCCAAGGCTTACCGGTGACCAGCTCCCCTATCAATCCCAGAAGATAATAGTTGCTGTTGCTGTATTCATATTCATGCCCGGGGTCAAAGGACTGGTAGGGATGCTGTTTCATGAATTTAAGCACTTCAAAAGGCGTAGGATAAGGATTCTCTTCATACCATACAGTGAATTCCTGCATGGAAGTAAATGAGGTGATGCCGCTGGTGTGCGCCAGAAGCTGGCGCAGGGTGATTTCATCTCCCCTGGGAAAACTTAAGTAATCAGCTACCACGTCATCAATGGACAGCAGTCCTTCCTGATCAAGCTGCATGATCCACGCAGCTGTAAAAGTCTTGGTGATGCTTCCGGCATGAAAAAGATCGCTTTCGAGCATCTCCCGACCTGTATCCAGGTTAGCGGTGCCGCTGGAAACAACCACGGGTGGGTGGCTTACGTCCACAACAGCGGCTACGGCACCCGGCACAATGGCTTGTTCAAGACCGGAGCATTGTGCCTGGAACTGAGCAACCGCCTTCTGGACCCGTTCCTGCAAATCATTTTCTGAAGACGATCCTCCTCCGCAGGACCACATTGTCAGCAATAGCAAAAAATAGATCAGCAAATTGTTTCTGGTCATGATTGTTCCTTATTGATTTAGCAAAACCTTCTAGGCCTGCAACTGTTAAAATAATTGTAATTATCAACCTGTCCCATAATTCTCTTATTCTCCATGAACAGGTATACCGCTTTGAACGCTTACCTCGAAACATAACCATTTATTCACAGAATCTTTTTCCCTGATAACTTGTAAAAAAGGCTATTATCAAGTAAAGTTTTCTCGATATTTTTTCAGCCAAGGAGGGCAACATATGTTCCTGTCAAAAAATGCCTGAAACAGTGTAGTTTGCCAACCGGATAAACTCTATGTTGATAATCCCCACACAATTCCTTTTGCCCTGTAACGAGCTTCAGCAAAAAATCCTGCGATGGAACGGTCCCGGTTTCGGCCCAACAAAAAACCCCGTTCTCTCTTGAGAAGCGGGGTTTTCAAATGCCGTGGGTCATATTCTTTCCTCTTGAAGCTGAAGATGAAAAAAGACACTGGTGGCAATAGTCATAAAATCATTGTATTGTTTTATGTACGTCCTCCAAAATTTCAAGTCAAGAAAAAATTGGGTTTTTGGGGATAGTTTCTATCTCATTTTCAAGGTGAAATCCGTCAGTTTGTAAACCACACGCCCGTCAACCATCAAAAAACCGTCGGCACGAATCAGCCGGGCCTTGTCATTCACCTCTGTAACGACCGCTTCCACCGTAACAGCCTCATCCGTGGGGACAACCTGTCCACGATAGAGCCACTGATGCTTTTCATTCGTCCCTTCGAACACGGTTTCGGATGACGCGCCCCATCGCTGGGCTGCTGCATATTTCAGCAGTTGAATAAAGGCTTCCACCCCCAGAGAACCGGGCGTAACAGGGTCCTGATAGAAATGGGCCTTAAAGAACCATTCATCCGGATTCACCTGTTTGCTGCCGCTGATGAAGCCGAGCCCTTTCGGTCCGCCGTCGGGGACAAAGAGGTCTATATGATCCACCATCCGCATTTTATCTTCCGGAAAAGGCGGTTCGATCGGGTACTTCACGTCCTTGATCCCACCTTCCCGTTGGGACCGGGACGGTTGATAAAGTTCCGCGTCCTGGATCCCTTTTTGATTTTCCAGGGCCTGGGCTGAAAAAAACCCGAAATAGGTGGTTCCCTTGTAGACGGTTCCTTTTGCGCTTTCTACCTCGAAGGTGAAATGCTGAATGATCATGCCCCCGGAATCGGATACATTGGTAACCCTGACCCTTGTGGTCAATATGCCCGACGTGCGGGTCACAGGCAGATATTGAACCCCTTCTCCGCCGAGATTTCTGAATTTCAAATCAATATGGCTGGTTAAAGCGCTTCCCATGTAGGCCGCGAGCCATCCGCACGGTTGTAGCGCTATCTCCAGGAGCACAGCAAAGGGCATCATATTCTGGCCATTGGCGGCGAAATACCACGCATCCCCGGGAATCCGGTATTGGGCTTCGGCAACGCATCCCGGCTTCATCTTCCACGGTTCCCCCGCCACATGGGTAATGCGATCCAGGAATTGATAGGGGGCTCTCGGCAAGCGGGCGATGCGGCGTTTCTCGTCAAATATCTGGTACGGCGCACCGAAGGCCTCGGACGGTTTTCCTTGGGTAAAGGCGATGATCCGGCTTTCGTCATAAACCGCCGGTTTCAATTCATTCGGCGGTTGATTCTTCTTAGGTTCCGGTTCTGCGTGCCATAAGGCCGCCAGCTCTTCAAATATAATCCCCGCCATCCGGATGGACATGTCTTCCATGTCAACGATGTATTTTCCATCCGCAACCATTCTGGCATCAGCGATGGCGTAGGGTTCCGGGCTGACACCCAACTCTTTGACGGCGATTTCATAGGTGACCACCGATGTGGTTTCAAGCACCTGGCCCCGGCATTTCAAACGGCTGGTTACCCCCTGAACCGGTTCAAGGGAAACGTCCTCCGCTTCCGCAACCCAGCCCATCCGCAACAGGAAAATCCTAAGGGTGTGCATGCAGCATTCATACATGAGGGTCCCCGGCATGACCCGGTCGTCCACAAAATGACACGTCAAAAACCAGTCGTCCGGATGAATATCGGCCTCCGCCCGGATCAACCCCAGGCCGTAACGGCCGCCTTTGGGATCAATATTTACGATGCGGTCCACCAGCTTCATCCGGCCTCCAGGCAGGCTCAAGGGATGATTCAAACCAAGGGATTTAAATAAAGGACCGAAACACCCGGCCAAATCGCCCCCACGAAGGGCGTCCAGTTGGATTTCATCATAGGATTCAACCTTCATGGCCGCCAGTTCCCGCCACCCCGGAGCCACTTTGCCCTTTTCCGGACCGCTGTTCAGGCGACTCTCGGTCAACCCCTTTCCCGCTGCAAGGGCCTCTTCCGTAAAAAAACCGGCGCAGCCGTTTCGCATGGTCAACAGGGGCGTGTCGTTGATGGTGCCGTCATATTCGAAATTGAAGAAATGGGTGTCATTCAACGTAAAAAAGCGCTCTATCCGGATATCATAGCGGATGGTCTCTCCGGGAAGCGGCAGATGCCGGTGAAAGGTAATATCCGCATCCAGCAATCGGTACACGGCCAACCCCTTGGTATGATAATCGATCCCCGCAAAGCCTGAGAGCATGAGGTCGGCCTGACCGGCCTCCACGGTAATGCAGATGGGCATCCGGCCCGAATCAAGATACCATGCGTCATCTTTTACATAATGCTCGGTGATGATACGTAAAGGCCCTAGCACCAAAGGTTCGCCTTCGATTGAAACCACCCGGTCAACCAGCATCAACGGTTCATCCGGAAGACGGACGCGGGTGGAATACGCGTCTATTTCCGCATACTTTGGCCCGAACACCTTTGCTATGGACCCTATGGCATATTCCATGCATTGCTCGCGGGAAAGGGACCTCGCAGGTTCGTCTGAAACGGTTGAGGCGGGTCGCCTCCCGGATTTTTCCATGATCGCAAGCTGTTGCGCCAGATTATCCCCCATGGCCTCGGTTATTTCGGATGAGAACTTCAGGTACATGGAATGAGCGTCGATCTTTGCCTGCTCGGTTTTGGTAAACTGCGCGATCAGTTCATGGGATTCGAACGGTTTTCTTCCTTGGCTCTTGAAACCTTTCGGTTCAATGGCGACGTTAGTCTTTTTTCGGGCAGCCCCCATCAATTTTGGAATGACAAAGGGCTTCCCGCCCGTTTCAATGCGGATGGACGGTGAATCATGCGGGTCACCATTTTTCGATTGCGCGGCACGGCTGAGACCCCGGCCGTACAATGCCGTCATCTCTACGGGAATCCCCTCTGCAATGCATTGGCCCAACCCCCGCAGTACAAGGGAGTACGGGTTTTGACCCTGGATGCAGAAAGACCTTGCAGCATGGGGGCGTCCCTGAAGGATATGGTTGATCATCCGGGTGCAGGAGGCACCGGGACCGATTTCAAGGAATATTCTTGCCCCGTCGTCATAGGCGGCTTTGACGGTTTTGGGGAAATCAACACCGTTTAAGGCGTGGGAAAGGATGGCATCGGCGGCTGATTCCCGGGTGACTTTATAAGACTTGCCTCCGGCGCCGCTGTAGAATTTCATATGGGGCGGGGGAACGGTTTTTTGCAGATGCAGTTCCCGGTAGGCCCCTTCCACTTCTTTTAAAACCTCGCAATGGGATATGGTGACGCCCTCGATGGGCAAATGTCGACAGCCGATCCCATGGATAAACGCCTCAACCGCACCCCGTTCCCCGCCGATGACGCATTCATCCCTTGTATTTGAAATCAACGGGTATACATGGTCTTGATTTTTCAACAACGCCCTGACAGCGTCCATGGACCGGTCTATGGTGAACAAAACCCAATTAAGCGGTTTGTTCGGCGGCCATTGCCAGTGTTTTCGGGCGGCCCGGCATTCTCCCGCCAATTCCTGGGTAAAAAGGGTCGATTTTTGGATTTTTCCCAGCATTTCATCCCGGTTCGCCCACGCTTTCAAGGCAAATAACCCCGCTGTTTCCCCCAGGCTGTAGCCCACGACAAAGTTGGGTTTGATGCCGAAGGTTTGAACAAGATCGCTGATTCCGGTGCAGAGCGACACGTGGCCGAATATCATGGCCCTGGAATCATGCCTGTAATCGTATCTGGGATCTTGCCCGGGATCATGACGTCTTCCAAGGTCCCAGAAACAATCGGGGCGATACTGGCGCCGCAGATAGAGATTCTCTTCATGTTGTTTTGAAAGTATTTCAGGCCACTGAAGAAATAATTCCCGCCCCATGTCGAAAAAACTGTTCCCGGAACCGGGAAAGACGAAACAGATCCCATGGTTGTTCCCGATTGCCATGGGTTGAGGATTGTAAAAAACCCGGTCCTGAAACGATGCATCGGGAATGGACGACCGCTCAGAACCCACCCGTTTATGGGGGTCCGTCTCAATGGAATTTTGGAATCGGGCGATCTGTTTTAAAAGTTCCTCCCGGTTTCGGGCCACAAAGGCTGCCGAAAGCCCGGATCGCTTTTTGGCACCATTCTGCCGCCACCATAACCGGGCAAGGGCTTCCATGTTTTCCGAAAGGGCCGCCGGCTGACCTTGAACAAATTCGTGGAAATGATCAAGCCCTTTAAGGATGCCGTCGTGGGTATGGGCATTCACCGCAAACAACCCTTCGTCCCCGGACCCCAGGGGTACGCGTCTTTCAGCGTCTTCCAACAACGGGGCTTCCGGTTCGAAGGCCTCCAACAGCACATGGGCGCAATTGCCGGTGATGCTGAAGCTGCCCACAAGGGCCCTTCGAGGGCCGTCCGCCCGGTCGTGGAGCCAGTAGCGGGGCGAGGAAGGAATCAGGAAGGATTTGGGTTCGAGCAATTCGGGGATGGGATTCTTTATGGCGCCCAGCGGCGGCAGCATTTCATGGTACACGCAAAGGGCGGCCTTGATAAAGGATGCCAGAGACGATGCCGCGCCCAAGTGACCGAGAACGGCCTTTGCGCTTCCAAGGGCCTGTTGCCGTGCCGGGGATGCCAAGGTCTCCGGCCCACGGGGTTCATCCGTTCTCCCAAAGAATGAACCATGCTTATCCGGTTGACACATATGACCCCATCGCCCGTTGCCGGATGCT